>CAMOCK010000001.1 GCA_946610645.1 uncultured Bacteroidales bacterium
AGCATCGAGTTTGTTAGTGGATACCAATTCAAGGCTGGCAAGCCTAAAAGCACAAAAAGAGCAGGTCCAAAGAGAACTTAATGAGAACTACACCTTCCGCTTGCTGGATGATATGTGGGTCCTGATGGGATATGAGCCAATAGCAGAGGAATACCGTAATTTGGTTGGTCGTCTCGATAAAGAGCAGCGGAAGCAGCAAAGCAAGTACGACCAAGAAATCGGTGCCCAAAAGATCCTCGCTCAAATCAACAGGGATTTAAGCCATGGCCATGTACCTTTGGCGATTGACATTCCCGATGAGAATACCATGCGCGAGATGTTGGACGAGGAGTTTTGCAAAGTTTGTGGTCGCCCTGCACCGAAAGACTCCGAGCCTTATCTATTCATGAAAAAGCGTCTCGAAGATTATTTGGCCTCGTTGGAAAGTGAGGAAGAAAAAGAGGTAGAGGTGGAACCGTTGTTCAAAAATGCTTACGTCAAGGAACTGTATGACCGGTATTCAGTCCTTCATAACAATATGAAGTTCCTGAATAGGTTGAATGGCTTTATTGATAATGCTATACGAGATAACCTGAATAAGCACGCTTTCATTGATAGGTTATCGTCAAATATTGAACAAGAAGAAGAGAAGAAAAAACAGATTCTTGCGCAGACAGATGGGCTTTCGGAAGACGAACTGGTGTCGGCATATAACAGCATATCGGAATGGTGGAAGGCGAGGTCTGATGCAGAACGCCGTTCGGACTTCTTGGATGCGCAAATCAAAAAGCATAAGGACGTGTTGGATGATTATAGAACACAATTCTCCAAGATTTCAGCCGATTCTTCTGCTGCAATGTATACTAGGACAAGCCAAGCCATTTTGAGAATTCTTGAGTCATTCAAGGAGGCAAAGAAAAAGAACAAAAGGGATTTCTTGGACCAACTTGAAGAGGTCACCAATGAATACCTTGCCCTCTTGAACAAAGGCGATTTCAGAGGCTATGCGCAAATCGTCGAAAAGCCCAATTCAAGTGCTGAAATTATTCTGATAGATACAGATGGCTCGCGCATATACAATGCTAACACAGCCTTGAAGACCACTATGTATATGTCGTTGCTGTTTGCAGTAGCCAAATTGACTACTGTCAAACATGAAAATGATTATCCATTAATCTTCGATGCTCCCACGTCATCGTTTACGGCGGCAAAGGAAAGCGACTTTTTCGGTGTGATTGCAGGAATCAACAAACAAACCGTAATCGTCACCAAGAGTTTCTTGATAGAAGATGCGGATGGGAACTCCAGATTGGACACCTCGCGTTTGAAAGAAATTGACGCTAAGAAATACCGCATCGAAAAGGCCAAGCCTTTCGATGAAAAAGACCTTTCGACTATTCGTACCTATGTTGAATCCATCTAAATCCTGAGTTATGGCAATTACGAACAAAAAAGAATATCGTGAAGACATTTTCGATGTATGGGGAAGAAAAACGCCATCGTACGAAAAGCATTACGAAACCGAGGTGATTAAGCCGCTTGCTGATTTTGGTGTTGGGACCAATGCCGTTTCCGATGCAAAAGGCAAAATATTAGGTGCGGCCTACGAAGTGCTTATCATGGCTTATTTTATTGGGCTTTATTCAAAAAGACAAAAGCCCTTGGGTGAATATGCCGACATCAAAGATTGTGGTCAGCCCATCCAGTATTGGGGCAACTTGGATTCAAAAAAAGGTAGAAAGGCCTATCCGAAACTTAAGGAGTATATGTTTATGTCATTAGTGGCTCGTACCCCTGACATTGATTGGATTGCCCTCGACAAAGGTCAACGGACGGTAAATGAAACGGTGAACATGCTGATGCTCACGATGGAGGAGTACATCAACTATGGTCTATCGGTGTTGGCTGAAAAACTGAAGGAAGATGAGGGCTTTTTCTACAATAAGAACTCATTTCTTGACATCTTCAAGAGCTTAACCCGTCCGAAACGAGACGAGGCTGAAGAAGATGCTCCAGAGTCGTTGGATTAGTCACGTTTAATGCGCCCCTTCGCCGCTCAGGGGATGGCGGATCCCTGTCCGCCATGACGGTGAAGAGGTACGGTGGATGTCGTGATGCAAAGAAGTGCGACGGAGACGCATAAGCCCTGAAGGGGCGACAATAATTCATCGGGCGATTTCAATCCCCGCCTCCCAGCGGCAACTCTAGCCCCGAAGGGGCGACAGCCTTCCCCCTTCGTAAGGGGGTAGGGGGATAGGCAGGCGGTATGAACCCCTGCCGAAAATAATGCGAACGAGCCATCAGCAAGTCGACATTAGTTGTTTGCCGTCGGGTTTATTATTGGTAATCAGTATACACTGTGCTTGACTACGCTCATTCGGGGTAGGCGTGCTGGCTTGGACGACATGGAGGTGAAAATATGTCGGGTTAACAGCTTTCGATTTTTCTTATTTCAAAAAATGAGTATCTTTGCCAGCGACCGCAGCTATAGCAAGAAGTGATTGCAATCCTTGTGAAGCTCGTCCAAACCACAAATGGCGCATTAAGCGAAAGAATCAGGCTTGTTTCCCCAAAAATGTTGTATCGTCAACACGGAAAGAGGCGGGGTCACGGAGAAATCCGCGACCCCGTACAGCCTTTCAAAATAATTACCATCCCAAGATTTTCCTGAAATCATATCCTTCAGGATTCGGCAGGTAGGCCTTGGCGGCTTCGTAGTCGGCGGGGCTGAGGTATTGCAGTCCGTCGTTGAAAATCAACTCGGCCTTCGGGCCGTTGAGGTTCACCAAGCGCGGCTTGATCTTGCCGTTCTCGTCTTCCACGTCCTTCAGATACAGCGGCTCAATCTCGCCCTTCGGGTTGGCCGTCACCATCGCACCGCTCACGCCCTTGTCGAAGAGTTTCTTCACGCCGTAGCCCAACAGCGAGCAATAGGTCAGGTCGTAGCCATTGGGTTCGACGCAACGGATGCCATAGCCGATTTCGACTGGACGGCTCTTCACGTTGATGCCCAAAGCTTTCAGCCTTTGCTGCAGCAACAGGTTGAAGATGTGTGCCTTGCTGACGTTGCCTAATTCGGGATGGCCATGTTCGTCGTAGGTGAACGCCACCCCCGACTTCTCGATTTCCTCGTCGCTCATGAAGTGGAACACGCCCTCGCTGATGATGGCCACGCCGTAGTTGACACCCAACAGTTTGCGCTTTACGATGGAACTGACCACCAACTTGATGATGGCGTCGAAGGTGACTTCCGCCTTGTTGAACATCTCGGGGATGACCACCATCGGGCAGTGGCAGGCCGAGGTCATGCCGAAGGCCAGATGGCCCGCCTCGCGACCCATGGCCGACACCACGAACCAGTTGCCGCTGGTGCGGGCGTCTTCGTAGATGGTCTGCACCAAATGCACAGCGGCATCCTTGGCCGAATAATAGCCAAAAGTCGGGCTGCCTTCGGGCAAGGGCAGGTCGTTGTCGATGGTCTTGGGCACATGGATGTTCTGGATGGGGAAACCGCTGCTTGCCAGGAACTTGGAGATGCGGTTGGCCGTCGAAGCGGTGTCGTCGCCGCCGATGGTGACGAGCAGCTTGATGTTGTTCTTGACGAAGAACTCGGTGTTAAACTCCTCGTTCTTAGGTTTGTAGCGGCTCATTTTCAAGGCCGAACCACCTTGTTTGAGGATGGCGTCGGCATAGAGGAAGTCCATTTCGATGACATCGGGGTTGGGTTTGAAGAGGTTCTTGTAGCCTTCGTTGAGGCCGAGGACGCGATAGCCGTCCTTGAGGAAGGTCTTGGCCACGGTGCTTACGACCGTGTTGATGCCAGGTGCCGGACCACCGCCGGCGAGGATCACGATGGATTCTTTCATTTTGTTATTTTTAGATTTGTTGTTTGCTTGCTGCCGTAGGTCGCGACCTACGGTTAGTAATGTATCGTCCCTTCGGGACGGAGCCTGCCGGACTCAAATATTTCGTCGCTTCGCGCGTCCCGAAGTCTCGCGTCACGCAGTCCCATGTCATTCAATCACAATCTCGTCGCAGAAAATCCAAGCCTTCTGCCCTGCCCCGACGTGTCCGTCCGGGCAAGTGCCGATGGTCTTGGCCACCATCTTCACATAACGAGCCGTGGTGCGTGGACGCACTTCCATCTCCTGCACAAAAGCACCGTCAATATCCACGGGGAGGTCGTTCTTCACCTTGCCCACGCTGCGGAACGTCTTGCCATCGTCGCTGACGAAATACTCCACCTCACGCGGCATCCAAATCCAAGAGTACGCCTCTTGCAAGAAGCTGCCCGCCACGCGGTTGAGCTTCTTGGACACGCCCAAGTCGACCGTGGCGATGAGGTCGACGCCATAGTAGCCTTGCCACGCGCCCGTGCGGAAGTTCTCGCCGCCGCGCTGGTGGTCAATCAAGGCCTTGAGGCCGCCAGCTTCGTATTGGTTGTTAAACATGTGTTCGACCTTCACCGAGGTGCGTGCGTCGATGAGGAAATAGCTCGCCTCGATGGGCAAGCTCCAACGCTCGCCCTGCTTGGCTGCGGCGCGAATGACGGTGTTCTCCTTGAGGCACAGCGGCTTGTCGTAAGGCACGCCGTTGGCTTCCGGATCGGCACCATCGGTAGTGTAATAGATCTCCACGCCCTCGACGGGATGGCCCATGCTAACCATCAGCGTGTCGAAGAAGGTGTCGGACAAGGCATTGATGGTCGGGACGATGACGATGTCGTTGTCCTTGGCGATACGCACCGTGGGGCAGTTCTCGGGCTGCGTGGCCCAAGTGGAGTTGGGTTGGTCGGTCATGGTGAACTCCAAGGTGCCGCCGTTGTGAACTTCGTCGAAATAGATATAGCTGCGCTCCAAAGGCTTGCCATTGAGTTCCACCGACTGCACATAGCAGTTCTGCTCGCTCAGGTTCTTGGCGATGACTTCAAACGCCTTGCCGTTTTCCATCGTCAGCTTCACGTTTTGGAAACGCGGCAAACCCAACACATAATAGCCCGAAGCGGGTGTGGCGGGATAGAAGCCCATCATTGTGAACACGGCCCAAGCCGACATCTGGCCGCAGTCCTCGTTGCCGCAATAGCCGTCGCGACGGTCGCTGTAGAAGTCGTCCATCACCTGTTTCACGTAATGTTGCGTCTTGGTGGGCTGACCCACGAAGTTGTACATGTAGATCGTGTTGTGGCTCGGCTCGTTGCCGTGGGCATACTGGCCAATGAGTCCCGTGATGTCGGGCTGCACGCGTCCCGTCAGGTTCTCAGGGGCGTTGAAGAGGGCATCGAGCTTGGCTTCATAAGCATCGCGGCCGCCCATCAGGTCGATGTGGCCGTTGACATCCTGCGGCACGAAGAAACCGTATTGGTAGGAGTTGGCCTCGGTCAGCGTGAAGTTAACCTGTGCGGGGTCGAAGGGACGCATCCAGCCACCGTTGCGGCGACCTTGGAAGAACTGGTTCTCAGGGTTGTAGATGTTCTTGTAG
>CAMOCK010000002.1 GCA_946610645.1 uncultured Bacteroidales bacterium
GCAATCTGCTGCAAAATTTCTGTTTTGTTCGGCTCTTTTGCGCTTTTTCTGCCCACCAACAGTACATTCTTCGGTGTGTGTTCCATCTCGATGAACTCCATCACTTGGGTCTTGTAGCCGAAATATTCGAGAATCAAGGCGCGGATGGTGTCGGTGATCATCACGGCTTGACGCTCGAGGAAGATGCCGTAGCGCGTGATGGCATCGAAACGGCCCGAGCGTTCCATCTCCTGCCTGATTTGCTTGTGGCAACACGGGGCGCAAACAATCAATTCGGCACCAGCCTTGATGCCTGAGGCAATGGCATCGTCGGTGGCGGTGTTGCAAGCATGAAGGGCAATCAAAACGTCCAATTTTTCAGGATGATACGCCTCGATGCTGCTTTCCACAAACGCCAAGCCTTTCAAGTTGTCCGCTTTGATGATCTCGTTGATTTTCAGCACCAAGTCGGGCCGGATTTCCACGCCTTTGATGTCGACATCAAGACCCAAGCGTTGGGTCAACAGCTCGTGGAGGGCAAAAGTGAGGTAGCCCTTCCCCGCCCCCATGTCGGCGATGTGGACCGTGCCGTCGAACTTCATCGGCTTGATGAGGCTCTCGACGATTTCGGCATATTTATAGATTTGCCTGAACTTGTGCTGCATGTCCGCCGTGATCTTGCCCTCGCGGGTGGTGAGGCCAAGCTGGTACCACCACGGGTTGGCAGGGTTGATGAGACGGTTTTTCTGCTTGTCGTGGTCGAGATTTTGCTCTCGGTTTTCCTGTACTCGCTTGGTTTTGATGGTCGCCTTGCCTTTCGATGAAACCAACAGAGTGACATCCTCGCTCACGGTGAAAAGCACGGCATTTTGGAATCTCGAAGGCAATATTTCCCGCAGTGTTTCAAGCATTTGCGCGGCATCGTAGTTTTTCACCTCATCACGCCGTTCGTAATGGTAGGTAAAGGCAAAAAGCCGCTTTCCCTTGATTAATACGGGCTTCACATAGATGTTGCGCAAGTCGTCATGCTTGTTTGCAGGCTTGCTCAGTGTCATCTTCACGAGAGCGCTTTTTTCGGCGGCTTCAGCCACGCGGTTCAGGAACTTTTCAATGTTTTCGGACATCGCTGAATTTTTCGGCAAAGGTAGTGAATTATCGGACATGGAGTGTGCGGAACACCAAAATCACATATACTCGGCCCAACGTGCCTGCAATTTCTCCTCAGCCACCTCGATGATGTCCTTCAGGTGGCGACCGTATGACCGATAATAGACCAACCACGCCGTGATGCCATAAACGACAACCTGAATCCAAAGGCCAACCAATTCGGGACGCACGTCACGAAGCAGGGCACCCATGCTACTGATCTTCACGAAACCGTTGATGCCGAAGGTGGAAGGGAAGAACCACGAAACGGCTTTCCAAAACGGCGGCACGGCGCACGAAGGCCACGAAATGCCCGAAATGAACAGCAATGGCACCGAGGCAAACACAAACATGATGATGAACACCTCACGATTATGGGCAATGCCCGAAATGGTCATGCTGAAGAACACACACGCCAACAGATATGGGAACAGAAACGCCACCAAATCAGTCCAATGGCCTATTTGAACCAAATGGAACAAACGCGGCACCACACAAATGACATAGGCCGAAACCACCACATAAATGGCCAAATAAGCCGATCCTTTGCCCAAAAGCATTTCGATGGGCCGTTTTCCGATGACGTGCGGTTCAAGGATGCCCCGGCGTTTCTTCTCGCGCTCCTCCCCTGCCATCATACCAATGCCCAGTACCATCGTCTGCTGGATTAGCAACACCAAGACCGCCGGAATGAGAAATGAGGCGAAGCCATTCTGTGTATTGAACATCGGGACATACTCATATTCAATGGGATAAGCGAAAGTGGAGACCTGCTTTTCTGTCGCGCCCACCAGCCGTTGCGCTTTGATGTCCTTGTTCATCGCCAACGAGACTTCGGTACACGACGACAGCACTGCCTTATAGTACAACAAACTGCCCATATCGGAATACAATTCGACGATGGCCTGCCGACCTTCCATCAAGGCTCGGTCGAAGTCGGCAGGAATGTAAATCAGGCAGTAGGCTTGGCGTTTGTGGATGAGGTTCACCGCCTCCTGCATATCGGCACAATGACCAACGATTTCGACATCCGCTGTGGCATCCACCTTGCGCAAAAAGTCACGACTTGTGGACGAGTTGGCCAAATCGACCGCTACGGTAGCAACTTCCCTAACGCTCTCGTTGCCATAAAGATAAGCATAAAGCAAGGGATAAAGCAACGGCACGATGAAGAAAAACACGATAACACCCTCATCGAAAAGCGAGTTGTGCAATTCCTCGCGAAAGATTTCCAGAATATGATGCAACCACTTCATTTCATTTCGTATATTGATATTCCAACAGACACTTTTTCAAACGATTAGGCAGCAAGAATGGCAGAATCAGGAAGGCCACCAAAGCCGCATAGTTCAAGTAAGAATAGTACATCGGCAAGCCATTGAGCGCCTGGTCGACATAAATCAGGTAATAATGCCGCAACGGAAACAAGTATGACAACGCTCGCAAAGGTGCCGGGAACGCGATTTGGGGGAACGAGAATCCCGAAATCGGGAACGACAACACGCCCCAAAGCGTGGCGATGCTCAACGCCCATCGCAACGAGGGCAACAACTCGCACAAAAACACGCCGAACGCCTGAGAGACAAGTATCAGAAGCAAGGCCGCCAAAGCCATGGGCCACAGGCCGCTTCTCAACGGGAAGTCCCAATAGGCGTACAACAGCACAAGATAGGTGCTTCCCATCACAATCCACACCAAAAGCTGAGGCAACAACTTGCCCATCAGCGCCTTATGGATATTGCCCTCGGCCAGTTCCATCCAGCGTTTAGAAGTCCCTTCCTTGACTTCGCTATGAATCGAGTAAATCGTCACCTGAAAGATGAGCAACATCAGCATTGCCGGCAGCAGAATGTTGGAAAGATAGATGGAGTAGTTCAGTCCCGGATTGCCGATGGCGTGCATTTCCATTTTGATGGGTTGCAGGACCCCCATCACCTGATCGTCGGTGAAACCTTTGGCATAAAGCGTCTCACGCGCGATGGCACCAGAGGCCAACTCGGCCATCATTTTCATATCACGGTATTCCAACGAGGCGGGAATCAGGTAGGCGGCGTTGGTGTAGAACGACACCTTGGGCTGCTTGCTGGACAACGCCTTTTCGGTCGTGCCTTGAGGGATGTAATAGAAGGCGTAGATTTTGCCCTGTTGCATTGCCTCGCGTGCCTCTCCGAAGTTGGCGAATTGCTCCACTATGGCGGTTTGCTGGAAAGCGTGTGGAGTGCGAAGCCCCTGCCGCGTGATGGCGGTGTTGTCCTCGTCAACCACGCCCACAGGAATGTCGACCGGCAATCCTTTCCCCATCAAAGTGGTGAAAAAGACATAGCCCACCAATGGAGCGA
>CAMOCK010000003.1 GCA_946610645.1 uncultured Bacteroidales bacterium
CGCGGATGTTTTTCTTCAGTTCCACGCCGTTTTGGCCGTAGTCGTAAACGGCTGAAAGTCCGTCATAAATCTCGCTCGACTGGAAGATGAAGCCGTATTCCTTCGCATGAGCGGTTATTTTCTTGAAAAAATCTTCTTGATTCATAATGTTTGTTGGTTTCAATTCGGGCGCAAAAATACGGAAAAAAACTATCGGTTCACCACCACTTTTTGGCTAACGGGTTGTCCGTCTTGCGTCAGGCCTTGAAGAATATATACGCCGTTGCTTAACTTATTGACATTGTTGTGCTTGAGGCATTGTCCGGTAGTGGTGAAAATCCTCAGTACTGAGGTCATTTCTCCAAGGTTGTGCTCTCCGATTCCCGTAATGCTGATGAGGATGTAGTCCTCGCCGGTGGTGGAGGTTGTGGCGAAGCCTGACTCGTTGCCTCCGCTAACAGCGGTCAGTTGGTATCTTGCCGTTCCTAAAACCGTGGTTACGTCGAAATACTCGAGTTTGTCGCCTGCGACTTCAACGGTGGTTGTGCATCCTGAAGGGTCGGTGACGTAGAGTTTGTAGTAATCTGGGGCGCCCGTCGCTGGGGCTTCCCAAGTGAGCCATGCGCCGTATTCGCCTGTTTCTACGTCGTAGTAATAAGTGCCGTCGAAGTTGTTCGGCTCATAGCAGCAGGGGACAGGAGGTGGGGTTGGCCCGATTTCACCCAATTCGCCCATGGTGCCGAAGTTTTGGCCAAAAACGCCGCCTGTGTTGCTGTTCACCCAAGTCACCACGTTTTGGTTCTCGTAGAATCCCGAACTGTTTTGGCACATGGCTCTCGGAACCGAATAGGAACTTATGACGTTGTCCCATATTTCACCGCCGTTCTTGTCGAAGCCCTTGGCTTCAATGGATGAGTAGTAGCCGTCGCCCGTGTTGAAGACGATGGAGAAGCCATTGCCGTCCTCGAAGGCATCAACGAGGAGGTCGGAGTAGGTGCTCCCGTAATAGTCGGCCACGAGGATGCCATCGCCCCAAACCTTGTCGCCGTTAGGTTTGATGCGATTGACGAAAATCCGGCTTTGCGATTGCGAATAGGAGTCGGTCTGTAGGTAGGCTATGATGAGGTCGTGGCTGACAGGATCAACGGTGGCATAGGCATCGTAATAGAAATTCGCTGGGTCGGGGCTGTGCACCGCTGAGCCGTTGTCGTCGCTGATGGTGGAGAATCCGTTATGGTCGAAATGGAACACATAGGTGTTGAACGCATCTTGGATGCCAGGATGCCAAATGTAGGCATAGCCGCCACCATTGCCGTCGGAAACGACGCGATGTATGTAGGTGACTTGGAACGTTTGTGAGGCCATCAGCCTGACAGGGGGTGCGACCATCGTTCCGTCTTTAGCATAGCCTGCCAAGTAGATTTCTTTGTCGGTATAGAAGCCGTTGCCGATTCTCTCGTATGTGAAAAACACGATGCCGTCATACCCCAAAGTCAGCTGGCCGTAACAGATCTTGTAGCCTGTGTTGTCTGAAACGGTGATGGTGGGACCTTGGGTGCCGTCGGCCTCAACATGTTGCAGGTAGGAACTAGTGTAGTCTGAACCCAACGCCCAGAAGCCGCCATCGTTGTCGGCCACCAGTTCGGTGCGCGAGAATCCCAGGCCGCCAAAGAGTTGTATGCCTTGCTCGCCCCATGCGAAGGTGCCGTCGGCATTGATTTTAACGGCATAGGTGAAGCCGTCGTAGTTGGCGAAGCAGCTCACCACGCCGTCTCTTACGGCAACCATGGCAAGGCCTTCCGACATCGACGAGAACGTGTGCCCGCCGATATGGATGCCGTCGTCGCCCCATTGCGGATTGCCCAAATAGTCAATGCGTTGCAGCGTTGGCGACCAACCGTTGGAGTGAAAACAGTTCCATTGCAGATAGATGTCGCCCGAATTGGGGTCAATGGAAGTGTATAATTCGCCAGCGTCAGCAGAGCAGTTGGCGAGGAAGGTGTTTTGGGCCGCATTGTCGGTCCATTGGGCTTGCAGCGTCACAAACGACGCCATAGCCAGAAGGAGTAAAAATGTTTTTTTCATGGCGTTATGATTTTTTATGTGTTTAATTGGTGCAAAAATAAAAAAAAACGTTTCTTTGCAAAAAAAAATGTTGCAATGGAGCAAAAATTCACCATGGAAGAGCAAAAAGCGGTCGCCAGTGTGTTGTGTAGCTTGGCTGACGCTGATTTCCAAAGTCATGCCTCGGAAGAGGATTGTCTCATTTCCTGTTTGAAAGAAATGGACTTCGACATGAACGGCTTCGTACCGATTCCGCGAAACGAACTGCAGAAACAGGCTTATGGAACCCTGAAGCGCATGTCAAAAGAAAAGAAACGCACTTTTTCTCGCATGATGACCCAGCTTTCGCGTTCCGATTCACACTTTGGTGCTCGTGAAAGGGCTTTTGTAATGGAGA
Organism: uncultured Bacteroidales bacterium; assembly: GCA_946610645.1. GTDB lineage: Bacteria > Bacteroidota > Bacteroidia > Bacteroidales > F082 > Limimorpha. The sequence goes on from CAMOCK010000003.1 coordinate 2,441, forward strand.
TTCTGGAATTGTGCGACGTCCCGTTTGTGCATAGATGATTGTAGGGCTGCCATGGTATGACAGCCCTACAATCAAGAAATGTGTTACACCTTACTTGATGTTCGGCTCCTCAAGGCCGAGGTGCTTCTTCTTGTCGACCACCTTAAGGTAGAGGCCGATCAGAAGGGCGGCAACGCCGAGGCAGGCCAACATCACCAACGGCCAGGTGTAGTTGAGCTTCAGCGGGTCGTCGACGCCGGGGTTGGTGTTTTCCAGCACCTTGCCGATGAGCAGCGGGAACAGCCACAGGCCGATGTTCTGAATCCAGAA
>CAMOCK010000004.1 GCA_946610645.1 uncultured Bacteroidales bacterium
ACGTGCTTGGCTCCGCCAAGGGCTGGGCGGGTGCCTTCCTCTACAACAAGAAGGCCAAGAAAGCCCTCGACGACTTCTATGCCCGCGAGGACACGCTGAGCCTCGGCGTGTGCAACGGCTGCCAGCTGATGATGGAACTCGGCCTGCTTTATCCCGACCACGAGGAGCACCCCGTGATGATGCACAACGATTCGCACAAGTTCGAGTCGGGCTTCCTCAACGTGGAGATTGCCCAAAACGAGAGCGTGATGCTCAAGTCGCTGTCGGGTCACCGCCTCGGCGTGTGGATTGCCCACGGCGAGGGCCGTTTCTACTTCCCCTGCTATCGCGACAAGTACAAGATCGTGATGACCTACGGCCAGGACGAATACCCCGGCAACCCCAACGGCAGCGACTGGTCGACGGCGGCGGTCTGCTCCAACGACGGTCGCCACTTGGCCATGATGCCCCACCTCGAAAGAGCCTTCCTGCCCTGGCAGTGGGCCTTCTATCCCGACGACCGCAAGAACGATGAGGTTTCACCTTGGATGGAAGCCTTCGTGAATGCACGCATTTGGGTGGAGGAGCATAGGAAGTAGTAGAGGAGGATGCTACACGGCAATGCCAGTCAGCATCACGTCATCGTAAAGTGGCGACCATTGGTCTTCTGCCAAAAGCATAGGTTCAATGAGGAAGCTGACTTTGTCGACATCGTGCCAAAGGCCTTTCGACCAAACGAACCATTTGTCGCCGAATGATGGGACGATAACTGCTATATCAATGTCGCTGTTTGGGGTAGCATAGCCTTTGCTGTACGACCCGTATAGATAGACTTGCATAGCCCCGTCAAAACGAGGAGCGATTACTTTTTTGTATTTCCTGACCAATTCAAGGACTTGTTCTTGGCTCAAAGTCTTTCCGTTATCCATTGCATCAGTTGTTTAGTGTGGTCAATCAATTCACGGCAGGTGTTGGGCGACAGCATCTTGAATAGTTCTTCTTTCTGTTCGGGATAGCGAGCCTCAATGTTAAAGGTTGTGATGGTTTCAAGGAAATCGCGTTTGCCGTTATTAGTCGGCCAAATCCTTCCAGTATGCAGTCTTGTTTTCTATCATTATCACTTTGTTTCTGCCCGCAAAATTAGAAAAATTTCGTCATTTCACTTGCGTTTCCCGGATTTTTAACAGCTTTTCCGCTCTTCGCTTGGATATTCGGGAAAAGTTGTAATTTTGCAGACAGATATTTTAAGCGGTTGAATTATGCCCAAAGAAAAAATAAACAAGACCAACGCCTGCCGCATCCTCGACCAAAAGAAAGTGGCCTACGAACTGATTGCCTACGAAGTGGACGAAAACGACCTCGGCGCACAGCACATCGCCGACCAATTAGGCGAGGACATCGACCAAGTGTTCAAAACCCTCGTGCTGAAAGGCGACAAGATAGGCCATTTCGTCTGCGTCATCCCGGGCAACGAGGAAGTCGACCTGAAAAAGACCGCCAAGGCCACCGGCAACAAAAGTTGCGACCTCATCCTGATGAAGGAGTTGCAGCCCCTGACGGGGTACATCCGTGGCGGCTGCTCGCCAGTGGGCATGAAAAAGCCGTTCCCAACCTTCATCCACGAGACCTGCGAGCTTTTTGACCATATCTACGTCAGCGCAGGCGTGCGCGGACTCCAGTTCAAGCTCAGCCCGCAAGACTTGATTCAAGTGGTGGGCATGACCGTTGCCGACCTGACGGCATGAGAAGTTTTTTGAATAAAAGTGCTTCGTTCCCTACTTTTTCCTTATTTTTGCAGACCAATTATTTTGAATCATGCTAAATAAGGAAAATGTCATCGAAGTCTTAAAGGACGTGATTTATTTCCCCCAAGGGGACAATATAGTGGCACTCAATATGGTTGACAACCTGATGGTTAAGGACGATGCCATCCGTTTCGACCTTGTCATGGAACATGCCGACGACCCTAAAAACGACATCCTTGTGATCGGTGCCAAACGCACGTTGACCGAGGTTTTCGGAGCGGTCAATATCGAAATCAAGGTGGTGGAGGAGAAGACGGCCCTCTCGAAGGTGAAGCACATCATCGCCGTGGCTTCGGGCAAGGGCGGCGTCGGCAAGTCGACGGTGGCGGCCAACTTGGCCATCGCCCTCGCTCGCGCCAACCAACGCGTGGGCTTGATTGACGCCGACATCTACGGCCCTTCCGTGCCAATGATGTTTGGCCTCGGCAACGAACAGCCAGGTGCTTTCGAGAAGGACGGCAAGACGGTGATGCTGCCCATCGAGCGCTACGGAATCAAGCTGATGAGCATCGGCAGTTTTGTGGAATCCGACCGTCCGCTCATCTGGCGCGGACCTATGGCCACCAGTGCCTTGAACCAATTGATGAACGACACCCTCTGGGGCGAACTCGACTGGATGGTGGTCGACATGCCTCCCGGAACGGGCGACATTCAACTGACGCTGGCACAGCAATATAAGGTGTCGGGTGCGGTCATCGTCACCACACCGCAGAAGGTGGCCTTCGCCGACGTGCTTCGTGCCGCGATGATGTTCAAGGAAGAAGCCCTGCAAATCCCGATTTACGGCTTGGTGGAGAACATGGCCTACTTCACGCCCTCCGACATGCCCGACAAGAAATACTACATCTTCGGCAAGGAAACGGGCAAGGGCTTCGCCGACCAACTTGGTGTGCCGTTGTTGGGCCAGATCCCGATTACGGAGCGGATCGCCGAGTGTGGCGATGCGGGTACGCCTTTGGCCTTGGATGCCGACTCGCCTGTCACGAAGGCTTTCGACAAGATTGCTGAGGCCATCATAAAGGCATAAGCCCGCCCTGAAGGGGCGATATTTTAGTAACCGTAGGTCGCGACCTGCGGCAAAAACCAAAACAACAACAATATGGATAAAGACACAATACTACGCAAAGTGAAGAACGTCCTCGAACAGGTGCGACCCTACCTCCAGCAAGACGGCGGCGACGTCAACTTCGTGGAACTCACCGACGACAACACCGTCGTCGTGGAACTCACCGGTGCCTGCGGCAACTGCCCGCACAGCAAGATGACCCTCAAAAACGGCATCGAATCCGTGATGAAAAAGGTCATCCCCGAAATCAAGGCGGTGGAACAGGTCGAAACACTGGATTTATAACTAAATGTCTAACATAAAATCAATCGAAAATGAAAAAATCTTTATTCTCATTAGCGGCCATGCTGCTGTTCGCGGTCAGCGGCATCGCGCAAACCACCTACACTAAGGTTACCTCGGCCTCTGGCCTTGAGGCAGGTGCCAACTATCTCATCGTGGCCCATCACGACGATTTGGGCGTTCTCGCCATGGGGCACCAAAAGTCGAACAACCGCAATGCCGTGGTCGTGGGCGAAAACGGCGATGCCATCACCGTAACGCCTGGCACCAACCCCACGAGCGAAACTGACGTGTTCCAATTCACCCTTGGCGGAAACGCTGGCGCTTGGACCCTCTTCGACGAGGCCAAGGGCGGCTACCTCTATGCCGCAAGCAGCAGCAGCAACAACCTGAAGACGCAAACCACGCTCGACGCCAATGGCGAGTGGAGCATCAGCTTCAATGCCGATGGCACGGCAGAAGTCGTTGCGCAAGGCGAAAACACGCGCAACAACATGCGTTTCAACCCCAACACTTCGAACAACGCCCCGCTGTTCAGCTGCTATGCCGAAACGTCTAACATCGACACGAGGGTCAGCTTTTACAAAGCCGATGGCGCTCCTGCCGATCCCGACCCAGAGCCGAGCAACTATCCCACCAACTTCGCCGCTACCGTGGATGAAGTGGATGTGACCCTCACATGGGCCGATGCTACTGGTGGCCAGATGCCTGCCAGGTATTTGGTTGTAGCCTCCACGGGCAACATCACCGTGCCCACCGACGGAACTCCCGTTGCCGACGGCCCGTTGGCCAAGAATGTGGCTTACGGCGTGCAAACCGTTGAGTTCGAAGGCCTGCAAGGAGGCATCACCTATCATTTCGCCATCTTCCCTTACACCAACAGCGGCGCCAACATCGACTTCAAGACCGACGGCAGCTATCCAACGGCCAATGCCACGACGGAAATGACGGAATATCTGCTTTTTGAAGACTTCGACGAAGACCTCGGCCAGTTTGTGGCCTACAATGCCTATGGCGATCAAGAATGGCGCCAAGGTGTCCATAACAGCATCACCTATGCAGCCATGAACGGCTATGCCAACCAAACTTACTACCAAAACGAAGACTGGCTGATTGGAGAAGTGCCGGGAATGACCGATACCCAATTCACTGATATTTTCTTGGAGTTCAGCACCGCCATGAAGTTCGACGGCGACCCGATTCGCGTGATGGTGTCCGGCGATTATGACGGCCATAGCGACCCCAGCGACTTCGAATGGGAAGACATTACCGACGCTTTCGATTATTCGTCAGGTAACTATGAATGGACCGAGTCTGGTAAGATAAACATCATTGACATTGTCGGTGATTTTGCCAATAGCGGTTATAGCTGGTATGTCGGTTTTGTTTACACGAGCAGCAACGAGACCGCTGCGTCTTGGGAAATCGACTATGTGAAAGTGACGGGTGAATGGATTGCTTCGGTCGGCGAGAATAATGCCCAACTCGTTAAAATCTATCCCAACCCCGCACGCGAACAGGTGTCGTTCAACATTGAAAACGATGCCCAAGTGAGCGTCTTCGACATGACGGGCCGCAAGGTGAGCGAGACGAATGCAGCAGCCGGCCAAGTCCAACTCGGCGTGAACGAGCTGGAAAACGGCGTGTATTTCGTCAACTTCCGCTTCGCCGACGGCACTACGACTGTCTCAAAGTTTGTGAAGTATTGATTCAATTCCCCCTTGCCCCCTCTTTAGGGGGCAAGGGGAAGTAAAACTCCTGATTTGAAAAACCATCTCCTCATAGCATTCCTCTTCCTCTCATGCTTCGCCACGGCCCAGCAAGTTGAACCGGTGCGCTATGAGATGAACCGATGGAACAAGGAACAAGGGTTTCATTTTCAACCATTTGGCGAAAATGGCGGCCTTGTTCTTTACGAGACCGACAAGACCGACAAGGGGAAACGGCGTCTTTGGAATTTCGCCAGCCTCGACACTGCGCTCTACGAGACCCGCAGCGATTTGATACCCCTGCCCGACAAGCTCAAATACACCGACGGAGGAAGCGACGAGCGTTTTGCGGCTTTCCTGTTTGTCAACGACGGCAACAAGAAAGCGGCGGATTCGCTGGATTTCCTGGTGGTTGCTTTCGACAAAAAAGAGAACGCCTACCGCACTTTTTGGGACAAGTGGCCCGAGAAGTCGGTGCCGCTTTCGGTCGAGGTGGCGGATGGCACGATGATGCTGGCATTGAACAACAGAAACGGAAATGGGGCCTTACTTTTTTATGACCTTTCGTCGGAAGAGAAACGCTCGGTAACACCTTCGTCGTCAGCGAGTTTTGTGTTTTTTCAAACGGCAACGTCCAGAAAACAGCATCGCTTTGTGGTGGCCGTCAAGGAGTTTGAGAACAAGCGTTTTGTTTCGACTTCGTTCCTCGTTTATTCGTCCACAGGCGGTTTGTTAAGCACAAGTCGTTACGAAAACATCCCCAATGCCGCTTTGGGCCGCATGGGATTCCGTTTTGACGAAAGCGGAAACCTCATCGTCATCGGCACTTTGGAGCGCGAAACAGGCAGGAAGGTGAAACTTGAGGGCCTGACTGAGAACTTCGACAAGGAGAGCCTTGGCGTGGTGTGGATCAGGTGTGCGTCGAGCACGCCCGAAAGCCGCGTCTATCTGTTCAAGGACATGCCCGAAATCGAGTATGCACTGAGCGGTTCCGACCGCGTCCGCGTGCGCGAGGAAAGGTTGAAGAAACAGAAAAACGAAAAGATTACCAAAGGCGAAATCGCGTTCCAGTTCCTTACGCCGCGCCTCACCGACTTCGGCGACCTGACCGTTTTTGCGGCGGAGGCCTTCATGCCGTATTACCATACGGAAACGCGCACGGGACATGGCTATTACGGCTATTATGGCGGCTATGGCAGCTATCCCTATACCTACACCGTGTTTGACGGCTACGACTTTTTCAGCGAGATCATCCTCGCCTTCGACCGCGACGGCAACCTGAAATGGCAACAGTCGGTGAAGTTCGACAACGAACTGACTTACGACCTCTTTCCCCATGCCGCCGAAGGGGCTTGTTACGACGAACTCGTTGTGGCTTCGCCCTATCGCAACAAGCTGCGCTACACCGCTTTCGATGCCAACGGCCTGCCGCTGATGGGCCAGCAAGAGGAAAAACTCGCCCCGAAGCACGGCGCTGATTATGTGGAAGACGAGTACTTTGCCCAAATCGCACCGTGGTATGGTAGCCGTTTCCTCATCTATGGCTCGCAAATCATCCAAAACAGCACCCAACCCAAGGCGCGGCGCACCGTGTTTTATTTGCAAAAGGTTCAATATGATTGAGTTATGATTCTAAGTTACCTGAAATATCTGCTGCAACGGAAGACCAAATACTCGATCCATTCGCCTTTTGTGTACGAGTTTATGACCAAGGTCCTGTACGACAAGGGCACCAACCGTGACTATGACCTGATGCTGAGAATCAGTCGTTTGGTTGACGGAAAGAAATTCGCCACGCGCTCGCGCCGCAAGCAAGCCCGATTCCTTTATCGATTGGTCGGCTATCTCGAACCGGAGACAGTGCTCAGTTTTGGCAAGGTTTCTGCATTGAATACCAGTGCATTGGCTTTGGGAAATCTACAAACCAAGGTCTATCTCGAACAGTCTAACGATTTCTTGGAAACTTTAAGCTCGATGGGCGTGGTCAATGTGAACCTCATCCATCCCGAAACCGACAAGGAGGAAGAACTGGAACGCTACAACACGGGCTTTGTGCTTTACGGCCTTGAGGACTTCGGAGAGGACACTTGGAACAACCTTGAGGAAGGCATGGCACAGGCCGACGAGGACACAGTGCTGGTCTTCGAGGGCATCCACCACTCGCGCCGCACCGAGGCCGCATGGGAAGCCATCAAGGAAGGCGAAGGCGTTTCGCTCACGATGGACCTCTACAGCATGGGCTTGGTCTTCTTCCGAGAAGGCATTGAGAAACAGGATTTTGTGCTTAAGTATTAGTGCTGAATTGGGAATTTTGAATTTTGAATTTTAAATCTTAAATGAAAAATATCACTTATACCAAAACCGGCGACCAAGGGCAAACCTCACTGATCGGAGGGCTGCGCGTCGCGAAATATGACAACCGCGTGGAAGCCTACGGCACCGTCGATGAGCTGAGTGCCTTTATTGGAGTGCTTTACGACCAGGAGGGAGTCACAACAGAGATGCGTAAGGTGCTCGACACCATCCAGAACAAGCTCTTCACCATCGAGTCGCACTTCGCCTTGGACGAAAACTCCGAGGGGAAGAAGATGATTCCCGTTTTGGCCGCCGATGACGTGGCCTTCTTGGAGCGCGAAATCGACGCGATGAACGAGCAGTTGCCCGAACTGAAATCCTTTGTCATTCCGGGCGGCAACCTCAAGGCGAGCCATGCCCATGTGTGTCGCACGGTGTGCCGCAGGGCTGAGCGTCAGGGCTGGAGGTTGACCGCGCAACACCCCGTCGACATGCTCGATTTGAAGTATCTCAACCGCTTGTCCGACTATTTCTTTGTCTTGTCAAGATTTTTTGTTTATTTAGACAAAAATAACGAAAACAATTGGGAATCAATAAAATAACTGTGTTGTTATTTTATTGCAAAACTACTTGATAGTTCCAAAAATACTTGTACTTTTGCGCGCTCAAAAAAATAGGATAAACACAAAACAAAAAAACAATGTATTGGACACTTGAATTAGCCTCAAAATTGGAAGACGCCCCTTGGCCGGCCACTCGCGACGAACTGCTTGACTGGGCCTTGCGCACGGGCGCACAGGATGAAATCATAGAGAACCTTCAGGAGATCGAGGATGAAGGCGAGATATACGAACGCATCGAAGACCTTTGGCCCGACTATCCCACGAAGGACGACTTCTTCTTCCACGAAGATGAGTACTAAAACTACAAAAACAGATTTACAACAACTTAAAAAAGAGGGTGACAAAAAGCAGTCACCCTCTTTTTATGATTATAGTTTGTTCGTTTTCTGATTGGTTTTGTTTTTCCGCTTTTGCGCTCCTATCTCACCACCACTTTTTGCACCTTCACATCGCTGCCGTTGATGAGGCGCAACACATACACGCCTGGGGTCATGCCCGCCGTGGACAGTGATGCAGGCACGGCGTCTCTACAGACGGTGACGCGCCCCATCATGTCAATGACCTGCAACGTTCCCTCACCGTTGACGATGATGTTGCCATTGCTGATGAAGGCAAAATTCCCACTGGGTTCGCAAGCGTCCCCGCTTGCGGAAAACACCAAACGGAAACGCGAAGCATAGTCCGTCGTCTTGGCAGTG
>CAMOCK010000005.1 GCA_946610645.1 uncultured Bacteroidales bacterium
AACCTTCCCATTTGGATGGTCATCGTGGGTAGCGTCTTTGCCATCGGCGTGGGCAAGATGGCCTTTGGCGGCTTGGGCAAGAACCCCTTCAACCCCGCCTTGGTAGGCCGTGTGTTCATGCTCGTGTCGTTCCCGACCGCCATGACCACCTGGCCCGAGGCCCAGCCCATCTTCGAGAAAGGCTTCTTCGCCGATGCCGTCACGGGTCCCACTCCACTCGGCATCCTGAAGGAAGCCGGCGTTGGCTCGTTGGCCGAATCTGGCGACTTGCAATTCCTTGACATGGTTCTCGGCAACCGTGGCGGCGCTTTCGGCGAGGTTTGCGCCATCGCCCTGCTGCTCGGTGCGATTTACCTCCTCTGCCGCAAGGTCATCGACATTGCCACGCCGCTGAGCATCCTGCTCACCGTGTTCGTCTTCACGGGCATCTGCCACCTCATCAACCCGGCCAATTTCATCGCGCCGTGGTACCATTTGGTGTATGGCGGTCTTATCCTCGGTGCCTTCTTCATGGCGACCGACATGGTGACTTCGCCCATGACCGTTAGAGGCAAGTTGCTGTTTGGCTTCGGCATCGGAGTGATTACGGTGGTCATCCGCCTATGGGGAGCCTATCCCGAGGGCGTTTCGTTCGCCATCCTGATTATGAACGCCTTCACGCCGCTCATCAACAAGGCCTTCAAGCCGAAAGTTTTCGGAGTCGTCAAACCCGCTAAAAACTAAACGTCATGGCAAAGAAACCCTCCACATTAATTAATATGCTCGTCGCCCTTTTAGTCATCACTGCGGTGTCGGGCGGCTTGCTCGGCCTCGTCTACGGCATGACCAAAGACACCATCGCCGAGGTCGACCAAAAGAAGAACGCGGCTGCCATTGCCGAAGTGCTTGGCACCGACGAGAACGCGAAACTTGAAACCGTCAGCATCGACGATTTGACCTACAACTTAGCTTACGACGCGCAAGGCGACCTGCTTGGCGCCGCCGTGAAGACCTACAGCAATGCCGGCTTCAGCGGCCGCATCGAACTGATGGTGGGCCTGCTGGCCGACGGCACCATCAACAAGGTTTCGGTGCTCCAGCAAAGCGAAACGCCCGGCTTGGGGGCCAATATGGTGAACCCGAAGTTCAAGGACCAATTCAACGGCAAGAGTCCAAACAATGGCTACAAGCTGACCGTCACGAAAGACGGCGGCGACGTGGACGCCATCACCGCCGCCACCATCAGCTCACGCGCCTTCGCCGAGGCCGTGAAGACAGCCTGCGACGGCTTTGAGGCCAACAAATCCAAATTCATGAAAGGAGAAAACGCACAATGAGTAACAATCTGCAAACCTTTACCAAGGGTCTCATCAAGGAGAACCCGATTTTGGTGCTGCTGTTGGGCTGCTGCCCCACCTTGGCCACCACCACCAGCGCCATCAACGGCATGTCGATGGGCCTGGCCACCACCTTCGTGCTCATCATGTCGAACTTGGTGATTTCATTGCTCAAGGGCTTCATCCCCGACAAGGTGCGCATCCCCTGCTTCATCGTGGTCATCGCCTCGTTTGTGACCATCGTGCAACTCGTGATGCAGGCCTACGTTCCCGACATCTATGAGACCCTCGGCCTGTTCATTCCGCTTATCGTGGTGAACTGCATCGTGCTCGGTCGCGCCGAAGCCTTCGCCTCGAAGAACACGGTGTTTCCGTCCATTCTCGACGGTGCAGGCATGGGCTTGGGCTTCACCTTGGCCCTGACCGTGTTAGGCTGCGTGCGCGAGCTGCTCGGCAGCGGCTCGGTGTTCGGCATCGGCATCCTGCCCGAAACGGCCAACATCCTACTGTTCATCCTGCCTCCGGGCGCGTTCATCGCCCTCGGCTTCATGATTGCCATCGTCAACCAGTTCAGAAAAGAAAACCACTAAGCCATGAAATACCTTATCATCATACTTTCGACCATTTTGGTCAACAACGTGATCTTCAGTCAGTTCTTGGGCATTTGTCCTTTCTTGGGCACGTCGAAGAAGACCTCAACCGCATTGGGCATGGGAGCCGCCGTCATCTTCGTGATGACCTTGGCCACCTTGGTCACTTGGCTTGTGAACCAATACATCCTGATTCCGTTAGGCTTGGACAAGTTCATGCAGACCATTGCCTTCATCCTCATCATCGCCGCCCTGGTGCAGATGGTGGAAATCATCCTGAAGAAAATCAGCCCGTCATTGTACACCGCCTTGGGTGTGTTCTTGCCGCTGATTACGACCAACTGCGCCGTTTTGGGCGTGGCCTTGACCGTGGTCACCAAGGAGTTCAACTATGGCGGCGTGGCCCACATGCTGAGCTTGGGCGAGTCGGTGGTGTATGCCGTCGGCATCGCCTTGGGCTTCGCCTTGGCTTTGGTGCTGTTTGCGGGCATCCGCGAGCACATCGACCTGATGGAAGCCCCGAAGGGCATGAAAGGCACGCCTATCGCCTTGATTACCGCCGGCATCCTTGCCATGGCGTTCATGGGCTTCACGGGGGTGGTTTGACACCGTTTTTGCACAAGCAGGGGTTGCGCTGTGCTTCACCGCCTGCTTCATCTCCGCCGTCCCTACGGGACTGGCTATGACCAAAGGAACCGTTTCGGTTCCTTTTTTTGTTTGTTTCAAAGACAATTTCAACGGCATTTATACGTTTTTTTTTTGAGATTAATGCCCACTCATGCTATTTTTTACTAAATTTGCCCCTTGTATTAATATGGTGTAATATGAGAAGTCTCTTGAGAACCCTACTATTTGTCTTGGTTTTTATGGCTATGCCTCTTGAACATTCAGGACAAACTATACGGAACGGATTTATCGAGATCGAACTTGGACAATTCGCCAATCCTGACTATCGTTATTGTCTGCTTTCCTCCATTGCGACAGACGACAATATCAGTTATATCATCGACGAGAACAACAGCAGTGTATTGCTTTCATCGGTGGATGGTTGGACCGACGAACAATTCCAAACCTATTATGATGAACTGAAGACAAATGCCGAGACGGAATTTGAGACCTATCTTGCTTCGAACAAAGAAACCCAAGGGATGTATTTCTCGCGATGGAAGGAAAATCTACCGAAAGATGTTTTTGTGCTCATTTTCAGGCAAGTGATGATAGAAAACCCACGCGGCAGGGATGGTAACCAGACTTGCGCCACAGCTGAACCATTTTGCACAACAGACATTGTGACTTTTCATGTGGATGCAAATTATAGCGGTTCTTGTGAAGTTGGTCCTGATTATGATTGTATGTCCTACTGGGCAACGGTAAGACCTCCTTTTTGGTATTACATGAAAATTGGAGTTGCTGGATCATTCATCATCGAATTTACAAATAACAACAATGTCGATTTCGATTATTGTGCTTGGGGGCCATTTCCCGATGCAGTTTCTCCTTGCCCAGACCAACTGACTGGAGATAAAGTCATTGATTGCGATGTCGCTTACAATTACATTCAAAATTGTACTATCCCTGAAACAGCACAAGTCGGCGAGTATTATCTCATGGCTATTACGAAATGGTCTAATGATGAAGCTGACATCACTTTCCAAAAAGTTCTTGGCTCCGGTCCAGGTGAGACCGACTGCGGCATCCTTCCAGGCTATGCCAACAACACCGGCCCGTATTGTGTGGGACAAACCATACAGTTGAGTATCAACGAGCAGGAAGGGGCCTCTTATAGTTGGACGGGTCCGAACAACTTCAGTTCGTCGCTGCGTGAGCCTACTTTAACCAACTGCACGCTGGGTATGGCGGGCGAATACACCTGCACCGTCACCGTGGATACGCTGAGCGTGACAGGCACCACCCTTGTGGAGGTGTTTCCCCAGCCCACCGCCAGCTTCACTTCCGACGTGGTGTGCAGTGGCACTCCCACCCATTTCACCAACACAAGCATCACCAACCCAACAGGGCAAAACATCACCAGCTACCAATGGAGCTTTGGCGACGGAGGCACCTCGACGCAAGCCAACCCGACGCACACCTACGCCCAAGGCGGCACATACCAAGCGACTCTCACCGTGGGCTGCGGTGGCAACTGCACCGACCAAATCACCCAAACGGTGACCGTGTATGCAGCCCCGACCGCCAACGCCGGCCCCGACCAGAACATACCCTACAACTCCAGCACCCAATTGAACGGAACAGGCGGGACGGGCAACTTCCCCTATTCGTGGTCGCCCGCCAACATGATCAACGGCTCGGCCAACATCGCCAATCCGCAGACCGTAAATCTCACTGACACACAGACATACACACTCACCGTCACCAACCCCGACCATCCCGAATGTAACAGCACCGACGAAGTGATTGTTTACATACAAGGCGGTGCTTTGGGTGCGACGGCTTCGGCCTCGCCTTCCACCATCTGCGCTGGCAACAGCACCCAACTGTCGGTCAGTGTTGGAGGCGGTTTGGGCAGTTCCACCTTCTCGTGGTCGCCCACCACAGGATTGAGCAATCCAAACATCCAAAACCCTATGGCTTCGCCGACGCAGACCACGACATACACCTGTACCGTCAGCAACGCCCAGACCAGCCAAACCGTCACGACCTCGGTCACCGTCACCGTCAATCCTTCCCCTGTGGCCAATTTCAACGCCACCACCGTGTGCGCCGGCAGCCCCACCCAGTTCACCAACACTTCGACGGGTAGCGGCATCACCAGCTACCAATGGAACTTTGGCGACGGAGGAACCTCGACGCAAGCCAACCCGACGCACACCTACGCCCAGGCGGGCACCTATACTGCCACCCTCACCGTGGGCAACGGCATTTGTGAGCATACGGCCAGCAAGACCGTCACTGTCAATGCCACGCCATCGGCCAGTTTCACCGCCACCAGCGTGTGTGCCGGCCATCCGACCGAGTTCAACAACACTTCGACGGGTAGCGGCATCACCAGCTACCAATGGAACTTTGGCGACAACAGCAGTCCGTCGAACCAGCAGCATCCCACACACACCTATTCGCTTCCGGGCAACTACTTTGTAACCCTCACCGTGTCGGCTGGCACATGCACCGACCAATACACGATGCCTGTCGCCGTGTTTGCCCAGCCTACCGCCAATTTCAGTGCCACCACAGTTTGCAGCGGCACACCTACCGAATTCACCAGCAACTCGAGTGGCGGCGACATTACCAGCTACGAGTGGAATTTTGGCGACGGGCATACCGGCAGTGGACAAAACGCCTCGCACACCTACGACCAAGGCGGCATTTACCATGTGACCCTCACCGTAGGCAACGGCCATTGTGAAGACCAAATCACGCTTCCCGTCACCGTGAATGACACACCCATCGCCGAGTTTGACGCCACCACCGTGTGCGCCGGAACACCCACCCAGTTTACCAGTCGAGCCATCGGGCAAGGCATTACGAGCTACGAGTGGCACTTCGACGACGGGCACACCGGCAGCGGACAAAGCACGACGCACACTTTCGCCCAAGCAGGCACCTATAACGTGACCCACATCGTGAGCACCGCCAACGGAGAGTGTTCCAACAGCGTCACCCTGCCCGTTGTGGTGAACGCCATGCCTACGGCCAACGCGGGGGAATCACAAACCATCGAATACGGGAACATAGCCCATTTGAGCGGTTCGGGAGGCTCAGGCACCTTCGGCTACCATTGGGAGCCTGCCGACAAGGTGTTGGACCCCAACGCACAAAACACGCAAACCGTGGCTTTGACCGCCACACAAGTATTCACGCTGACCGTCAGCAACCCGCAAAGCCAGCAATGCACCGACCAAGCCCAAACGACCATCTTCATCAACGGCAGCGCGATGAGTGTCACCGCCAGCCCCGACGTCAGCATCTGCCAAGGCGGCAGCACGGTCATCCATGCCATTGCCGGCGGCGGATCGGGCAACTTCACCTATTTGTGGACGCCAGCCACGGGCCTCAGCAACCCTAACATCGCTTCGCCCACCGCTTCGCCCATGCAGACCACCACTTACACCTGCCACGTCAGCGACGGGCAAACCTCGCAAAACGTCAGCGTGACCGTTTCTGTCAATGACATCATTGTCGAATACGAATTCGCCTCCATCTGCCCAGGCGAAAGCTATTCTTGGAACGGAGCAACCTATTATCAACCAGGAACTTATACTTACACCACCGTCACTCCAGAAGGTTGCGAGAAAACCGTCTATCTCAACCTTGACAACTTCCCTTCCTATGACGAAACGGTGACCAACGCCGACATTTGCCATGGCGAAACCTACCTCTTCGAAGGACAGTTTTACGACATCACGGGTCACTATGCGGACACGCTTCAAACCGTCAATGGCTGCGACAGCATCGTCAGGCTGAACCTTACCGTTTTGCCCGAAAACGAGCTCATCATCGACCGGATTAGCATTTGCGAGTCTCAGAACCTGTTTTGGCACGGCAACTATTACAACCAAGACGGCGCGGAGGCCTATTTCGACACCATCGACGCCCATGGTTGCCCATTGAGATACAAGTTAGAGCTTTCCGTTGGGCAATACCAGACGGGAGCTCACACTACGGCATACGAATGTTATCCTCACGGCGGCACGCCCTACTACGTTTGGGAGATTCCAGAGCAGAACTGGTCGAGACCCTACAACAAGGACTTCCCCAATGGCATACAAGACGAGGTCATCCTCCCCGACCCTGCCGGAGAATGTGACATCAAATACACCCTCGACTTGCATTTCCTTGAAACGCCAGAGGTGATTCACACCACCGAAACAGTGTGCAACAGCTACCAATGGTTCGTTGAAGGCCAATTGGTCGGCGAGTATTTCGACACGACCGAGGAAGCGTTTCATATTCCCATGACACCATTCCCTTGCGACCAAGTGTACCAGTTGCATCTCACCGTGAA
The DNA here is from genome assembly GCA_946610645.1 of uncultured Bacteroidales bacterium. GTDB lineage: Bacteria > Bacteroidota > Bacteroidia > Bacteroidales > F082 > Limimorpha. The sequence continues at coordinate 6,870 of CAMOCK010000005.1, forward strand.
TCACCAAAGCGTTGATAACGAGATGACCATCGACTGCAACACGCTTCAAGAGCCGGCTTGCGACATTTACCCGTTCTTTGACCCCAACGTCGGCGAAACGGTTTATTTCAACAAGGACACCGACACCGTGCTCACCGGCAAAACCCCTGACGGATGCAACTACAAGCTCCACTTGCATCTCCTGAACCTGAAGCACAAGCCCGACCCGTGGATTAGCGTATACGACCACAGCACCCATGAGTTTGGCTTGCCCGAAGACCCGCAGTTGCCCGACACGGCGATGTGTGCCGCAGTGGTGACCAACACCGAGTTTTTCTCGTTCCAATACACCTTTGAGATGAAGGACTTGGGGCGCAGCATCTGGGACGAGTGCAAATGGACCATCAGCAAACCCACATGGAGAATCGTTCCACAGCGCAACACCAGCCAAGCAGCGGTGCCGAGCGACACCACCGAGCGTTTCTGCACGGTGTATGTGGCCGACCGTGACGACAATTATGTGGTACTGACCGGCACGGCAAAAAACAGTTGCGACAGCGTCACCGTGCGCTACTACCTCAAGTCGTCGTTCCTCGATGTGGTTGAAACAGAAGCCTATCCTGCCGCCGTCAGCATCGCGCCCAACCCCAACCGAGGCAATATGCAACTGCGCTTCGAGAACATGGCCGGACACTTGCGTATCGACGTGCGCAACGCCACGGGAATCATGGTGGACAGTTTTGAAGTGGCGACCCAACATACGGGCGAAACTTACGACTACACCACGCGCCGACTGCCCGAAGGCGTGTATTTCATCACCGTCGGCGACGGAAAACGAAGCATCACCAAGAAAGTAGTCATTATACGATAAAATAAGGAATAGAGTATTTAACATGAATAGAACAGCAAAGCTTATTATCCTCGCCTTGTTTTTGGCACTCCTGCCAATGAAGCAACAAGCACAAACCGCAAGACACAACAATGTGGTAATTGACATTTCTGAGATAGCCAACCCTGACTACCGATACTGCCTGATGTCGGCAATCGCGAATGACGGCGACCTTGTCTATACCGTCGATGACGACAACATCTCACTGATTGTGTCGTCGGCCAGCCGATGGGACGACAACCAGTTGCAAAGCCACTTCGACAGGCTAAAAGCCGAAGCCGAGGCCGAGTTTGCCACTTTTGAGACCGCCGAGAAGGAAACGCGGGGCGAGATGTTCGATGCGTGGAAAAACAGCCTTCCGGAAGACATCTTCGTGCTGTTGTTCAGGCAAATGCTCATCGAAAACCCGACCAACAGGGACGGCAACCAAACCTGCGCCACCTCCGACCCGTTTTGCACTACCGATGTCGTCACCTTCAACGTAGCGGCCAATCCTGGAGGTTATTGCGAAAACGGCCCCTATTACGGTTGCCTTTCCAGCTACACGGATCGTCCTCCGTTCTGGTTCCACATGAAGATAGGCGTGGCTGGCGCGTTCCAGATCAAGATGTCAAACTCATCGAATGTGGATATTGATTTCTGTTGCTGGGGGCCATTCGACGACCCTGTGACACCATGTCCGAGCCAATTGAACTCGGGGAAATATGTGTCGTGCGGATCGTCGAGTGCACACACTGAGTATTGCAACATCCCCAGTTCGGCACAAGTGGGCAAGTATTACATCATGGTCATCACCAAATACAACCAAAGCACCGCCACCAACATCACTTTCCAGAAGGTGGCGGGCAGCGGCCCTGGCGAGACCGACTGCGGCATCCTGCCTGGCATTGCCAGCAACGACGGGCCGTATTGCGTGGGCGAAACCATCCACCTGAACGTCAATGCACAAACGGGTGCTACTTATAGCTGGACAGGACCCAACGGATTCACTTCCAACCAGCAGAACCCTGTCCGCAACAACTGCACCATGGCCATGGCAGGAACCTACACCTGCGTGACCACCGTTGGAAGCCATTCAACCACCGCCACCACCGTGGTTGAAATCATACCGAAACCCACTGCCAACTTTAGTGCCACCACCGTGTGCGCCGGCAGTCCCACCCAATTCACCAACACCTCTACCTCCAATCCCGCCGGTCAAACCATGACCTACCTATGGGATTTCGGCGACGGCGGCTCCTCGACAAGCGCAAACCCCAGCCACACCTACGCCCAAGCGGGCACCTACGAGGTGTCGCTCACCGCAAGTTGCGGCGGCGACAAATGCACCAACACCACGACACGCAACGTCGTCGTTAATGCCAACCCCGTGGCCAATGCAGGTCGCGACCAAACCATAACATACGGAGGCACGGCCCAACTGAGTGGCTCGGGAGGCGCAGGCACCTTCAACTTCCATTGGGAGCCAGCCAACATGGTCACCAATGCCAACGCACAAAACACACAAACTGTGACATTGACCTCAGACCAGACCTTCACCCTCACCGTTAGCAATGTCCAAGGGCAATGCACCAGCACCGACCAAGTGACCATCCACATCAGCGGCAGCTCCATGACCGCCACGGCCAGCGCGTCGCCCAGCACCATCTGCCAAGGCCACAGCACCCAACTGCAGGCCAACGCCGGAGGCGGAACGGGCAACTTCAGCTATTCGTGGGCCCCCACCACAGGCCTCAGCGACCCCAACATCTCCAACCCCGTGGCCACACCCTCGCAAACCACCACTTACATTTGCACCGTCAGCGACGGACAAACCACACAAAACGTGGATGCCACCGTAACCGTGAACATGCCCGAATACAACGAAGAGACCCATTTCGTCTGCCCCGGCGATGTATTCGTTTGGGACCTCAACGGACATCAATACAGCGAAGCAGGTCAATACACCTACCAAACCACCACAGCGCAAGGCTGCGACAAGTTTGTCACCCTGAACCTGCAACATTACCCGACCTACGACGAAACCGTCGTCACAGAAGCCATTTGCGCTGGCGAGACCTACAACTTCCATGGCATACAGTTCGACAATTCCGTCACAGGTTTCCCCGTTACCCTGCAAAGCGCACAAGGATGCGACAGCATCGTGAGGCTCAACCTGACCGTGTGGCCCGACAACGAAGTCACCACAAACACCGTGACCGTATGCCACAACCAGCTGCCTTACACCTTCTATGGCGAGGATTATTATGACGAAGCCGATGTGACCGTTTGGGACACCGACATCCACGGCTGCGACAGTGCGGTGAGACTGGTACTGAACATCAGCAATTACTACATGCCCAATATCCACAACGCCTATGTGTGTTCGCTCCCCTACCTCTGGGAAATCAGGGATGATGGAAACAACCTTTTGACCACCAAGACCATCACCCAGCCTGGAGCGTATTGCGACACGCTCCCCACTTCGACCTGCGAAGGCATCTTCCGTCTTAACCTTCACTATAAGGAGATTCCCGAAACAGAGCACCATACCGAAGTGGCTTGCGACTCGTATTTTTGGCCAATGAGCGGCGACACCTACCTCCAAAGCGGCACCTACACCCATTCCTTCCCCGTTTACGAAGACCCAGCCAACCCTGGCAGCCTCTATCCCTGCACCGAAGACCATGTGCTACACCTCACCGTCAACAAGTCGGGGCACGCCACCAGAGCCTTCGACAAGGAATGTGACTTCATCGAGTTTGATTGGTTCGGGCAAACACACACCTTCACCCATAACGATTCCTACACTTTCACGGGAGAAACCACACTCGGATGCGACAGTATCATGACAGTGACCGTAACCGACATGGAATACACGCCAAATCCAAGCAAAATCCGATGTACCGAAAGCGATGCCGTAGTGTTTGGCGACACCATCGCCGTCATCACCAACACCGAGTTCTTCTCTTTCAACTACGACTTCTATATCGAAGAATTGGGCTTCAGCGTTTGGGACGAGGTTGAATGGAGCATAAGCAAAGAATCATGGGGCATCGAGCCTTATGCCGCAGCGGGAGAAACCGTTAACCGCCTATGCAAGGTTTATGTGGCCGACCGCGACGACAACTATGTGGTGCTTACGGCCACAGCGAGAAACAGTTGCGGCGAGACGGCAAGCACCTTCTATCTCAAGCCCTCCTTCCTCGACATCGGCGAACACGGAGAAAACGACGCCGAGGTCAGCATCGTGCCCAACCCCAACAACGGAGCCATGCGCCTCAACTTCGAGAACATGGAGGGCCGAGTGTCCGTCAAGGTGTATGACATGACCGGCAACCTGACAGACACCTTCGAAACCACACTCGGAGCCGGAAGCCAGAGTTACGACTACAACATGAAACGCTACGCCGAAGGCGTGTATTTCTTCGTGGTCACAAGCAATGCACGCTCGCTCACCCGCAAAGTCGTCGTCATCCATTGATAAAACAGTCAGAACAACACACACAATGAAACCACGCATAACCATCCTACTTGCCATGGTGCTGTTTTGCGCCACATCGTGCGAAAAAGACACAGACCCTCAGCAGCCCATGCCTTTGGACTATACGATACAAACCATCCCTAGCATCGACGAAGTCATGCCCCACGACCTGATAGCCGCCATGGGCCCATACCTCCATTTTGGCGACAATCCGCCACGCCTCGACACCTGTTTCTTTGCCGACAGCCTACGATTGACCCGATTCTTGCACAACATCGATATCGACCCAACCAGCACCTACACCATGGTGGATAGCCAGTATTTCAAGAACAGGTTCTGTTATGGCTTCAAAGGCCAGCATCGTGGTGTCATTGACACCTTCCAATATGAGCGCGCCTTTGGCGACATCGCCTATGGCCTGGGCTATTACTTGTTCGAAAACGCCACCGTCACCGACAGCATCTTCGTCATGGGCGACAACAACAAGTTTACCCTATATTTGAAGCAGTCGTGCAAAAGGAGGATGGAACCCGACGAATCGCTGTCAAACTACATCAGCGACTATAGCATAGAGCGAATAGAGAGAATCATCATGTCGGGAATCGTCACGGATGAAGGCATCGAAGACTTCCACATGGGGATGCGGATTGAGGATTACAGCTATCAATCGCCACGAATCGGCGAGCTCAACTACTTGCCCCAACGCCACGACATCTTCCTCTATGACTACCCGTCCATTATGAGATATTGCGACCCGAACCAAAACTGACAAGGAGAACCCAAGCACACAAAACCATGAAAAAACAAGTCACGACATACAAACAGGCCCTAATCCTTTCCGTTTTCATGCTGTTGTCTTTCACCGCCTCGGCGCAACAGTTCAAGAAGCCCATCAGCTCGCCTCGCGACAAGGCGCAATGGAGCGACGCCCGATTCAACATCGGCATTGCAGGCGGGGCCAATCTCACCACATGGCTCCATTTCCACGGCCCTAAGGCCCAAGACTGGTATCTGCAGAAATACAAGCCTTTTGACACCATCACCAACAGTTTGGGCTATTTCGGCGGCATCGCCATGGAATACATGGTGAGCAACGGTTTCTCCATCGGCCTCAACGCCATCTACGCACAGCACAACCTGAGATTAAGCTACATCGACGACAGCTTCCCCATCGACTGGGACGGGACGAGTATTGTACACACCACCAAGAGCAAGACCTTCCGTGCCAACTATCGCACCATTGAGGCCTACATGCCTTTCACCTTCTATCTTACATTGGCCAACCTCAAAAACGTCACTCCTTATTTTTATGTGGCGCCACGGGTCTCCTACCTGCTCATGCTGCCTCATGACACCACAAGCCAGATGACGCTGACAACCAGCTATGCGAACGACCCAAACGCAACAACTTCAGAATCGGCTCCCTTCAACCCGAACACTTATAACGAACTCAATGTGGGAGCCACCATAGGCTTGGGTTCCAAGTTCAGGATTGAGACGAGCAGCTTCTATTTCTTGGTCAAGTTCGACATCTCGGCCAACGTGAACGCCCTCTCTACCTTCACCAAAACCGACCTTTTGAACGAGTTTAACCACCGTCGCCATAGTGCTGACGCAAACGCCACGCTGACCATCATGCTTCCCGTCAAGAAACGGCTTAAGGGTGCTTGTGTGAAGTGGGGAGAGTATGATTAGTTGGCAGTTGGCAGTTGGCAGTTGAATGTCACGGAGTGACTACAGATATTCGGCAGGCGGTGCAAGCTCCTGCCGATTTTTGTCTTTTTTGTTATTAAAGACGCTTCTTTTGCACCTAATATATCACTTAATACGCAACACTATGAAAAAACCAACCTTTTGCCTACTGGTTCTCCTGTCAACGCTTTTTTGCGCTACTGAAACCATAGCCCAAGACATAACCACCGAAGGCACCGAGTTCTGGGTTTCGTTCATGGGGAACGGATTCAAGAACCATCCGGATGAAGGAATCTACATCCGCACACAGCTAATCATCAGTTCCAAGCAAGACTGCTCATGCACCGTGCAGAACCCACGCACGGGCTGGATTCGCACTTTTGACATCACTGCCGACAGCACCTACCTTTTTGACGAAATCGACCCTAACGAGGCCTACATGGAAATGAATGAATACGAAACGGCAAAAGACAAAGGCCTCATAGTCGCCTCAACAGCCCCAATTTCCGTGTATTGCTCAAATATCGCCAATTATTCATTCGACGCTTCTTATGTGCTTCCCACGCCAGCCTTGGCCAACGACTACCTCATCCAAACCTACGACCAATCGCTATATTCGAGCGACCACACCAGCGCTTTCATCATCATTGCCACGGAAGACGACACCGAAATCGACATCACGCCCAGCGTGAAGACCTTGGGCAACAAGCCTGCAGGTCAAGAGTTTAGCATTACGCTGCAAAAAGGCCAAGTCTATCAAGTGCGTTCGCATAACGAATCGTGGTTCGGTGGCGGCGAAAGCCGCGACCTGAGCGGCACCCGCGTCACCGCCCGCGACTGCAAAAAGATAGCCGTTTTCAACGGCAACAACCTCACCCAAGTTCCTAATGGCGGGGCAGATTCCGACTGCATCTTCGAGCAGGCCATGCCCTTGCAGTCGTGGGGCAAGAAGTTTGTCGTCACGGCTTCGCTTGACCGCAGGCACAACGACCTCGTGAAAATCACCTCGGCACACGACAACAACGAAATCAGCGTGAGCGGCCATGACACATTCACCCTTTCGGAAGGCCAATCACGAACCATCCCACTGACCACCAACGAGAAATCGTGCTTCATCGAGGCCTCGCACATCTGCGCCGTGTATCTTTACAATCACTCCACAGACGGAAACGCTGTTATCCCCGGACTTGGCGCACCCAGCATGATTTGGATTGCCCCCATCGAACAACGAATCGAGAACATCACCTTCTCGACGTTCAACTACGAAAGCGAACACGAAACCGACATCGACGACCACTATGTGAACATCATCGTCAGCAGCGAAGACACGGGCGATGTCGTCCTCGACGGCAACACCATCGAAGGCAGTCAGTTTGAAGCCGTGAACGGCACCGACGCATACAAGTTCTTCAGGACCCGCATCGAGCATGGCACGCACCACCTTTCGTGCCCCGGTGGCTTCAACGCCCACATCTACGGCTTCGGCAATGCCCGTGGCTACGCCTACATGGCCGGATCGAAAGCCGCCGACCTCACCACCGCCTTCACCATCAACGAGACAACAGCCATGGACGGCGACACGGTGACCGACTGCTCGCTGAGTCCTATCATATTCAAAGTGGACATGAACTACAGCCAATACAACGTGACGTGGGACTTCGGCGATGGCGCCACCAGCACCGACGAGACCGCCCAACACAGCTATGCGCAAAATGGCTTCTACACCGTCACCTTCAAAGTGGAGGCCGACGGAACGGCCTGCATCGAAGCGACATCGCAAACCACGACGTTCTACATCGACGCACAACAAAACGACAACGAGGAATACAGCGACGACATCTGCATTGGCGGCCATTACAACGGACACGGCTTCGTCGACGTGCCCATCGCGGGCGACACCATCCTCAGCCGCCCGATAGACCCCGACCACACCGACCCCTGCCAAGGCAACGTCATTGTACATATCACAACCCACTTCGACGAGCCAGAGACCGAGGTCATAACCGAATGCGGCCACTACACTTGGCAAAACGGCGTGACCTACTCTGAATCGCAAACCGACAGCGACACCATCCAAGACCCCGAAACCGGCTGCTACATGATAAAGCACTTGCAGCTTACGATCCTTCACGCCCCCGACTCGTGTGTCATCCGCACAACCAGCCATTCCACTGCCCCTTGGGTGGTACCCGGCAACGAGTTCCAAATCAACGCCTACGACTTCTTTTTGGACAGCCTCAACGCAGAATACGGCACCTTCGACTCGGTGGCTTGGCAACTCTGCCAGCGCGACGCTACGACAGGGCAACTCGTGGAAGCCACGCTCAACTGGCGGCTTGCCGTCAGCGGCGAGCGAAACGAACTTTGCCGCGTGTATCCCTTCAACCATACCAACGACACCGTTTGGCTCCGCGCCACCGCATTCAACGCCTGCTTCAGCCAAGGCGTGACGCACGACTACTGGATGGTGTGCTCGTTCTACGGCGTTGGCGACAATGCCTTCGGCACGGGTGAGTTCAGTGTCGTGCCCAACCCCAACCAAGGCTTGGTGGAACTGCGCTTGGAGCACCTCGAAAACCCTGCCGACGTGAAGGTGTACGACATGCGCGGATGCCTCGTAGATGCGTTCCGCGCAGCCGCCGGAAGCATGACCTATGACATGCGCCACCAACCCAACGGCATCTATTTCTTCGTGGCCACCACCGAACAGGGCATCAAGGCCCAAAAAGTCATTTTGGCAAAATAACGGCCAAGGGACAATAAATAGTGGAAAAATGCGTCTTCCATTTGGCGAGCAAAGTCCCAAATGCTTATCTTTGCGCTTTGAAACGAAGGATGAAAAAACATTTAGCCACAACATGAAGAAATATCGCATTTTATTAACAATCAGCCTATCGGGAACACTATTCTTGAGCTCATGCCTCAAGCAGGATCCTGAAGTTGACGACACCACCATTTTTTACGGTCACCAGCAGATTCCCAACATCAACACATTCATGCCCTTGCGCTTGCTGAACGCCTTCGGCGACGAGAACCTTCACTTTGGCGACAACCCGCCCCGCATGGAAGGCCTTTATGTTTCGCACCAACGCGAAGTGGACACGTTCAGCGTGGTCGACAACAGCCAATGGCTGCCGCCCATGCCCTCACCCGCGTCCGACATCTTTTTCGACCTCACCGAGCAACACATCGGCATTGCGCAACTCCACTTCACCTACACCACCGATGCCGAACACCACGGCAGCACCCAACAAACCCTCGAAGTGATGAGAAACGGCTTGGCCGAGTTCGTGAACGACACCATCGCCCCTGAATATTTCAAAGGCAATGCCTACAACGTGAACGACTTCGGCACGATTTACATCATGGGCAACGCGCCTTACTTCACGGCCTACTATTATGAAATCCGCGACACTGACGAGAAACCCTTGTTTGCCGTCATCCTTTCGGGAAAGATGGCCACCGGGCAAACGATACAGCAAGATACCGTGAGCCACACCACCGACACCATCACGCAAAGCTTCATCGTTGACGCCAAATTCGGCTTTGAGGCCATGCGCTACTACGGCACTGTGGCCGACTGGAACAAGCACCCCTACCCCGGCGACCTCGTCGTGTATGACTGCGATACGCTCCAAATCGTCACGAACAACGAACCATAAAAACGACCTTTCATCCATGAAACGCACATCCATCCTAATCATACTTGCGTTATGCATAGGCTGCGGAACGACTTATGCGCAATTCGCCAAACCCCTGCCCCAAACGCACCAAAACGCCGCCCTCAACGAGGCGAAATACAACATCGGCATCGTAGGCGGAATGTCGGCCACACGCTGGTTCCACTTCGGCGGCACCGAAACGAAATACGACCAACCCTACTTCCTGTTCGATGCCAACAAGCTTTTCCCATCGCTTCTCGGCCACGGATTGGTTGGCCTTGTTGTGGAACGCAGGTTGGGCGACAACAACAGCGTCGGCATCGAGGCCTTGTATGCCAACCGAAGCACCATGCTCAGCTACGACTATGAGTTGCCCGTCGGCATCGGACAAAACCAAATGTTCCACCGTCAGGACAGCCTCACATACAGCGAGATTTGCCTGCAAATACCTATCACCCAATATTTTGGCAACGGAATCATCAAACCCTACATCTTCATCGCGCCGAGGTTCACGCTGCCCGTAGCAGGCAAAATGCACTGGCAGCGCCGTCCCCTTGCTTCCGACCCGCAAATGGCCGCCGACACTGCCACCGTAGCCATGACCGCCCACAACATGAAGCCATGGAACGTGGGTGCTGTCGTCGGTGCCGGTGTGCGCTTCAAGGTGCCCATCAGCAGCTATTACCTGTTGCTCAAGCTCGACGCCTCGTGCCATTTCGGGCTGTTCAACACCTATTCCGACAAAGAGATAGCAGGCGAAACCGACCCCAGCAACGTCATCGGCGCAAGCCACATCGACCCCTATTTGCTCGGCAAGCGCCATATCGGCAACGCCACAGTGAAGTTGACCGTCATGTTCCCTCTGTCTAATCCTAGCAAAGGCGCGTGCATGAATTGGGGAGAATATGATTAGTTTTCAGTTGACAGTTGGCAGTTGTTCAGTTGGCAGGCTGAATTTTTGAAAGGACATGAAAAAAGCGTTGTTTTCCATAGTATTGGCTTGGATTTCGTTGCATGTATCGGGGCAGAGCATCTCGACGCAGGGCAAGGAATTCTGGCTGTCGTTCATGCAGAACGGCTACTATGAGAACAACTGGGGAAGCATCAATGGCATGATTGCCCAAATCACCATCAGTGCCAAGAACGATTGCGAAGTCAGTGTTTCCCATCCCCTATATCCCACTCAGACCTTCCCCGTCGAGGCCAACAGCATTTATACGGTACCCTTGCCCAGCGCGGAAACGTTTTGCTACCATAATGCCGACGACAACGAGACCGTGGTCAGCAAAGGGCTTCACATCACGGCCACCGACACCATCTCGGTGTATTGCGCCAACATCGCCAACAACTCCTTCGATGCCTCTTTCGTACTCCCTTTGGAGAGCCTGGGCGACGAATACATCGTGCAATGCGGCGAACAGTCCTCCTTGACCAACATTGAGCAATACAAGAGAAACAACCAAACCAGTGCCTTTTTGATCGTGGCCACAGAAGACAACACCATCGTTGAAATCACACCGACAGTGAACACCTTGGGCGGACATCAGGCCAACGTCCCGTTCAGCGTCACCCTCAATGCCGGCCAAACCTACCACGTCAGGTCAAACAACACGGCCACCACATCGGCGGGGCGCGATTTGAGCGGGACCCATGTGACGGCCAGCGACTGCAAGAGGATCGCCGTTTTTGCAGGCAACACCTTGACGCGTTTGCCCGTAACGCTGAGCGGGCAATCAGGCTTCGACCATATTTTCGAGCAAGTGATGCCGCTGCGCTCGTGGGGCAAGAAGTTCGTCGTCACCCAATCCATGACTCGCAACCGCGACATAGTGAAAGTGGTGTCGGCCTCCGACGGCAACGTAATCCGCAAAAACGGCGATGTCGTAGCCACCCTGTACGCCCACCAAACCCATGTCTTCGACCTTTCGAAAGCCGAAGCATCGTGTTACATTGAGGCCACGCATCCCTGCGCCGTGTACCTCTACAATACCTCGGCCGACGACGGTAAGGCCAACGGCGACCCCTCGATGGTGTGGATCGCCCCAGTGGAACAAAAGATCAAAGAGGTCAGTTTTGCCACTTTCACACAACAAAACGCCAGCATCGACTATCATTATGTGAACATCATCGTTAGCACAGACGACAAGGACAAGGTGCGTTTGGACGGCAACCTGCTACCGCCTGGAAGTTTCGACCCCGTGAACGGCAATCCAGACTACTGCTTTGCAAGAAAAAGCATCAGCCATGGCACGCACCGAATCGCCTGCGCCAACGGCTTTAACGCACATGTGTATGGCTTCGGCGATGCCAAAGGATATGCCTATCTCGTCGGATCCAACGCCATCGACCTGTCCGTCAGCCCCATCATCAACGGACAAGTGGTGCATGGCGGCGAAGTGTTTGACTGTTGCTACGGCGACAACCTCGAATTCAACGCCGAAATCAACTATTCGGACTGCACAGCCTCGTGGAACTTCGGCGACGGCACCACCTCCTCGACCCCCTATGCCACCCATTCATACACCGAAGAAGGCAAGCACGAGGTCGTGCTGAAAGTGGAAATCAACGAAAGCCAATGCCAAGCTTCTTCAACCGACAGCGTCGTATTCTACGTTTCCGTGCATCCTGAGGTCCACAATCCCCTAATGGACATGGTTTGCTGGGCCGGCCAACCCGACCTATACATAAACCACGGTTTCACCATCCCTTACAGCCAGCCTGGAGTGTATCACGACACCATCAGAACCGTGACACAATACGGCTGCGACAGCATCGCCACCATGAGGCTCGAAGTGGAGAGTGGCTTCCACGAAAACCAAGGCATCGTTGAGCTATGCGAATCCTTCACTTGGGACATCACGGGCGAAACCGTCAATACATTGGGGACACACCCGTTGCACCACAACTTCAAAGACGATGGCCTGTCGTTTTGCGACAGTATATACGAAATCGTGGTAATCATCAAGGAAACAGGGCACTACGACCCCGTCAGCATCAACGATCCTTATTGCGATTCCGTTCCCTACATCCAGCCATGGATTGACACCGTCCTCCGCCAAAACGGCATCCACACCCTGAAAGGCATCTCGGAGAACGGCTGCGAAATCGAGCAGGAAGTCGCCATCAGCGGGCTGTCGTTCACGCCCAGTCCGAGGATAACCGACCCTAACAGTGAAGTTTACAACGACGGCGACACCTTGGCCGTCGTCACCCACACCGAGTTCTTCTCCTTCCAGTATGATTTCGTTGCAGAAGACAGTCTTGGGCATATCAGCGACTGGGACTCATGCGTGTGGACCATCAGCAAGGCTTCGTGGCGGATTCATGCCACGCCCGACGAAAGTCCTGTGAAAACCAATTGCAGGGTTTTCGTGGCCGAACACGACGACCTACCCGTTAGGCTGACCTGCACCATCTATAACAGCCACTGCGAGCCCTACTGCATTGTCCGCCATCTCTATCTTAAGTCGTCGTTTTTCGGCATTGGCGAAGAAGACACCGGCGAAGCCATATTCAGCGTGGTGCCCAACCCCAATAGCGGCGAGATGGAGCTTCGCCTTGAGCATCTGACTGGCAAAGCGACCATAAAAGTCTATGACATGCGCGGCATCCTCATCGACGAAATCGAAACCTACAACCCTTCGGGAACCCTGTCGCTGCCTTACCGACTTAAAGCCCGAACTGACGGCATCTACTATTTCGTAGCCACCGCCCAAGAAGGCAGTTTGGCGCGAAAAGTCATAGTCACAAAATGATTTTCCGTCAAGGTTAAAAAAATGCAGGTTCCGTGCTATAGGATGACAATTATTCCCTATTTTTGCCGTTTGAAATACAATCCCAATTGTTTTCATTTTATGAAAAAGGAAATTTACTTGGTTTTAGTCTTCCTGCTGACCATAAGTTGTGCAGCCAAGGCTCAATTTGCCAAGCCTTTGCCTCAAACCAACACCAAGGTCGCGAACACGGACGCCAACTACCATTTGGGCATCCTAGGAGGTTTCAACGCCACACGTTTGTTCGGTGTTGAGCAATCCGTCCAGCAACCTGTATTCCCATTTGAGAAGGACAGCGTCATGCGCAGTATGCTGAATCACGGTTTGGCAGGCATCGTCGTGGAGCGCAGGCTCGGCGAGAACAACGCCATCGGTATTGAGGCGATTTACGCCAACCGTTGGACAGTTTTGGAGAGCATCGCCTCCGAAAAGCACAACCAGATCGAACGCGACGACCCTCTCTCAACTCAGCTTTACAAGAATTACAGCATCCAAAACCCCTTTCTTTACCGCGAGGTCTTTGTTCAAGTGCCTCTGAAGCATTATTTCTTGGGTTCCAACAGCAAGGTAAGGCCCTACGCCCTCATTGCGCCGCGTTTCAGTTTCCCTATTGCGGGAGAGAAAACAACAACGAAAACCGAACTTGATGATGCCAACAACGATCCCATTGGCGCTCCCGACACCCAAACAGACAGCATTCCTGGAGCGACCCTAAGCAAGTGGGACGTTGGAGCAGTGGCCGGCATTGGCGTTCAGTTCAGGGTGGACATAGGCAGCTATTACCTGTTGCTCAACATGGATGCCTCGGCGCATTATGCATTCCTCAACAAACCCAACATCGGCAACGCCACAGCCAAACTCACCCTGCTTTTCCCCTTGAAGCGGTTGTCGCAAGGCGCCTGCAAGAGTTGGGGAGAATATGACTAAAACCAGACAACTACCAATTATTAACCTAATCTTACATCATAATGAAAAAAACACTACCCATCATCCTGACCATCGCTTTGGCCGTCCTGACGGGCGGTATGGGCATGGGCCAGACGTTCAACTATCCCATCAAGGGAAAGCAGGGCTTCAACCTGACGGAGAAGACCCGCGACGGCCTTCGCATCACCTACAATTTAGGGCAGATGAGCCTAAGCACACTCAACTACCGTGGCGAAGACATGGCCGAAATCAGCATTTCGGCCATCACGATGCCCAACGACGCCGGTTGCCCCAACCTGCCCATCGAAAGCCGCATGATGGCCATTCCCCAAGGTGCCAAAGCCACTCTGAGAGTGGTTCGCGCCGAGAGCGAGACCATACGCAACGTGAACATCGCTCCCGCCCTACGCATCCAGTCGGAAAACGAGGAGCCCGACATGAACTATGTGAAAGACATGGCCGTTTACGGAAAAAACGCATACTACCCGGCCGAGCCTTTCGTGATGGGCAACTCCTACATCCGTGGCATCGATGCCGTTACGGTGGCCATCACGCCGTTCCAGTACAACCCCGTGACCAAAGACTTGGTGGTTTACACCAACGTTGAGTTGGCCGTCGAGTTTGAAGGCGGAAACGGGCATTTTGGCGACAACCGTTTACGCTCTCCCTATTGGGACCCGATTCTGGCCGCCGAGCTGATCAACTACGACCAGTTGCCCGTCATCGACTATGCCTCCCGTATGCAACGCTGGCTTCGCGACGAGGCCGATGGTGCCGAGTATCTGATCGTCACGCCCAACAACGACGCATGGGCCGAGTATGCCAACCAACTGCGCGACTTCCGCATCCGTCAGGGCATTATCACCAAAGTGATTCGCCTCGACGAAATGCCCGCCAACAACACTTCGCAGCTGAAGTCGTGGTTCCACAATGCCTACCACACTTGGGAGATCGCCCCTGTGGCCGTTTGCCTTATGGGCGACCACGGCACCAACATGGGCCAATACATTCCCGCTGAAAGCACCAGCCACCCCTCCAACGGAAGCTGCATCACCGACAACCGCTATGCAGACCCGTCGGGCGACAACCTGCCAGACATGGTCTTCTCGCGACTCGTGGCACAAAACGCCAGCGAGTTGCCCGTTTTCGTCGGCAAGCAAATCGAATATGAGTACGGCAACCCCAACATGGACCCCGCCTTTTACAACAGCCCAATCACGGCCTTAGGCTGGCAAACCGAGCGTTGGTTCCAGATATGCTCGGAGGTTTTCGGCGGCTATATGCGCTCAAAAGGCTACGAACCGAACCGCATCAACTGCATCTATCAAGGTCAGCCGGGCAACGTGTGGTCGAGCAACCAGAACACCAACATGGTGGTCAATTACTTCGGCCCCAACGGAACAGGCTACATCCCACAATCTCCTACAGATCTCGGCGGATGGACTGGTGGCACCCCCGATCAGGTAGTGCAAGCCATCAACCAAGGCTCATTCTGGCTCCAGCATCGCGATCACGGCCTTGAGACAGGCTGGGGCGAGCCCGCAGTGCGCAACACCCACGTCGCACAAATGAACAACGTGGGCAAGATGCCCTTCGTCATGTCCATCAACTGCCTGACGGGCAAGTTCAACTACAGCTCGACATGCTTCTGTGAGGCATGGATGCGCCGCACCTACAACGGCGAGAACGCCGGTGCCGTGGGTTTGCTCTGCCCCACCGAGGTTTCCTACTCCTTCGTCAACGACGCCTACGTTTGGGGTGTCTATGACCTCTTCGACGGCGACTTCATGCCCACCTACGGACCCTTTGCCGCCAACACCGGCAACTGGATGCCCGCTTTCGGCAACGTGGCCGGAAAATACTTCCTCCACCAAAGCTCATGGCCGAGCAACCCATCGGAGAAGGACATCACCTATACCATGTTCACCGCCCACTGCGACGCTTTCCTTCGCATCTACAACCAAGTGCCCCAAACCATGGCCGTGACGCATCCCCAAGTGCTCATCGCAGGAGTGGGCGAAATCAACATCACCGCACCCGAAGGCTGCATGATCAGCTTAGTGAAAGAAAGCAGCGAAAACGGATGGGACATCATCGCCGTTGCAGAAGCCACTGGTACAACACAGTCCATCGCATTGCAACCTCAGGTGCCACCTACCAAGATTCACCTCGTCGTGACAGGCCAGAACTACCTGCGCTTCGAAGCAGAGATAGACGTTGTGCCCGCCGATGGCCCCTACATCGTTTTTGACAACAAGGTCATCAATGACGACAACAACAACGACCAACTCGACTTCGGCGAAAACATCAATCTCGACATCACCATGAGAAACGTCGGTTCCCAGATGATGGACGCTTTCGAGGCCGTATTGGAATCGCCATCGGAACACATCACCATCACCAACGGCATCGCACAATACCAAGCCATTGGCCCCGATGCAACACAAACCATCGAGAACGCATTCTCATTCACCGTGAACGAGAATGTGCCCGACAACACGAACATCCCTTTCACCATCACCGTGACCAACGGCGACGACAGCTACGTCAGCAACCTGAGCATGAGAGCTTATGCTCCCATACTCCAGTTGGGCCTTATGAGCATCACCGAAATAAATGGCAACGGCAACGGAAGATTAGACCCGGGCGAGACCGCCACGCTGAACTTTTCCATCGAAAACAAAGGCCATAGCGATGCACATTTCACCAGCGTTTCACTCAGCATGTTGTCGCCTTACCTCAACATAGCAGAATCCGTAATCAACTTCAACACCATTTCGGCAAAAGCCATCGAAACGGCCTCTTTTGAAGTCAGCGTGAACGAAAACACGCCCATGGGCTACACCTGCCCCATCAACATCACGGTGGATGCAGCTCCCCATAGCATCCAAAAAGGCTATGTCGCCAAGGTCGGATTCATCGTCGAAGACTTTGAGACCGGAACGCTTGGCAACAATTGGGTTAATGATGCCACGCGTCCATGGACGGTGGTGGACAACGAATCATACGAAGGCCTCTACTCCGTGAGATCAGGCAATATCGGCAACAGCAGCAGCACCTCCTTGACTATCAACCACGAGTCAAACTCAAACGACACCATCTCCTTCTACTACAAAGTCTCGACGGAAGCCAACTACGACAAGCTGCGTTTCTACATTGACAACCAAGAGAAGGGAATCTGGTCGGGAGACATCGACTGGACCAAGGCCTATTACATAGTCCCAGCTGGTTCGCACACCTTCAAATGGACCTACACCAAAGACGAATACACCGTTGGCGGTAGCGATTGCGTTTGGATCGACCTCATCAGCCTGCCTACCGACCATGTGATGGCGGGCACTGCAGGCTACGACGTGAGCGTGTGCGCAACCAACGATGCCCAAATCGTGGGTTATGCCATATATCACAACAACTTACAGTGGACCACCTCGGGCGACGGCACTTTCAATGATGCAACCATCGCCATGCCACTCTATACACCTGGCGTCCAAGACATTGAAAACCAACAGGCCACGCTAACCATCACCATCAATGGCAACAACGGACAAACCATCACTGACGAGATGAACGTGAATATCATGGACAACGTGGTGATTACGCCCGCTATTGTCGGCGAAACCCATTGCGCCATCAGCGAGCCACAAACCATCGCCGTTGACATCCGAGGCGAGTATGTTTCCTTCCAATGGCTAACCGATGGCGACGGCGAGTTCGGGGACGTGAATGCTTTGGAAACCACATATACACCTGGCTTACAAGACATTGCCAACGGCGTAACGCTGACCGCCTTTGCCGTGTCGCCCGGCTGCGGCTCAACCACTTTCGACTACCCCTTCGAGATGAACCCCATGCCTGAGATGACGCTCGAAACTGAAGCCATCACCATCTGCGAAGGCGACAACGCCGTCATGCGCTTCACCCTCGCCGGATACACTCCTAACGGAATACCCACAACACCTGATTTTATTGCTGTCATCAACGACGAGTCCTACGAACTCTCACAAAACAGCACCTCTATAGATTTCGGCATCCTTGAAGCAGGCGAGCATGTGTTCAACATCTCCACCCTGACCAACCGTTCTGGCTGCCATGTCACTTTTGAAGAAGGCGAATTCACCTTCACCGTCAATGTGAAAGCCAAGCCAACCGTCACCATCAGCGAGGTGCCCGAAATCATTTGTGAAGGCGAGACCGTGGACATCGAACTTAGCTTTACCGGTACAGCTCCGTTCACCATCGAAGCCGTCGGCATTGGGAACATCGTAGCAGAAAGCGAGTCCTACACATTGTCCTTTGCACCTCCGACCAGCATTAGCGCTCACTTCATCAAACTGACTGATGCCGAGGGCTGCGAGACCCAGTTAGACCAAACCATCAGCTTGGTGGTGACACCTTCGGTCAGCAAGCCTGAAATCAGCGGCGATGCCGAACTGGACGTGCGCCTCACGCCCACGACCACCTACACCATCGGCAACAATGTGGAAGTTGCCTTCAGCGTCACGCCTGAAGATGCCGGCTCATTGGTTCCCGCCAACGACGGCAAGTCGGTAGTGGTCACTTGGAGCGACACCTTCAAGGGCGATGCCGTCTTGACCGCCTCGCCTATCGCGGAATGCAACAACGGCGAAAGCACCTTGACCATCGGCGTGACCAACACCACCGACATCAACGAGTTGGGCACAAAAGCCAATGTGTTCCCCAACCCGACCAAAGGCAACGTCACTGTAGAGGTCGAGGGCTTGAAACGCCTCACCGTGCTCAACGAACTCGGCCAAGTGGTTTATGACGAAGAAACAAGCAACAACTCCGAAACACTCAACATGAGCCAGTTTGGGACAGGCGTGTTCCTAATCAGAATCCATACCGAAAACGGAGTAGGATTCAAACGCGTGACCGTCGTCAAATAAGATTTTTCATCATTTTATGTTTTTTCCCCAAGAAGAACCGAAATTTCGGTTCTTCTTGACTTTTATATTCGTCCTTAATTCGTACCTTTGCAGACCTAACGCCACAGCAATGATTGACCTTTTGAAAGACCTCAACGAGCCTCAGCGTGAGGCCGTTACCACCATAGAAGGCCCCGTGATGGTCATCGCGGGCGCCGGCTCGGGCAAGACACGCGCCCTCACCTACCGCGTCGCCTACATGATCCAAGAAGGCGTCGACCCGTTCAGCATCATGGCACTCACCTTCACCAACAAGGCTGCCCGCGAGATGAAGGAACGCATCATGCAACTCGTCAACGCCAGCGACGCGCGCAACGTGTGGATGGGCACTTTCCACTCCATCTTCGCCCGAATCTTGCGCATCGAAGCGGAGAAAATCGGGTTCACAAGCAATTTCTCGATTTACGACACCGACGACTCGAAGTCCCTCATTACGCAGATACTGAAAGACTTGAGCTTAGACACCAAGGTCTATCCGCCCAAGCAGGTGCTGTCGCGCATCTCATCGGCTAAGTCGAGCCTGTTTTCGCCCGAGGACTATGCCAACAACCCCGACATCCAAGAAACCGACCGCAAGTCGAACAAGCCGCTGATGGCGCAACTCTTCAAGCTCTACAACGACCGCCTGCACCGCGCCAACGCCATGGACTTTGATGATATTCTGTATTTTACGAATGTCCTCCTGCGCGACAACCCCGACGTGCTCTACAAATACCAGAACCACTTCAAGTTCATCCTCGTCGACGAGTATCAGGACACCAACTTCGCCCAATACCTCATCGTGAAGCGCATCGCGGCCCTCTTCGAGAACATCTGCGTGGTGGGCGACGACGCACAAAGCATCTACGCCTTCCGTGGCGCCAACATCCAAAACATCCTCAACTTCAAGAACGACTACCCTGACTATAAGCTGATTAGATTAGAGCAAAACTACCGCTCCACCCAAAACATCGTCAACGCGTCGAACAGCGTCATCGCGCACAACAAGGACCAAATCAAGAAAAAGGTGTGGAGCGACAAGGAAGCCGGCGAACTCATCGGCCTCATCCACGCCAACAGCGGCACCGAGGAAGGCACGATGGTGGCCAACAGCATATTCGGCTACAAAATGACGCGCCATTTGGCCAACAAGGACTTCGCCATCCTCTACCGCACCAACGCCCAAAGCCGCTCGATGGAAGAGGCTTTGCGCAAACAAAACATACCTTATAAAATATATGGCGGCCT
>CAMOCK010000006.1 GCA_946610645.1 uncultured Bacteroidales bacterium
CAACCGATTTGTGGTGTCCTCACAGGACTCAATAGGGAATCGGGTGAGAGTCCCGTACAGTTCCCGCTGCTGTGATGGCCTTAATCGTTTGCCATGAATGTCACTGAAAGTCAAGATCTTTCGGGAAGGCGGCAAGCGATGGCCTCAGTCAGAAGACCTGCCTCAAGTCGCGAAACAAGGCTTCCGGGAATTGGAGCTGGGTTACTATAGAATAAAGGTGTGTCCCGATGGCTGGGGATGCGCTTGCGTTATGGTTTTCCAACATTATTTTTCCAGAAGTTTTGAGGTAACAAGCTTAATGTCAAACCTTTAAAACTTTAGTTTTTATGTATTTCAAATCATTATTCAACAGAAAGTTTATTCTCATGTTGCTATTGGCATTGTTCATGCCATGGCAAACGAAAGCACAGGAAACGCTGACAGTGTGTGAGGGAACAGCCACAAACAACTACATCCCTATAAATGGATTGTATGTTGACACCCAAGGAACCACATCGGAATTCATCATTCCAGCCGATACAGAAGGTATGGACGAACTCACTGGTGGAACCATCTCCAAATTGACTTTCCATATCACAAACAATCCCGCGTCGTGGGGCAGCCCTACTATCCAAGTGTATATGGGAGAAGCGGAAGGCACAACGATAAGCAGCCTTAGCGGACCAGCAAACTACACCATTGTCTATGAAGGAGTTTTGGACAACACGCAATCTTCGATGGAGGTGGAATTTGACAATCCGTATACTTACGAAGGAGGCAACCTGTTGATTGGCACTTACGTCAAGACAAAGGCTGGTTGGAAAACCACGAGTTTCTCCGGAATCTCAGCTCCCTCAGGGTCTTCCAGGTATAATAGCGGGTCGGGGGCTGGCACTGCCCAATCCTTCCTTCCGAAAACCACGTTTACCTACGAGCCTGCTGCAACAGGTGGGTGTGCCAAGCCAAAGAGCCTCAATGTCACCAGCATCTCGGCTCACCAAGCCACTTTGACATGGACAGCTGGCGCCGAAGGCCAAAGCAACTGGGACGTGTATGTGACTACGGATGCTACCATTGTTCCTGATGAGAGCACTACGCCCACCTATCAAGTGACGGAATGCACCAAGGCTTTGAGCGGCCTTACGGGCGAAACCACCTATTATGCCTACGTCCGCAGCGTTTGCGGCGGCGATGAGGGCAACAGCAAGTGGGCCAAGAAAGCGTTCACCACCGAAGTGTCTTGCCCCAAACCCACTTTGAGCTATGTATCATATTCAAACACTGCTTTCTCAGGCAGCGTCTCGTGGACAGGAAGCACCGCCGATGCCTTTGAAATTGCTTACAGGCCGACAAGCGATTTCGATCCGTCGGACTATACTTTGGAAAATGTCACCCGCATCACGCGTGAAAACTTGACGGAATACACCTACACTTTGGAAAACCTCACCCCGGAAACCAAATACTACATCTATATCCAAGCCAACTGCGGCGAAGAGGACGGCAAGAGCCAATGGAGCAATCGCGTCACCTTTACCACTTTGGCCACCTGCTTGGCGCCTTCCAAGTTGACCGAGGAAAGCGTCAGTTCCAATTCAGTCACGCTTAGTTGGACCAAGGGCGATGAAAATCAGGATGCATGGCAGTTCCGCTATAAGAAATCGACCGAAAGCGAATACTCATACGTCTTGGTTGAAAACCATCCTTCAAACGCCTACGAGCTGACGGGCTTGGCCCCGGCCACTACATACGACGTGAACGTGCGTGCTTGGTGTGGTGGCGACGACTACAGCAAGTGGAGCTTGGCCGACCAAAGCATGGACAAAACGATAACCACAACTTGTGCCTCCATTACGCTGCCCTACTCCTGCGACTTCGAAGGAGCCGTGGAAACTGGAGGCCATTTCTCCAGCCATCCCATTCCCAAGTGCTGGGAGCGTGAGGAAATGCAATCTGGAAATTATGGAAACTACTACTATTACCCTTACATTCAATCACATAGCTCAGATGCCCATGGAGGCACGAAGAGTTTGTGCATGTACAGAACACCCAATTCAGCAAACCAAACCATCATTCTGCCTGAGATTGATGGACAATATGAAATGAGAAATCTCCAAATCAGATTTTGGGCTAAAGCCGGCTCGTCCAACAACACGCTTTCGGTCGGTATCATGGAAAACGGTGTCTTCTCAGAAGTTCAAGTAGTCGAAGGCGTTTCAACCGCTTATGCCGAATATACCGTTCTTTTGACCAATTATACCGGAAACGGCAGAAACATCGCCATCAAGTGCGGATCTTTCAACAGCAACACCTACCTGTATTATTATATTGATGATGTTAGGGTTGAAGAAATTCCCTCATGCTTCATTCCGACTGGATTGACGAACACAGCTGTGACTTACAATTCGGCTTCATTCGTTTGGCAGGCTGGCAAGGACGAGACCGAGTGGAACATCCAATATAAAAAGGCTTCGGACAGCGAGTGGGACGACAACAACATCGTTCACGTCACCGAGCTCCCCACCGCTGAGCAACCGTTTGTCTTGACGGGTCTCCAACGTGGCACCGGCTACCAAGCAAGAATCCAAGCCTATTGCGACACCGACGACCAAAGCGAATGGAGCACGATGCCCGTCAGCTTCACCACCGATTGCGGCACATGGCCCATCGACGCACAAAACACGCTGTTTGAAGACTTCAACGATGAGTCTTTCCCGCCTGCATGCTGGAATTGGCATAGGGTCAACAATTACTATGGTTGGCAACGAAGCTTGGGGCAATACAACCCGTTGGATCAGCAAGGAACAGCCTACAGCTATTGGCCCACTGGCGAAACCTACCTGATTCTGCCTCAAATGCACATTAACGGCGCAGCCAAACTCACCTTCGACATGGTGTTTTCAGGTTCCGGTTCGGGTGAAGAAAGCTCGGTGGTGCTATCGACCACGGGTTGGGGAAAACTGGATTTCACCACCACGCTTTGGACCGCCACCGAGTTCCCAACGAGCAAGACAACCATTAGCCTTGACTTGTCGGCATACAACAGTCAGGATATTTACATCGCTTTCAAATACAACGGTGTCGGCACCAGTGGCCGCATGTGGTACATCGACAACGTTCATGTCTATGTGGGCGAAATCTTCACCAAAGACATTACCGCCTACAGCGGCGACGGCGGCTATTACCTCATCGCCTCGCCTGTCGGGACAGTGAATCCAGGGAATGTGTTGAACATGCTCTCAAACAACTACGACCTCTACTATTTCGACCAAAGCCAAGAGTTGGAATGGCGGAATGTCAAGCAAGACGGAGGATTCAACCTCATCTCTGGTACCGGCTACCTCTATGCGAACAGCCAAAATGTCGCGCTGAAGTTTACGGGAACGCCTTATAGCGCCGATGGGGAAGTGCCTCTGACTTACGATGAGAAAGCCCAACTCAAAGGCTGGAACCTCATCGGCAACCCGTTTGGCACTGAGGCCACACTCAACAAACCTTATTATCGGTTGAACACTGAGGGCAACGCCTTGAAAACTGAGACCGAGGAAACCTCGGTTGCCGCTATGGAAGGCGTGTTCGTGCAAGCCACGGGAACTAACGAGAAGGCGAACTTCACCGCTGTCAGCCGTGGTGAACGCTCTAACGTCGCCAAACTCAACATCATGGTCACGCGCAACCGTGGCGTGGTGGAAGACAACGCCATTGTCCGTTTCGACGGGGGCGCGACACTCGGCAAGTTCCAATTCCGTGAGAACAGCACCAAGGTCTACTTCACCGAGGAAGGACGTGACTACGCCATCGTCAACAGCGAAGCCCGGGGAGAAATGCCCATCGGCTTCAAGGCCGCCGAAAACGGTACCTACACAGTTTCGGTCGACCTTGCCAATGCAGGCGAGTTGGGATATTTGCACCTCATCGACAACCTGACGGGTGCGGATGTCAATTTGTTGCAAACTCCGAGCTACACCTTCGATGCTCGGAAGACCGACTATGCCAGCCGTTTCCGCTTGGTGTTTTCCGACGGCAGTGATGCCATAGGCGACAATGGGAGTTTCGTTTTCTTCAACGGCAGCGACTGGGTTGTCAGCTGCAAGGAACGCTCCACCTTGCAGATTGTTGACATGACGGGGCGTGTTTTGTACAGTGCCGTTTGCCTCGGCAATGCACACACTGTCTCAACCCAAGGGTTTCCCGCAGGTGTCTATGTTTTCCGCCTCGTCGGCGGCGCGCATGTGAAGGTGCAGAAGGCCGTCATCGAATGACGGTAGGTTAGGGCAAGGCCTATTTTTGAGGCCCATCGCCCACGCCTGAGAATAAAGGAGGCAATCCGAATAGGATTGCCTCCTTTCGTATGGGTTGATGGAAGCAAGTCAACGAACCAAGACCGTCTGCGCCAGGCGTTTGTTTCCTGCTATGACATGTACGACATACGTCCCTTTGGGCCATGTGCTTAAGTCTATGTTGGCCGACTGCCCAACGGCTTGGCCTTTCAAGATTCGTTGGCCTGTTGAGTGATAAAACTCATAATCAAAACAATTCGTATCGGGCACTGCAAGCGTCAGCCTGTCGGTTGCAGGATTGGGGTAAGCCAATACGCTCATTCGCAGTTCCTTTATGTTCACGAAAGCGTTCATGATGACATTAAATTCGAAATCGGCAAACAGGCCGTTGTTCGAGGCACGTATCACAAGATGGGCAGAGTCGGCTTCTTCCGACAGTCGTTCCAGTAGTAATTCGTTGTCGTTGATTCGGGCCATCAGCGCATGTGGGTTGTTGTTGGAAACCATGGTGTAGACGATGTTCTCGTCGGGGTCGTCAGGGTCGGTGGCCACGCCCTCAAGGCCGATTTGGATGGACTCGGGGAAGCTGTTCATCACCACGTCGCCAAACGGTTTTTGTATGTGAGGCGGCAAGTTGGTGACCCTGATCATGGTAACGCGGACACTGAAGTCGACCGATGCCCAATAGCTGGTGGCGCGCAGTGTGAGAATGGAGGTGGCTGCCAGGCCTGTCAAACGCTCCAATTCCAGGACATTATTGGAGATCTTGGCTTTAAGGGATTGTGGGTTGGAGTTGGAAACCACGGTGTAGACGATGTTCTCGTCGGGGTCGTCGGGGTCGGTGGCCACGCCCGCAAGGTCGATTTGGATGGATTCGGGGAAGCTGTTCATCACCATGTCGCCAAGCGGCTTCGCAAGGTAAGGCGGCAAGTCGACGACCCTGGCCAAGATGACATGGGCGTTGAAGTCGACCGACAGGCCGTTGCTGGTGGCACGCAGCACGAGGTCGGCGTTGGCATCATATCCCGTCGCCCGTTCCAACACCAATTCCTTGTTGTTGATTTGGGCCGACAAAGCCAGAGGATTGGAGTTGGAAACAAGGCCGTAAGTGATGTTCTCGTCAAAGTCATCGGGGTCGGTGGCCACGCCTTCAAGGTCGACACGGATCGTTTCTGGGAAGTATTCCGAAACGATGTCTTCGATTGGTTGGGTGACTATTGGGGGCAAATCCGGCGTTTCATTGATGATGACGTTGATGCTGAAATCAACCGTTTGGCCGTCGCTTTCGGCGCTCATGGACAGGATGGCCGAGTTCTGGTGGTGGTTGGTGCGGGTCAGCACGAGTGTCGTCCCGTCCAATTGGGCGATAAGGTCTGTTTCGTTTGAGTTGGAAACGAGGCTGTAGACGATGTCTTCGTCTGGGTCGTCTGGGTCGGTGGCCACGCCCTCAAGGCCGAAATGGATTGTTTGCGGGAAGAGGTTGAACACCACATTCGGCAAAGGATTGGCGATGTGGGGCGGCTGGTCGACCTCGTCACCCGAAACGCTGACCTCCATGTCGGCATGTTTTCCGTTGCTTTTGGCACGCACCACAAAGGTCTTGTTGAATGCAAGAGGCGTGTTGCGGCTCACCACGAGCGTCTTCTCCGCATTGATGGTGGCCGACACTTCGGGCGGGCAGTCCAAAACCTCAAATTCCATCAGCGAATTGTTGTCGTCAGGGTCGTCGAAGCAACCAACGACATTGTGGCTCATGGTTTGCGGGAAAGTGGTGAATACGATGGGGGCCAGAGGATTGACCACCACGGGAGGAAGGTCCGCGTCAACCCATTCGTCGGCACCGGCGCAAGGCGTTTCGCCGCGCTCGTCGCCATCAATGTCGAGTGTCGCGTAATCCAAGGGGTGCGCCACGGCGAGCCCTTCAGCACTGGTGATGTGCAAGTCGTTGTCGTCGGCAAACGCTGGTGAGCAAAGGGACGAGTTGGCATCGAATCCTGTGGCCGTATGCCATGCTTCCAATGTGGCATACGCTGTCCCGGCAAAGAATCCGACGTTGTTGCCCGAAAACGAAACGCGGTTGTAGTCGCAGAAACGATTGACCGAATTGTTTTGGAAACGCAACACATAGCCGTCCGTCTCGTTGACGAACAGGTTGTTGTAGACGTACAAGTCCGGCCAGTTCTTCTGAACATAGAGGTTGCCGCTCGCGCCCGTGCCGCTGCATTTGGCCGTGTTGTGCGCGAAATAGATGTGTCCTGAATTGGCATTGTCGAAAGCATAGCACCAACTCGACGAAGCCCCGCATCGCAGGTCGACAATGTTGTTTCTGACGATGACAGGCTCGTCGGCAGTCCCGGTGCAAGGGCGCAGTTTCACTACAGTGACGTACTTTGTCGGATGTTCGACGGTCATCACATTATTCTCGATGAGGCATCCAAAGCGGCATTGGAACATATCGATGGCGTTGAAGTCCGATTTGGAGTCGTTCTTGTTGACGACGGTGTTGCCTCTGAGGATCACATGGTCGGTGAAGGTGGTGTAAATCGCCTTGCTGCATTGGTTGGAGAAATGGCAATCCTCAACCAAAACGCCGTTGTTGTACTGGTTGATGTTGTAGCCTTGGTAGTATAAGCCTATGAAACCGTTGACGAACTCGCATCCCACAAAGGCATTGTCGTTGTCGACCCAATTGCCCGAAAGCCTGTAGACAAGGTTCTTTTCGTTGTCGGTGTTTGACGTGGTCGACACACAACCGACGAAACGCACGTTTTGGAAACGGACTCCTTCGTTGCCTCCAAGGAGCTTGACCACGTGGGCGGTGTGTTCCGACGTGGACGACAGGGTCATGTTCTCGAAAGTCACGAAGTCGGTGCCGCTAAGGGGGAGGGTGCTGTTGGCAGTGTAGCCTGCATTGCTGGTGATGGTCACTTGTTGGTTGTCGGCCCCCATACCCTTGAAAACGACTTTGTTCTCGGCGCTTGTCCCATTGATTTCCCCAATGTTGACATACTCCATGAAAGTGCCGGGGGCCACCTCGAAAACAACTTGCCCCGACACGCCAGCCGAAAGCGCAGAGGCGGCTTCGCTAAATGAAACAAAATCTGGATTTTGCGACGAGTCGCTGTTGATGATGTAAGTGCCTGAAAGTTGCGCACTTACCGTTGTCGCCGCGAACAGCGACAGAAACAAAAGAAATCTTTTTCGCATAATTTGTTGATTATTACGAATGAACTATTGCTGCAAAACCAATCGCAAGCGGCGAAGCCTAATTGCCACGCTTATGCGTCGCCCTTGTTCCCGAAGGCTTGCAATGAATAACCTTGTTTGGCAGGTCTTCTGACTGAGGCCATCGCTTGCCGCCTTCCCGAAAGGTCTTGACTTTCAGTGACATTCATGGCAAACGATTAAGGCCATCACAGCAGCGGGCACTGTTGCCGATTCGCACGGCATTCCCTTAACCAAAGCGGCTGCAAAGTAACGACTTTTTTTCGAGGTGTCGACAATCTTGACGAAAAAAGCCGTGCGTTATCGCTCGGCTTTTTTTGTTGCCCAACCAGGACTCGAACCTAGACTAACTGATCCAGAGTCAGTTGTGCTGCCATTACACCATTGGGCATCGAAAGGAATCGGCACAATCTCTCGATTGAGGCTGCAAAAATACGCTTTTTTTGGATGTGGCAAGAAAAAAATACGAGTTTTTTTGCACAAAAATAGGGATGGCGTGCACACCATCCCTAAAACAATGAATTCAAGATGATTACAAATTACATTGTCTTAGTCCATGTGTCCTTCAAAGCCACGGTGCGGTTGAAAACCAAATGGCATGCCGTGCTGTCTTTATCGACGGTGAAATAGCCGATGCGCTGGAACTGGAAGTGGTCGAGCGGCTTGGCGTCGGCAAGAAATTCCTCCACATAGCACACAGGTCTGATTTCCAAAGAATTGGGGTTTATCATTTCCTTCATGGCTTCGAGCGGGGTCTTGCCTTCGTTTTGCAAGCGAGCGAGTTCATCACGCGGGTTCTCCACCTTCCAAAGGCGGTCGTACATACGCACTTCAGCTTCGAGGCAACGCTCGCAGCTCACCCAGTGGATGGTGCCTTTCACCTTGCGGCTGGCGCCAGGCATACCGCTCTTCGTGTCGGCATCGTATTCAGCGTAAACCTCCACGACTTCACCGTTTTCGTCTTTCTTGCAGCCCGTGCATTTCACGATGTAAGCATTCTTCAAGCGCACTTCGTTCCCGGGGGTCATGCGGAAGTATTTCTTCGGCGCGTCTTCCATAAAGTCCTCTTTTTCAATCCAAAGCTCGCGGCTGAAGGCAATCTTGTGGCTGCCCGCGGTTTCGTCTTCAGGATTGTTGATGGCTTCCATCTCCTCGATTTGACCTTCGGGATAGTTGGTGATGACCAGCTTCACTGGATTGACCACGGCGGCCACGCGTGTGGCGGTGGCGTTGAGGTCGTCGCGGAGCGCGCTTTCCATCAAGGCGAAGTCGTTCAGGGCATCGTAGGTCGTATAGCCGATCTTGTCGATGAACTTCCGTATGCCCGTGGGCGTGTAGCCACGGCGACGGAAGCCGCAAATCGTGGGCATACGCGGGTCGTCCCAACCGCTCACCAATCCTTCATTGACGAGAACGAGCAGATTGCGCTTGCTCAAAAGGATATAGTTGAGGTTCAGCTTGTTGAACTCGGTTTGGCGCGGACGGTTGTCGTCCATGTTGTCGCCTTCGCCACGGATTTCCTTCAGCCAGTCGATGAACAGGTCGTAGAGCGGACGGTGCACCACAAACTCAAGCGTGCAGAGCGAGTGGGTGACGCCCTCGAAGTAGTCGCCTTGCCCGTGGGCGAAGTCGTACATCGGGTAGGCGTGCCACTTGGTGCCTGTGCGGTGGTGCGGCGTATCAACGACGCGATAGATGATCGGGTCGCGGAAGTGCATGTTGGGGTTGGCCATGTCGATTTTGGCGCGGAGCACCATCTTGCCCTCGCCGATTTCGCCGCTGTTCATCTTGTTGAACAGTTCCAACGATTCCTCAACGGGGCGGTTTCGATAGGGGCTTTCCAGGCCAGGCTGTGTGGGTGTGCCTTTCTGTGCGGCTATCTCCTCGCTGCTTTGCTCGTCGATGTAGGCCTTGCCTCTTTTGATCAATTCTATGGCAAAATCCCAGAGTTGCTGGAAGTAGTCGGAGGCGTAGTATTCGTTACCCCACTGGAAGCCAAGCCATTGGATGTCCTCTTTGATGGCATCGACGTATTCCATATTCTCCTTTGTGGGGTTGGTGTCGTCGAAGCGCAGGTTGCACACGCCGTCGTGTTGAGCGGCGATGCCGAAATCGAGGCAGATGGCCTTGGCATGGCCGATGTGGAGGTAACCGTTAGGCTCAGGGGGGAAGCGTGTTTGCACACGACCGCCGTTCTTGCCGTTGGCGAGGTCTTCTTCCACTTTCGCTTCAATGAAATTGAGCGACTTCTTTTCCGTTGCTTTTTCTTCTGGGTTTGTCATAAGGTTGTGGTTTGAAACAAAGTGCAAAAGTAATAAAATGTTTGGTATTGGAAAAAAGTGTTTTGATGAAGATCAATAAACACCAAACAAAAAAGGCGCACCAGTGAAATACGGATGCGCCTTTTGGTGGTATCTGAACCGATTATTCACCCAACTTGATGCGCACGAAGTTCACAACCGTGGCTTCCTTATCGGCGGCCTGGATGTATTCGGCGACGGTCTTCGGGTCGGCAACGAGGCTGACTTGGTTGAGCAGGCAGCTCTCCTTGAAGAACTTGTTCAGACGACCCTTGGCGATGTTCTGAATCATGCCTTCGTTGAGTTGCACTGTGCCTGGCACATTGGCCTTGATTTCGCGGGCTTGTGCGCCTTGTTCCTCGGTGATGTAACCCTTGGTGATGTTCGAGTTGATGTGGTCGTCGCTATCCACATGGTTGGGGTTGATGCCAGCCTTGCGCAGGGCAGCTTCCACAGCCTTTTGGATTTGCTCTTCCTTGGTCTTATCGACGGCAACTTGGAACTCGCGGTCCTTCACCTCTTGTGGGATGGAGTCTTCGCTCACCGAAAGCGGGTTCATGGCGGCGACGTGCATGCACACCTCGTGGCTCACTTCCTCGACACCAGCGAAACTCTTGTTCATCTCGACGATGGTGGCAAGGCGGTTGCCAGGGTGGTTGTAGTTGGCCACATATTCACCTTCGAGGACTTTGAAAGCACCCAATTCGGTCTTTTCGCCCGTAACAGCACTTTGGTTGGCGATGAGAGCCTCGACCGTCTGGCCGTTGAGTTCCATGGCTTTCAGGGCTTCGATGTCTTTCACGCGGTTGGCAACGGCGGCATTGAGCACATCCTTGGTGAATTTCACGAAATCTTCGTTGTTGGCAACGAAGTCGGTTTCGCAGTTCACCATAAGGAGGGCAGCATACTTGTGGTCTTCAGTGGCCTTAGACAGCACGCAGCCTTCTGCGGCGGTGCGGTCGGCACGCTTGGCGGCCTTGGCCATGCCCTTCTTGCGGAGGATGTCGATGGCGGCCTGGATGTCGCCTTCGGTCTCGACGAGAGCCTTCTTGCAGTCCATCATGCCAGCGCCCGTCATTTGTCTCAGTTCATTGACTTGAGAAGCGGTAATATTCATGTTGTGTATTGTTTTTAAAGTTAGTTTTTGGCAACGGGTTTGCGGGGACGGCGGTTCGAGCGCGGACGGCGCTCGTCCTTGTTTTCCTCCTCCTCGATGCTGTCTTTCATCTCGTCAACCTCTTCCTCTTCCTCTTCTTGGACGAGGTCCTTGTTGTTCTTGCGCTCGGTGATGCCTTCTTCGATGGCTTCAACCATCTTGCCTACGATGAGGGCGATGCTCTTCGATGCGTCGTCATTGGCCGGGATGGGGAAGTCGATGAGGTTGGGGTTGGTGTTGGTATCGACGATGGCGAAGGTCGGGATGTTGAGTTTGCGGGCTTCGGCCACTGCGATGTGCTCCTTCATGATGTCAACCACGAACAAGGCTGAGGGCAGACGGCTGAGGTCGGCGATGGAACCGAGGTTCTTCTCGAGCTTTTCACGCTCGCGCTCGATTTGCAGCTTCTCGCGCTTCGAGAGGCTCTTGTAGGCGTCGCTGGTCATCATCTTGTCGATGCCAGTCATCTTCTTGACGGCCTTGCGGATGGTGGCGAAGTTGGTGAGCATGCCGCCGGGCCAACGCTCGGTCACGTAAGGCATGTTGACTTTTTGGGCGAGTTCGGCGACGACGTCCTTGGCCTGCTTCTTGGTGGCCACGAAGAGCACGCGCTTGCCCGATTTGGCCAGTTGGCAGAGGGCGTTTGCAGCCTCGTCCATCTTGGCTTGTGTCTTATAGAGGTCGATGATGTGGATACCATTGCGCTCCATGAAAATATAGGGAGCCATGTTCGGATTCCATTTTCTCTTGAGATGGCCGAAATGACAACCGGCATCCAACAGTTCTTCAAATGTTACTTGTGTCATGTGTTGTTTTCTTTTTAATGTTTACATTCACTAAATACAATCGCAGAGTAGTCTGAATAAGAATCTCAGCGATTTGGATACTAAACAAAATCGCTCGGCTTCTGAGGGCTTAACGTTTGCTGCATTGGACCTTCTTACGGGCAC
>CAMOCK010000007.1 GCA_946610645.1 uncultured Bacteroidales bacterium
GGAACGCCCCTTTCACCACGCCCCCCACAATCGCCCGCGACGGCCACAACTATGGGAACGGCGGGCCGCCGGCGGTGCGCGTCCTCCTCGACCCTGCCTGCACCGCCCAAGGCATCGACAACGTGATTGAGACGGCTGCGGATTGGATTGTTGGATTGTAACGAT
The DNA here is from genome assembly GCA_946610645.1 of uncultured Bacteroidales bacterium. Classification (GTDB taxonomy): domain Bacteria; phylum Bacteroidota; class Bacteroidia; order Bacteroidales; family F082; genus Limimorpha. The sequence continues at coordinate 166 of CAMOCK010000007.1, forward strand.
GTCGTCTTTTCAAATAATCTTGAAAAGATGGAAATTTAAACTTGCTATAATCTTGAAAAGATGTAATTTTGCAATCTCAATAATCTTGAAAAGATGGCAACTCAAGTCGCGATAATGCTGAAGACCGAATGGAAATTGACTTCTTGACGGCCAAATCAAAGCTAACCTCGCGTCACAACATCACGCCTATTGAGGTGAAATCGTCGCAACGCTACACCCTGACTTCAATCAAAAAGTGTATCGCCAAGTTCGACAAATACCTTACTACACCTATCGTTTTGCATTCCGCCGACCTAAAGCACGAAAACGGCATCGACTTCCTGCCTCTGTATATGACACCACTGCTTTGAAACGTTTCACGATATGGAAACACAATAACAAAGCCCCCTATGCGTTAAAGCGGTTAGATAAACCATCTAAACGCAATTGTAATGAAACAACACTCATTGAGCCGATGGTTCGTTGCCATCGGCTTTCTGTTGGCCTGTGTGCCAGGCTTCGCGCAAAGGCGCACCATCAGCGGCTATGTGATGGACGCGGCCAGCAAGGAAACCCTTATTGGCGCGACCGTGGTCGATAAAAACACGGGGAAAGGCTGTGCCACAAACAGTTACGGATTCTACACCCTCACCATCGACAAAGGCCAGGTCGAGTTGCAAGTGTCGTATGTGGGCTATGCTCAGCAGAGCAAGGCTTTTGAGTTGAAAGAAAACCTCAACCTGAATTTCATGCTTGAGACCAACACCACCTTGGGCGAGGTTGTCGTGGAGGCATCGCGTGCCACGGTGAGTGCGCGCAGTCCGCAGATGAGCGTGGTGGAACTGCCCGTACAGCAAATCAAGTCGGTGCCGACCCTATTTGGCGAGGCCGACGTTCTGAAAGCCCTGCAATTGCTTCCTGGCGTGCAGAACGGCTCGGAAGGCTCGGCCGGCATGTATGTGCGCGGCGGCGGCCCCGACGAGAACCTGCTGCTCTTGGACGGCGTGCCGGTCTACAACGTCAACCATGCGCTGGGCTTTTTCTCGGTGTTCAACCCCGACGCGCTGAAAAACGTCACCTTATATAAAGGCAGCTTCCCGGCGCATTTCGGCGGACGGCTTTCGTCGGTGGTCGATATCCGAATGAAAGAAGGCGACATGCAGAAATACCACGGCAACGCCAGCATCGGCCTCATCTCGTCGAAGTTCAACTTCGAAGGCCCGATCGTGAAAGACAAGCTGTCGTTCAACCTCTCCTACCGCCGCACCTACGGCGACCTGCTCATCAAACCAGCCCTATGGATCGTCAGCTTCTCCAACCCTGACATAGGAAGGCTGAACACGGGCTATTATTTCTATGACTTGAACGCCAAACTCAATTGGAAAATCTCGGACAAGGACAGGCTCTACCTGAGTTTCTACACCGGCGACGACGCCATCTATTTTGGCGTGAAGGTCAAGGATTATACCGTTGATGGCACCCAATACACCAACAAGATGAACCTCAACTGGAAATGGGGCAACAAGGTGGCTGCCTTGCGATGGAACCATGTGTTGTCGCAAAAATTGTTCATGGACGCTTCGGTCAATTACACGCAATACCGCCACAACCTCAGTTTGGGCATTATAGAACAGAACACCTACCAGGCTACGAACACTTTAATGGAAAACGAGTACAACATGGCCTACAGGTCGGGCATTAATGACTTGACTGCCAAAGTGGATTTCGACTATACGCCTTTGCCCAACCACGAGATTCGCTTCGGCGGCAACTACACCTACCACCAGTTCCGCCCCGAGGTGCAATCCGTGAAGGTGGCCCTCGGAACCGAAAACAGCATCGACACGGTGATGGGAGCCTCCAACGTCTTCGCCCACGAAACCGCTCTGTATGCCGAGGACAACATGACTTTTGGCGACATCTTCCGCATGAACGCCGGTGTCCACTACTCTACATTCACCGTTGAGGGCAAGACCTATCAATCGGTGCAGCCGCGCCTAAGCGCCAGCTTGATGTTGGCCTCCAACCTGTCGCTTAAGGCTGGCTATGCCAACATGACGCAATACGTCCACCTGCTTTCGAACAGCAGCCTGAGCCTGCCAACGGACCTTTGGGTGCCCGTCACGGCGAAAATCGAGCCCATGAAAGCCCACCAATGGTCGGTTGGGGCCTTCTATGAATTGCCGCGACTGTTCGACGTTTCTGTGGAAGGCTACTACAAGACCATGGACAACCTTTTGGAATATAAGGACGGAGCCTCGTTCTTCGGATCGAGCGAAACATGGGAAAACAAGGTATGCCTTGGGCGCGGCTGGGCCTACGGCGTCGAGTTTCTCATACAACGCTCTTTCGGCAACACCACGGGCTGGATAGGCTACACTTGGGCTCACTCCAAACGCCTTTTCGACCGCGAAGGCCAGATGATCAACAACGGCAATGTGTTCCCGGCCAAGTATGACCGCCGCCACGACATCAGCATCACCGTGAACCACAAGTTCAACGAGAAGTTCGACCTCAGCGGCACATGGGTTTTCAGCAGCGGCAACTGCGGCACCTTGGGCACGCAACTCTACGAAGGCCTGCCCAACCAATGGGGCTGGATCCCGCAATTACAGGCCCTTGAGCGCAACAACTACCGCTTGGGAAGCTACCATCGCCTCGACTTGGGTGCCAACATGCACTTTCCGTTGAATCCGGGTTTGCTCACCCTCAATTTCAGCGTTTACAATGTCTATAACCACAACAACCCTTTCCTCGTATATACCAAATACGAATGGGACGAAGCCACCCTCAAAGAGAAGAAAGTACTGACGCAAGTCAGCATCTTCCCCATCATCCCTTCTTTCAGCATCTCCTATAAATTCTAAGCCATGAAAAAACTCATCCTAATAGCAATCAGCGCAATGTTTCTCGCTTCCTGCGAGAAGGAAATCGAATTCAACGGCGAACAAACCGACCCGCGCTTGGTCATCAATAGCATCGTGGAACCGGGCCTACCCGTTTCGGCACGCATTGGCAAGAGCATCTTCTTCTTGGATACTGACAATGACATGCAAGCCCCCGACGACCTTGTGGCCACGCTTTATGTGAACGGCAGTTTGCTCGGTGTCATGGACATCGTGTTCGACTCAATCGCTGAGCATTACTACACCGACGATTTCGAAGATTCCATAGGATACAAACTCGTGAAACGCTTCCAAAGCGACTATCGTCCCTCGGTCGGCGATGTCATCAAGATCACGGCTTCGGCCCATGGCTTCGAGGACGTGGAAGGCACGTCGAGCGCGCTGCCCAAGGTCGTGGACTGCCTGTTGGCTGACAAAACCGTTCAAGAACTCGAATCGGAGTACCAGCCTATCGACGACGAGGACAGCTTGCTCTACATATATGGCCGAATGGAACTTTTCGTTGAAGTGACCGACCCCAACCCCGGACAGACCGACCTGTTCAGATTGTCGATACAATCAGACGCATACGAAGGTTCCGAAAACCAATACTACACGAGCCAATACTATGTGTCACACGAATACACCGACCCCATATTTGGAGGTTCCATCGAATCAAACGATTTCATCGACTTCAGCGAATTGGACGTCCGTCCCGAAGGCGTGTTCAGTGATGCCCTTTTCGACGGCGGCTCGTATCGCATCAAAGGGCCGATTTATTTCAATCTACATAAGCTAAAACACACCGACCCCGGTTTCTTTCAAGTGCCCATAAAGATTGAGCACCTTTCGAAAGAATACTATTATTACTTGAGCACTTGCGAGCAAGGAAGTACCTTGACAGGATTCTTCTCCGAGCCCATACAAGTCTATTCCAACGTGACCAACGGCTACGGGATCGTGGGGAGCTGCGCCACAAGCCAGTGTTTGTTGCCTTTGCCTTTGGATGCTAAATAATCAGAGGCTCTTCAGCCATTTCCATTGGAAAATCATCATGTAGAACACGCCAATGGTAATGGCAGAGTCGGCCAAGTTGAAGATGGGGCGGAAGAAGATGAAATGCCCGTCGGGGCCGAAGAAGAACTCAGGCAGCCACGAAGCATTCTCCCTTGCCACGTCGATAATGGGGAAATAGAGCATATCGACCACGCGTCCGTGCAACCAGCCGGCATAACCGCCGCCGTCGGGAAACAAAGTGGCCACTTGTTGGTAGGTGCTCTCATTGAAGATGCGCCCATAAAACACGCAGTCTATTATGTTGCCCAACGCGCCCGCCGTGATGAGCGCAATGCCGAACAACACGCCAAATTTCGTTTCTTTCTTCGACAAGCGGAACATGACGATGAACAAGGCCACCACCGCCACGATGCGGAATAGGCTCAAAACCAACTTCATCACGCCGCCGCCGCCCATCCAGCCGAAAGCCATGCCTTCGTTCTCGATGAACAGCAGGTTGAACCAACTCCCCATGACGGGGATCTCCTGCCCTAAGGCCATGTTCGTCTTGACCCAAATCTTGAGGATTTGGTCGAAGAGCAAAACGAGAAAAATCACCACAAACGACCACA
>CAMOCK010000008.1 GCA_946610645.1 uncultured Bacteroidales bacterium
CAACAAGTTAATTCATTTGCTCTGCGACGTGGTGGCCAAAGGCGGCAACTTCCTCCTCAATGTGGGTCCCGATGCCGACGGCAACCTGCCCGACACGGCCCTGCTCCGCATGAAGGAAATCGGCGAGTGGATGCAAGTGAACGGCGAAGCCATCTACGGCACGCGCCCCGTCTATCCCTTCACTTACGGCAAGTTCCGCTTCACGCAAAAGGGCGACAAGGTGTATGCCATTTTCCTTTTGGACGAGCAGGAAAGCCCTGTGCCTGAGACGTATTGGTTTGATTTTTCCAATGCAGGCGGGACGCCTGCTAACCTGAGGACGGGAAAAATCAAAGTGTTGGGCAGCAACAAGAAAGCCACCCTCAGTAAAGAAGCCGATGGTCGCTACCGCATCGACTTCCCCAACAACTTTGAAATGCCCCATGCGGTGGCGTTTGAGTTAAAAACGCGGAAATAATTCCTCGATTTTTGAAAAAATCGGGGAAATAATTCCGCAATTTTTGAAAAAAGTGGGGAAATAATTCCGCAGTTTAGAAAATTTGTGTAATTTTGCGGCACAAATCAGGAGGAATTATGGAAAAGCTGTATGAACTGTTTTACGCAAAATTGGACGAAACGCCCACCAATTTCCTGCGCTACCTGCACGACCGCATCAACTGGGACAACCGCATGATTGCCATCCTTGGCGAGCGCGGTGTGGGCAAGACCACCCTCATGCTCCAGAAAATCAAGCTGGATGGCGCGGCTCACACGCTCTACTTCGGCGCGGACAATGTGTATTTCAGCCAACACACCCTCTTCGACACCGCCAACGAGTTTTACCGCAAAGGCGGCCAGCGGCTCTATATCGACGAGATCCACAAATACCCGTCGTGGTCGGCAGAGTTGAAGATGATTTACGACTATTGCCCTCAACTGCAAGTGGTTATCACCGGCTCATCCATCCTCGACCTCTACAAAGGCACCGCCGACCTCAGCCGCCGCATCATCTCCTACACCCTTGTCGGCCTGTCGTTCAGGGAGTTTTTGGCCATGGCCAAAGGCATTGTGTTGCCGCCAGCATCGCTTGAGGAAATCCTTCGCCACGAAGTACGCTTCCCCGCCGGAGAGCGACCTTTGGCCCTGTTCGACGACTACCTCAAAACGGGCTACTACCCCTTTTGGAAAGAAACCGACTTTGCCACACGCCTCACCAACGTCATCAACCAAACCGTTGAGAACGACATCCCGACCTACGCCAAAATGAACATCTCCACCTCGCGGAAACTCAAGCAGTTGCTGTTCATCATCTCGCAGAGTGTGCCGTTCAAGCCCAACTACACCGAAATTGGCGCGGCCATGGAATGCGACCGTGGCACCGTGGCCGATTTGGCGTACTACATGGACAAAGCGCGCCTCACCATGTCGTTGAGGCACCAAGAAGACGGCATGAAAAACTACGGCAAGCCGGAAAAACTCTACTTGGGCAACACCAACCTCATCCAAGCCCTCTCGGAAGGCAAACCCGAAGTCGGCAACATCCGCGAGACGTTTTTCCTCTCGCAAATGCGAGTCAACCATGAGGTTTTCGCTTCAAAGGCTGCCGATTTCCTCATCAACGGGAAGACCTTCGAGGTGGGCGGGAAGAGCAAAGGCAAGAAACAAATCGTCGAAGTGAAAGACGCTTTTGTCGTGAAAGACGACATCGAATACGGCTACGAGAACATCATCCCTCTGTGGCATTTCGGGATGGGGTATTGAGCGGGCTTTCATTCCACGACATATTCCCCAACGGTCATCGTGTCGCGGTCGAACTGAATGCCGATTTTCACCACTCGGCGGCCTTCGGTGTCGTATGGGAGCGCGTAGTTCTTGCTGTTGATTTGGTCGAGGGCTTCCTGTGCCGTGCCGTTCACCTTCAGCTCGAAGACGTAGGTGGTGTCGGGCATCTGCAACACTATGTCGATGCGGCCTTGGGCGCACTTCACCTGTGTGCGGGCGTAAAAGTTCAACATATTGAAAATGAGCCAGAAAGTGTATTCGTAGAAACCCTCGTAGTTCGAAACGCTCTCCAATTTCTTTTTGAAGCCTTCAACGTAGGGGATGCCTGCGAGGAAGGATTTGAGTTCAGCCATGGCCTTGTCAATGTCGCCTTTCTTCAAAAACCGGCACAGGTTCAGGGCGAAACCGTTGCGGACAATGCTGCTGTCAAGGCCTATGTATGTAGGTATCAGTCCGTTGATTAAGCCTGTACGGACCTCTTTGTTGGGTATGGACAGGACAAAAGTTTCTGTCTCTCTATCGTAATCCTTTATCGTCAGATAACCACTTTGATATAGTAGTGGCAGCGCATTCTCCATGGCTTCGGTTGGACGGTCGAAAGCCAAGGCATCCGACACGATATAGTCCATCGAGGTTATGTCCGTCCTGTAATGCTGCATCTGCCTAATCAGGAACGTCGGGGTGCCGCTCTCGAACCAATAATTGGCTATCTTCCTTTGGTTGAAGCACTTGAGCAAACTGAAAGGATTATAGAGGTCGGGCGACTTGCCCGCAAATCGGTAGCCGTCGTATTGCAGCTTCAGCTTGGCACGCATTTCATCGGGGGTACATTCGTATTCCTCAGCCAGCATGGCAATGTCGGGAGCCATGTCATTGGCGAACTCGTTCTCTGTAATGCCGCAGATGGCGGCGTATTTGTCGTCCATCGAGATGTTCGTCAGGTTGTTGATGGTCGAGAAAATGCTCAATTGTGAGAATTTGGTGATGCCCGTGATGAAGCAGAAGCGTATCACGGCCTCGTTGGCCTTAAGTTGGACAAAAAACTCCTGCATCACATTGCGGAACGACTCAAGCAGTTCTTTCTCGTTAAGTTTGTCAAGCAAAGGCGCGTCATACTCATCAATGATAATCACGACTTGTTTGCCTGTTTTTTGGTAAGCTCGGTGTATTATTCCGCTAAAAAGGCCTCCGGGTGCGTTTTCGTATTCGCCTTCGCCATAAATGCCCTTATAGCCTTCCAGAATCCTGAAAAGCACCGACCTTAGCCCATCAACGGTGCTTTCAGCCTTGGTGACACTCAAATCCAGATGTATCACAGGATAGCTCTCCCATTCCTTCTCCAACGCCATGATTTTCAGCCCTTCAAAGAGTTCCTTCTGTCCTTTGAAGTAGGAATCCAAGGTGGTGGTGAGAAGGCTTTTGCCGAACCTGCGCGGACGGCTGAGGAAGACAAACGGGCTTTCCTTGGTCATCTTCCAAACCAAGTCGGTCTTGTCGATGTAAAGGTAGTTCTCTTTCCTAATCCTTTCAAATGTCTGTATCCCAACGGGGTATCTTCTGCTTGCCGTCTCCATAGTCATGCCTTTTTTGCTTCACGATGCAAACATACAAAATTTTGCCCATTGGAAAGACAGATTGACAAAGAAATTGGATTTTGGCAAATTTTATCCCACAACGACATTCACGATCTTCTTCGGCACATAAATCACCTTGCGCACCTGCTTGCCTTCGAGCCATTTGGCCGACTCGGGGGCGGCAAGCACGGCGGCCTGCACCTCGTCTTGGCTCATCGTGACGGGCAACTCCATGTTGAAGCGCATCTTGCCGTTGAAGCTCACGGGATAGTTGAAGCTATTCTCCACGGTCTTGCTCTCGTCATAACGGGGGAACGTGGCGTTCACCACCGAGGTTTCGTGACCCAACAAATGCCAAAGCTCTTCGGCGATATGAGGCGCGTAGGGCGAAACCATAATGGCCAAAGGCTCAAGGATTTCGCGCTTGTTGCACTTGAGGTCGGCGAGTTCATTGACGCAAATCATGAAGGCCGAGACGACCGTATTGAACGAAATGCTCTCGATGCCGTCCTCCTCCTTCTTGATGAGCTTGTGCAGGCTCTTCAGTTCGGGCGCGGTGGCGGCTTCGTCGCTGACGCAGAATTGGTTGTTCTCGTCGTGATAGAGTCGCCAGAGCTTGCGCACGAAGCGGAACGTACCCTCGATGCCTTGCGTGTCCCACGGCTTGGACTGCTCCAAGGGGCCAAGGAACATCTCATACAGGCGGAGCGTGTCGGCACCGTATTTCTCCACAAGGTCGTCGGGGTTCTGCACGTTGTATTTCGACTTCGACATCTTTTCCACTTCCGAACCGCAAACGAAAATGTCGTTGCCGTCCTTGTCCTTTTCCTTGATGAAATGCGCGTCCTTCAGGTCGTCGCGCCACTGGCGGAAAGCCTCAATGTCGAGGATGTCGTTGCGCACCATGTTGATGTCCACATGGATCGGGTCGCTGAACTGCTCGCGGTCGGGGATGTTCTTCGACACGAAGATGGGTCCGCGCCTGTATTCCTCGCCATCGACGAAGGTCGGGACTTCCTTGCCCGCAATCAAATCCTTGATTTTCTGCTCTACGATGTGGGTTCCGTCCCTGTAGTCGTTCAAGACGTCGATGTTGGGCACCAATAGCAGTTTGTAACCCTTCGAGGCGGCATAGTCTTCCCATGGCTCGGCCACCTTCTCGAGGTTGCCCATGCGGTTGATCTCGATGAGGATGCCCTTTTCGGGGCAGAAGAAGTCGAACTGTCGGCGACCGTCCTTGTAGCCCCTGACGAACTCAACTCCCAACTTCTTGTCCTTGATGATGTTCCACACATCGTATTCGCACAACTTCTCCAAATTCACACGATAGGCGAAGCTCGAGCGGCCTTGAATCATGCCTTGGTTGATCATCCTTTGGAACGGCTCGTCCTTGCACGACAAACCAATGTCAAACAAGAACTTGCACCAGAAGCGGCTGTAAATCAAGTGGCCGGTGGCGTGTTCGGCGCCGCCGATATAGAGGTCGACATTCTGCCAATAGTCGTTGGCTTCACGGCTGAAGTATTCCTTGTCGTTGTGCGGGTCTTCGTAGCGGAGATAGTAACCGCTCGAACCAGCAAAGCCCGGCATGGTGTTGGTCTCGATGGGATAACCTTCCTCCGTGACCCAGTTC
>CAMOCK010000009.1 GCA_946610645.1 uncultured Bacteroidales bacterium
CGCTATGACGGCAAAAAGAAAAAAGGAAGTCATTCAAAGTTGAAAGATTCCAAATAAGATTATTAGATAGTGAAAAAGCCTTCCGTTTAATGGCGGGGGGCTTTTTTTGGATGGCTTACGGCAGAAATCTTAGAAAATCTATTTCAAAATCTTTAGAAAAGCTTTTTTGATTGATTTTGAATTGATTTTTGAAAGATTTCTTGCAACGCAATCCCCATCATAAATTATCCTTAAAATACTGCGTAATCTTGGTAATCAGATGCGCCCTGTCCATTCCGTAGACGTTGTGGTCGTGGCCGGGATAGACGAAATAGTCGAGTTGCTTGCCGTTGTGGATGCAGTTCTCGACGAAGACGAGGCTGTGCTGCCACATCACCACGGGGTCGGTGGTGCAGTGGATCATCAGGAGCTTGCCTTCCAGCTTGTCGGTCTTGTTCTCCAGGCTGGTCAGCTCGTAGCCTTCGGGATTCTCTTGGGGCGTGTCCATGTAACGCTCGCCGTACATGATTTCGTAGTACTTCCAATCTAAAACGGGACCGCCTGCCACACTCACCTTGAACGTTTCGGGATGGTTGATTTTCAGCGAAGTGGACATGAAGCCGCCATAGCTCCAGCCGTCGCTGCCGATGCGGTTGGCATCAACATAAGGCAAGGTTTTCAGCCATTCGATGCCCGTCATCTGGTCGCGCATCTCGAGTTGTCCGCACTGGCGGTGGATGCACTGCTCGAAGGCCTCGCCACGGTCGGCACTGCCACGGTTGTCCAAAGTGAAGACGAGGAAGCCTTCTTGGGCCAAATAATTCAGGTAAATGTTGGCGCCGGCAAGCCACGAGTCGGTGATGAGTTGGGCATGAGGCCCGCCATACACATAGACCACGACAGGGTATTTCTTCGAAGCGTCGAAGTTGTAAGGCTTGATGAGGCGCGTGTAGAGCGTCTGTCCGTCTTCGGCTTTCAGCGTGCCGAGGGTGGTCTCGCCGATGTGATAGTCCTTCAGCGGGTTTTCGGCCTCGTGCAAACGGCTGACAAACTTGCCGTTTCTGTCTTGCAAATCAACGTTGTAAGGCACATCGGTGCTGCTGTAGAAGTCGATGAAATACTTGCCGTTGGCCGAGGGAAGCACATCGTGGGTGCCGTGTTCCTTGGTGAGTTGGGTCACCTTGCCGCTTTTGATGTCCATCATGTAACAGTGGCGCTCGAGCGGGCTGACCTCGGTGGAGCGGTAGTAAATCTTGCTGCCATCCTTCGAGAAGCCGTTGAAGTCGGTGATGACGAAGTCGCCCTTGGTGAGTTGCTTGCAAGTGCCTTTGCTGATGGTGTATAAATAAAGGTGATAGTAGCCGTCGCGCTGGGCCTTCCAGATGAATTGGTCGGGGTTGTTGGGCAGGAAGTAGGCGGGACCCTGTGGCTCCACATACTGCTCGTCGCGGTCTTCGAAGATGGTTTGGATGAAGTTGCCCGTTGCGGCATCGTATTCATTGAATTTCAGGTGGTTTTGCTCGCGGTTGAGTACGCCGATGTAGATGCGTTTGTTGTCGGGGTTCCAGGTGACGGCGGTGAGGTATTGCTCGGCGGGTTCGCCCGTCTTGATGGTGATTTCCTTGCCCGTGGCGATGTTGTAGACGTGCAGCGTCACCTCGTGGCTCGTCATGCCTGCCATTGGGTACTTGATGGGCTTGGCGGTGGCCACGCGCTCGGTGATGTCGACCAAGGGGTAGTCGGTCACCATGCGCTCGTCCATCGAGTAGTAGCCAAGGAGTTTGCCGTCGGGCGACCAGAAGATGCCGCCGTTGATAGCGAACTCGTTGCGGTGCACGCTCTGGCCCGCCACCACACCTTCGGGGTTGTCGGTGATTTGGATTTGCTTGTCACCCTTGGCCACATAAAGGTTGTTATCGATGGTGTAGGCCACATCCAAAGTAGGATTGCAAACGGTCTGGTTTTCTGCGCCTTGCGGAATCGAGGCCTTTTGTTCGATGGTTTTCTTCTTGATGTCCATTTTGTTGAGATTGATGCCTTTGTCTCCCAAAGCGTAATAATAAGCCTGAAAACCGTTGATCCAAGTCAGTTGGGGGATGCGTTTCAGGTCGGTCACACCATCGCCTTTCGAATAGGCGTTCAGGCCGTCCAGGGTGAGAAAAGTGGCTTCTCCCTTTGAGCCGGGTGTCATGGTGACGATTTCGTTGCCTTTCACCTTCATCATCACGTCGCTGTCGCCGATCCATTTCAGTTGGCTTGGGCGTTGGGCGTAAATGCTTCGGTTGTTGTAGGAAGCGTCTTCGGGCGTGAACAGCTTCTTTTCTTGCGCCGCTGCTGGCGTTGCGATGGCCATCAAGGCGGCCAGCGATAAAAAGGTCAGGATTCTCTTCATTTTCGTTCAATTTTGATATTTGCGGCAAAATTAGGAAAAATATGCATATCTTTGCAGTCGGAACAAAAAGATAAGGTTATGACATTGATATCAAATAATTCTTTTCATGTTCAAATTTGGCAGTGTATGGGAATACTTGCGGAAGATGAGCGTATGATGAAACGAGTAGCAAAATACGTTGCTAAACTGGTGAAAGAAAAAGAACGTAAAGTCGCTTCCGGCCATTACGACGACAAATGAAAAAGCGCAAAGTCCCACATACCTTCGTTATCGTTTTCGCCATCATCGTCATCGCGGCGGTGCTCACTTGGATTATCCCGCCAGGAAAATACGTCGAGGAGCAGGTCGGTGGCGAAACGGTGATGACGTTTTATTATGCTGACCAGTTGCCGGAGACAGTTGGCGGCAGCGAGTTCCATCCCGAGCCGCAGACGTGGCAGGTGTTTTCGGCGTTCTATAAGGGCTTCGTCAAGCAGGCCAATATCATCGTGTTCATCTTAATCATCGGTGGTGCCTTCTGGATCATGAACAAAAGCAAGGCCATCGACATGGGCATCATGTCGTTCCTGAAGTTCACCAAACGCCTCGAACGCAGCCCATTAATGCGGAAAATCGGGGTGAACAACATTGTGATTATTCTTATCATGTTGTTGTTCAGCCTCTTCGGAAGCGTCTTTGGGATGAGCGAGGAAACCATCGCCTTCACCTTGATTATCATACCGTTGGCCATCTCTATGGGCTACGACAGCATCGTGGGCCTCTGCATGGTGTATGTGGCGGCGCACATCGGCTTTTCGGGTGCGATGCTCAATCCCTTCACCATCGGCATCGCGCAGGGCATTGCGGGCATCCCGTTGTTTACGGGCATCGGCTATCGCGCCGTCTGCTGGGCCATCTTGACCTTGGTGGGAATCGTTTTCGTGCTGCTCTATGCGCGAAAAGTGAAACGCAACCCGCAGTCGTCCATCATGTATGAGGACGATGCCTATTGGAGAAACGAACAGTCCCAACTGCCAACTGATAACTGCCAACTGCCAACTCCAAAAAAGGCTTGGTTCGTCTTTGCTTTCCTGACAGTGGTATTAATCATGTTTTCAGTGCTTTATCCACAAACCACCCTGAAAATCGGCAACAGCGAAACCACTTTGCCCTTGCTGCCCATCGGCACGGCGGTTTTTGCCTTGCTGAGCGTCGTCACCTTGCGCAAGACGGTGCATTATTTCGTGCTGACCTTGCTCTTCGCCACGGTCTATTTCCTCGTGGTGGGCGTGCTGGGCTATGAGTGGTACATCATGGAGATTGCCTCGCTGTTTTTGGTGCTCGGCATCGCCAGCGGCTTGGCCGTCGACAAGAGCGCGAGCGACATTGCGCGCCTCTTCCTCGAGGGCATGGGCGACATCCTCTCGGCGGCGGTCATCGTGGGCTTGGCGGGTGGCATCGTCATCATCTTGCAGGACGGCGGCATCATCGACACCATCCTTTATGGCCTGTCCAAGTCGATGAGCGACATGGGCAAGATTGCCTCCGCCGAAATCATGTACGGCATCCAGACCTTGATTAATATCGTCATCCCCAGCGGTTCTGCCAAGGCCGCCATCACCATGCCCATCATGGCGCCGTTCAGCGACCTGATTGGCATCTCGCGTCAGGCCACGGTGATGGCCTTCCAGTTTGGCGACGGCTTCACCAACATGATCACCCCCACCAGTGGCGTCCTGATGGCCGCCCTCGGCGTGGCCCGCATTCCGTGGGACAAGTGGGTGCGCTTCATCTGGAAGTTCATCCTCGTGCTGGTCATCCTCGGTGGCATTCTGCTGATTCCCACGGTGACGATGGAGCTGGCGGGGTTTTGATTAAGCCATAGTCGACAACCTGTCGCCCTTTCAGGGTTTGGAGGGCCGCTGCGTTCTTTGAAAAATGAAAAAAAATAGCAGTAAAATGAAAATAATTCAAATTTAATGTCTATTTTTGCAGGAAAATTACAAAAATCGCACTAAAATGGTACTTGAGATTCGTTTGGAAAACTTCTTTTCAATCAATGAAGAGGTGGTGCTGGATATGCGAGCTGCTCGTATCCAGACAAAGAAAGCCATGGATTTGGAGGGCAATACCTTTGCTTGTAACGATGAGCGGATGCTGAAAAGTGTGGCCATTTACGGAGCCAATGCA
>CAMOCK010000010.1 GCA_946610645.1 uncultured Bacteroidales bacterium
AACTGTACGGGACTCTCACCCGATTCCCTATTGAGTCCTGTGAGGACACCACAAATCGGTTGCAAAAGTAATGAAAAAAGGATTGCCCAAACAAGGCGAGACGGAAAAAATCACTTCCCCAAGTGCATCCTGATGCGCGAGGCCAATATATCGACCACCACGGGACTTGAGCCGCGCGGCAGGATGATGTCGGCGGTGCGCTTGGTGGGCTCGATGAACTGCTGGTGCATGGGTTTGACGAAGGTCTGGTAATGCCGCAGCACGTCTTCCCACGTGCGCCCGCGCTCGGCGATGTCGCGGCGGATGATGCGCATCAGTCGCTCATCGCCGTCGGTGTCCACAAACACCTTGATGTCCATGCGCTTGCGAAGTTCCTCATTGACCAGCACCATGATGCCTTCCACAAGAATGACCTCGGTGGGATGCACATAGATTACCTCCTGGGAGCGGGCACAGGTGACATAGGTGTAGATCGGCATGGGAATGGTTTCCCCTTTTTTGAGACGGTCGAGGTGATCGATAAGCAAGGGCCACTCTATCGCATCGGGGTGGTCGAAGTTGATCTGCTTCTTCTCTTCGGGCGTCTTGTCGCCGTTGTCGAAATAATAAGCGTCTTGCGAAATGACTGATACTGAATTTTCTGGCAGTTGCCTAACCAGTTCCTTGACGACGGTGGTCTTTCCCGAACCTGAGCCGCCTGCAATTCCGATGATTAACATAGTGTTCGTGTTTAATGCCACAAAGATAGGCAAAAGTTGAAATTTGGGCATACTCAGTTGGAAAGATTTTGCTATTTTTGCACCAAATTCAATCCAAACATGATGAAATCTTTTTGTTCCTCCATCGGCGGTTTGTTTCTTATCGGCCTTTTGTCATTCACCAGTTGCGACCCGCCCACCCCAATCCAATGGCCAGAAATCCCCGTTGAAACGGTGAAGCCTTATTTCAACGAAGCTGCTGAGATTCAAACGATTGACACCTCTTATTACCAGATCAAGGATGCCAAAGGGGAAGTGTTGGGCACTTTGTTGTATTCCATGCCTTATTCAGCAACCGTGCATGGTTATAACGGGATTACTCCTTTATTAATAACCTTGGATGCCGACAATCGTATCACGAACGTAGTGCTAATGGATCACCGCGAAACCCCTCGCTTTGCGCAACGTGTCGAGGAAAGCGGTTTATTCCAAGCGTGGGTAGGCCTTAGTGTTGATGAGGCTTTGTCGAAAGATGTGGATGCCGTAAGCGGTGCCACCTACACCTCAAACGGAGTGAAAAACAGCCTCACCGTGCGCCTCCAAGCCTACCAAAGGCAACTCACGAAAGACTATAGCACACAAAAGCCGACTCTTTGGCAAAGGTTGTTTGGGAAGTAAGGATTTCAGCAGCCGCTATCGACATCTTCCGGAACGACTTTGGCTAGGGTTGTGTTACCGTCCACCACGATGACGATTTCCCCTTTTATCTCCTTTTTGGAAAAATGCGCGATGACTTCGGATAAGGCACCACGGACGGTTTCCTCGTGGATTTTGGTCAATTCGCGCGAGACGCTGACTTGACGCTCAGGGCCACAGGCCTCGGCCAGTTGTTGCAAGGTCTTGAGCAGACGGAAAGGAGACTCATAAAGTATGGTCGTGTAAGGACAACTGGCTATTTCCCTCAACTTGGTCTGACGGCCTTTCTTGTGTGGCAGGAAGCCTTCGAATACGAACTTCTCAGCTGGCAGTCCCGAATTGACCAAGGCCGGGACGAAGGCCGTAGGTCCGGGCAGACATTCCACCTCTATCCCACGCTTGACACACTCGCGCACAAGCAAGAAGCCCGGGTCGGAGATGGCTGGCGTTCCAGCGTCGGTCACCAAGGCCAGATTCTCGCCTGCTGCGATGCGGTCGGCCATGCGCTCCACCACCTGATGCTCGTTACGGATGTGGAAGGCTGTCATCGGTTTGGATATGTCAAGATGCCGCATCAAATTGCCCGACGTACGCGTGTCCTCGGCCAAAACCAAATCCACCTCTTTCAGTATGCGTATGGCACGCAGGGTAATGTCCTCCAAATTGCCAATGGGTGTCGGGACAAGATACAATTTGCTCATAACCCAATCATTCAAATTTTCTTCGGACCAACTCTGAGATTTTCCTGTAGGCTTCGTTGCTGCTGTTCCATTGCAGCTCTATCTTCAACTCATTGAGATAAATCATAGCACCGTTCAAGGTTTTCAAGTCGTTGAGGTTGTCAATGGATTTGTTATATTTTTCCATGCTTCCACCAAACAACTCATTGACGAACAAGAACTTGTCGTTAATTCCAATCACAGACCTCAAGTCGCGGACAGGATTTTGTTGCAACTTGGCCGCCAAGGAATGGTCTTCTTGCAACATCTTGTCGCCCAAAGTTTCCGACTTCTCTGTCTCGAAATCCTCTGATTGTGAAACATCCTCAAAGCGGAACAGGAAACCGTATTCGTCGCCGGCAGGCTTTGCTTCCTCAACAGGATTGTCGACGGTCTCTATCTGTGGAGGTTCAGGCTCCAGATTTTCAACCTCTTGATTGTCAAAAACTTGAAATCCAAAAACTTCTGGTTCAAAAACAGGTTGCGAAAGTTCCTCAGTTGATGTTTCGAGTTGCTCTCCATTGGCCATTTCTTGTGCCTCAGCAGGAGCCTCTGCCCTATTCTCCATTGGCTCTTCCCCGATTTCGGCTTGTTCCTCTGTCGGTATTTCGGCGACTTCCATCAAGTCATCAGGCAATTCTGCTGGAATTGTTTCGGTCAATTCCACAATCCTTTCTGCGACAGATCCAGGAGCCATGGGCTCATCATCCTGACTTTCAACAGGTTCCTCTTGTAAAGATTCTTCGCTTTCTTCCTCTTTCAAATCCACGCCAAACAATCCGGCAATGGCTTCAGGGTCGAGGTCGAGATTGTCATCACCGGTGTTTTCGCCCAAATTGATGGCACAAAGGGTGTCGTAAATGGTGTGGGTTCGGTTCATCAAAACGTCCAAATCGAGCAGTTCGAGGGGCTTTTCGTTCCTCAAAAGGTAATTGACTTGCTGACGTAACAGATTGATTTCGTGGCTTAAAGAAACTAGTTTTTCTTTTTGGTTGTAGAAGTTGTCGTTCATATTCGATTAATCTATATTTTTGCTTTGCCTACCCGTCGGAACGGGACGCTAAAATTACAAATAATCTAAAAACGAAAGCCATGTTTCTCGAAAAAGATTCACACAACCGTTCGCAAGGCTGGATTGAGGTGGTTTGCGGCTCGATGTTTTCGGGCAAGACGGAAGAGCTCATACGCAGGTTGAAACGCGCCAAAATCGCCATGTTGAAAGTGGAGATCTTCAAGCCGGGTGTCGATACGCGCTACAGCGAGGAGGACGTGGTTTCGCACAACGCCACGGCATTGCACTCCATTCCCGTTGGGAGCGCCCAAGAGATCCTGTTTTATGCCAACGACGTGGATGTAATCGGAATCGACGAAGCACAATTCCTTGATGATGAGCTTCCTAACGTGTGTCAGCAGTTGGCCAACCAAGGTGTGCGCGTCATTGTGGCAGGCTTGGACATGGACTTCATGGGCAATCCTTTCGGCCCCATGCCCAAGCTGATGGCCATAGCCGAAGACGTGACCAAGGTGCACGCCATCTGTGTGCGCTGCGGCAGCCAAGCGCAGTATTCGCACCGAACCATCGCTGGCGACAAGTTGGTTGTTTTGGGCGAGACCGAAAGCTACGAGCCGCTGTGCCGCGCCTGTTATGTGGAGGCCATGAAAGAACGCGAGCAAAATCATTCCTGAAAATACACCCGCTTTACACGTTGCGACACACTTGTCATAACTTCGTAAGAAATTGTGTGACAAGCTTTTGCTATATCGTTGATATCGTGTTCGGCATCAAAGACCACCACGGTGTCGCCTTCGGCAGCCTCGATGTCGGTCAGGTCGATCATACACATGTCCATGCAAATATCGCCCACCACAGGCACTGGGCAGTCGTTCACATAGAACTTGCCGTTGCCGTTGCCCAGCAATCTCGAAAGCCCGTCGGCATAGCCGATGGGGATGATGCCAATGCGCATATCGCGGTCGGCACGCCCATGACGGTTGTAACCGATGCTGTCGCCTGCCGGGATGTCCTTGATTTGGTTGATGATGGTTTTCAGCGACA
This sequence comes from uncultured Bacteroidales bacterium, assembly GCA_946610645.1. GTDB lineage: Bacteria > Bacteroidota > Bacteroidia > Bacteroidales > F082 > Limimorpha. The sequence continues at coordinate 4,170 of CAMOCK010000010.1, forward strand.
CGACAGGCTGCAACACTCCCTTGTCGGCTTGGCAGGTGGGCACGCCATACAACCCGATTCCCAAACGTACCATGTCGAACTGGTATTGCGGGAAACGTGTGATGCCCGCCGTATTCAAGATATGACGCAACACCTTGTAATCAAAGGCTTCCACTATCATTTGGCTGCCTTCCTCAAAGCTGCGGATTTGGCTCAAAGTAAAGGCATCCTCGGCAGGATTGTCGGCCGTGGCGAGATGCGAAAACACGCTTTTCACATGCAGCATCGGGTTGGCCTTGATGCGTTGTATGAGTTCGGGCAGCTCGGCCTTTGAGAAACCCAAGCGGTGCATTCCAGTATCGAGCTTGATGTGCACATTGATTGGATGCGCTTCGGGCAAGGCCAGATTGTCCACCGCCTTTTCAATGAAAGAGAGGTTCCGGAAACTAAACACCTCTGGTTCAAGGTGATACTTGATGATATTGTCGTAACTGTTCGCTTCCGGGCTCATCACCATGATGGGCAAGTTGATGCCTGCACGGCGCAATTCCACGCCTTCGTCGGCGAATGCAACCGTCAGATAATCAACATTATGGAACTGAAGAATATTGGAAACCTCAAGGTTGCCGCTGCCGTAGCCGAAAGCCTTCACCATCACCATCAGCTTGGTTTCGGGCTTGATTTTCGCCTGGAAATGCTTCAGGTTGCCGACAAGGTTGTTGAAATTGATTTCAAGCACCGTTTCGTGCGCCTTTTCCTGCAATTCCATCCCAATTTGCTCAAACTCGAAAGCGCGTGCCCCCTTCAGCAGAATGGTTTGGTTGTTGAACTTCGACAACGGGAAATGCGCGAGGAAATCTGCCACATTGGGATAGAAATAACGCTCCATATCAAATTTGTTGGCTTGGCGCGAAATGGCCTCACCGATACCAACCAGCATATCAACTCCTTTATTCTTAAGCAGTTGTGAAATCTCGGAGTATAGTTCCATCTCGCTCCGACCACTTTGAAGAATGTCAGACAAAATCACCACATGGCGCTGATGCTGATGTTGATGCCGCAACACATCCAAAGCGATGGAAAGCGAATTGATGTCGGAATTATAGTAGTCGTTGATGATGGTGCAATTGTTCATTCCCGCCTTGATTTCGAGGCGCATGGCCACTGAAGTCAAGCCTGCAAGCCGCTCAGCGATGCGAGAAGGAGCGTAGCCCATCAACAAACACACCGCAATGCAATGAATGGCGTTCTCGACAGAGGCTTCGTCGGCAAAGGGAATGTCAAACGTCAGGCTTTCAGACTGATGGACACACTCGACATGAGCCGTGTTCGCCTCTTTGGTCACCGTTTTCACAAACAAGTCGGCCTCCTCGAATTTTCGGCTCCATGTGAACAGCCTGACCTTCTCAGCGACTCCTGAACGAATAATAACCTGCTGAATATCAGGATAATCCATACAATACACCAATTGATCGGCCTTGGTAAACAAGTTTAACTTCTCCCCTGCCTTTTGGGTGCGGCTGATGAAATTTTCGTCATGGGCTTGCCCGATATTGGTGAAAACACCGATGGTCGGACTGATGATACTTTGCAGGGCTGCCATCTCGTCTGGTTCTGAAATGCCCGCCTCAAAAATGGCCAACGTGTTGTTCTTGTTCATCTGCCATACCGAGAGCGGAACGCCTACTTGAGAGTTGTAGCTTTTCGGGCTGCGCACGATGTTGAAATCCGTCCCCAGCATTTGCGTCAGCCACTCCTTGACAATGGTTTTGCCATTGCTTCCCGTGATGCCAACGACGGGGATGTCAAACTGATGACGATGATGTGATGCCAAGGTTTGCAAGGCTTTTAGGGTGTCTTCGACCAAGATGAAAACCGCTTCTGGACAAGGTGTTTCAGGCATCTGGCTCACCACAAAAGCGCGCACACCCTTGTCGTAAAGCTCCTTGATGTATTTGTGGCCATCGTTGCGAGTGCTAACGATGGCGAAAAACAACGCCTGTTCGGCGGCAACAAGCTGCCGACTGTCGATGAGAAGATCGCAAATCGGTCTTTCAGATTGATTACCAACAATTTGACCTCCTACAATTCCTGCAACTTGATGTATCTGATAATATTGGTGCTGCATGACTGTTCTCCAATTTTCCTGCAAAAATACGGCTTTTCTCGCTTCCAAGCACAAAATAAACTACCTTTGCAACGCACAAATCCCAACGCCATGAACCTTAAGCAACACATTCCCAATGCCATCACCTGCGGCAACCTTGTTTCGGGCTGCCTGTCAGTTCTCTTTCTCGCCCACGACATGCCTGTCAAGGCTGCCATCATGGTTTTCGTGGCTGGACTTTTCGACTTTTTCGATGGTTTCTCAGCGCGGCTTCTCAATGCCCATTCGCCCATTGGTGCCGACTTGGACTCGCTCTCGGATGTGGTTTCGTTTGGCGTGGTTCCTGGGTTCATCATGCACTGGCTGATGTGCCGCACAGCCCATCCTGAGATCGCTCTGCTTGGTTTGGACCTGTTGCCATGCATTGCCTTCATGCTGCCTGTATTCTCCGCTTTGCGCTTGGCCCGCTTCAACATCGACGACACGCAGAAGACCACTTTTAGAGGTATTCCAGCACCTGGGATGGCCATTTTCGTCGCTTCTTTGCCTTTGGCGCTCAGCCAGGTCGGGCACCTCACAGATGGTGCTTTGGGTTTTTGGCAAAGCGTGGGCATAGTGCTCATTTTCAGCTTTATGATGGTGAGCAACTTGCGGTTTTTCTCGTTCAAGATGAACTCCGCGAAATGGAAAGGCAACGAGGTTAGATGGCTTTTCCTCCTCGTTGCCGTGGTGGGGCTCGCGTTTTTCAGGTTGGTCGCGCTTCCGTTTATTATGATGCTTTACGTTATGCTTTCGGTTTTTTTTGGCGGCAAAATGGAATAGGTTCACATTTCCTTCCTGTGCAAAATGAAGTTCTGCCCCAGATAGACCTCGCGGACGTGCGAGTCGGCGGCGAGTGCTTCGGGCGTGCCCGACATCAACACTTGGCCGTCGAAAAGGAGGTAGGCTCGGTTGGTAATTGAGAGCGTTTCGTGCACGTTGTGGTCAGTGATGAGCACACCGATGTTCTTCCTTTTCAGCTTGAAGATGATGCGCTGGATGTCCTCGACAGCAATCGGGTCAACGCCGGCGAATGGCTCGTCCAAAAGGATGAAGTTGGGATCGACGGCCAGGGCACGGGCGATTTCGGTGCGACGGCGCTCGCCGCCCGACAGTTGGATGCCTTTGTTTTTGCGAACATGTTGCAGTCCAAACTCGTCCAAAAGCTCCTCCAGTTTTTCGCGTTGGCGTTGCTTGCTCATGCCTTTCTTGAACTGCATCACCGAGGCGATGTTGTCTTCCACCGTCATCTGGCGAAACACAGAGGCTTCTTGTGCCAAATAGCCGATGCCCTTCTGCGAGCGCTCATACATGGGCATCTCAGAAATGTCTTTGTCGTCAAGGAACACCTTGCCCGAATTGGGCTTGATGAGGCCTACCACCATGTAGAAAGTGGTCGTCTTGCCAGCACCATTCGGGCCGAGCAGACCGACAATCTCACCCTGTTCCACCTCAACGCTCACGCCCTTCACAACCGTGCGTTGCTTGTATTTCTTGACCAAATCTTGTGTCCAAAGTTTCATTTTAATGCGGAATTTGAAATCTTGAAATTTGAAATCTTGAAATCAGAATATCCCCTCCTTTAATATATCATGTAAATGAATGATTCCCAGGTATTTGCCATCTCCAACAACAGGCAGTTGCGTGATGCTGTTTTCGCGCATTTTGTGGAGTGCATCCACCACCAAAGCTTCCTCGCTGATGGTCTTCGGGTTGGAAGTCATGATTTGGGCGGCTTTCACATGCTCGATGTCGGGGTATTTCATCAACATTCGGCGGAGGTCGCCGTCGGTGATGATGCCAATAATCTGTCCGTTCTCAGCGACAACGGTTGCGCCCAAGCGTTTCCCCGTCATCTCGATGATGACTTGAGTGAGGTTGTCGTCGGGGCCGACTTCGGGGCGCTCGTTGCGGGTGTAAAGGTCTTTCACGCGCAGGTAAAGCTGCTTGCCGAGAGCGCCGCCAGGGTGGAACTTGGCGAAGTCGCTGGTGGAGAATCCTCGACACCTCATTAATATAAGGGCCAGTGCGTCGCCCATGACAAGTTGTGCCGTGGTGCTGCTCGTCGGCGCGAGGCTGCCAGGGATGGCTTCCTCGGGCACGGTGACGTCGAGAACGCAATCGGATTGGGAGGCGAGATATGAGTTTCGGTTCCCCACGATGGCCACTATCTTGTTGCCCCTCAACTTGATGAGCGGCACAAGGACCTTGATTTCCGGTGTTTCGCCGCTTTTGGAGAGGACGACCACGATGTCGTCTTCGCGGACGATGCCCAAATCGCCATGAATGGCATCGGCGGCGTGCATGAAAACGGCTGTCGTACCCGTCGAATTCATCGTTGCGACGATTTTTTGGGCGATGATGGCGCTCTTGCCTATGCCCGAAAACACGAGATTCCCTTTGCATTGCAGGGCCAACTCGACCGTTTTCTGGAAATCACCGTCGATTTTTTCTTTCAGCCCGGAAATTGCAACAATCTCATTGTCAATGATTTGATTGGCAAGTTCGATAATATTTCCATTTTTTTTCATTTTTTCTCGAATTTTTCTTGCGCCATTTGATGTAAATGCTATAACTTTGTATTTGCTGTTTGGCACGAAAAAGAGCCGCCCAGCTAATAACGCAACATTTCAAAACAGATTGCAAAATAACGCAAAAAATTGGACAATACCAAAAGGAGGAACCCATGGCAAAAAAAGATGACCAGAAAATTCACCAGCTGCTGAAGGATGTTTTCGGCTTCGACCAGTTCAAAGGCAACCAGGAAGAAATCATCAAGAGCATCCTTGGTGGCAGCAACACCTTCGTATTGATGCCCACGGGAGGCGGCAAGTCGCTTTGCTACCAACTGCCCGCACTGATGTCGAAAGGCACGGCCATCGTCGTATCGCCACTCATCGCGTTGATGAAGAACCAGGTCGATATGATTCGCAATTTCGGCACCGAACTCGGCATTGCCCATGTGATGAACTCGTCGCTGTCGAAGGCCGAGTTGCTCGAGGTAAAGGAAGACCTTAAAAGTGGGAAGACCAAACTGCTCTATGTGGCGCCCGAATCGCTCACCAAGGAGGAGACGGTGGAGTTTTTGCGCACTTTGAAAATCTCTTTCGTTGCCGTTGATGAGGCCCACTGCATCTCGGAATGGGGCCACGACTTCCGCCCCGAATACCGACGTTTGCGCCCCATCATCAATGCCATCGACGACAGCCTGCCCATCATAGCCCTGACCGCCACGGCCACGGTGAAAGTGCAGACCGACATCATGAAAAACCTCGACATCATGGATGCCAAGGTGTTCAAGTCGTCGTTTGACAGGCCCAACCTATATTATGAAGTACGCCCGAAAACCAAGGATGTCATCAAGGACATCATCAAATACATCAAACAAAACCCAGGCAAGTCGGGCATCGTGTATTGCCTCAGCCGGAAGAAGGTGGAGGAATTGGCCGAGACCCTTGCCGTCAATAACATCAAGGCTCTGCCCTATCACGCCGGCTTGGACAGCCAGACGCGCAAGGAGAACCAAGACAAGTTCTTGATGGAGGAAGTGGATGTCATCGTGGCCACCATTGCCTTCGGCATGGGCATCGACAAGCCCGACGTGCGCTTCGTCATCCACCACGACATCCCCAAGAGCCTTGAAGGATACTACCAAGAAACGGGGCGCGCCGGGCGCGACGGCGGCGAAGGCAACTGCATCGCCTTCTACGACTACGAGGACATCCACAAACTCGAGAAGTTCAACAAAGGCAAGAACGTGGCCGAGCAAGAGATTGCGCGTGAACTGCTCAACGAAACCGTAACATACGCAGAATCAGCAGTTTGCCGCCATAGGCTTTTGCTCCATTATTTCGGCGAGGAATACAACAAGGAGAACTGCGCCTCGTGCGACAACTGCCGCCATCCCAAGGAGAAATTCGACGGCAAGGAAGACCTGAAACTCGTACTGGAAGCCGTTGAAGACACCAAGCAACTCTTCAAGACCAAGCACATTGCCGAGCTTTTGGCTGGCAAACTCACTGGCGACATCAAGACGGCCAAACAGGAAAACAACGAGTTTTTCGGAGCAGGCGACGAACACGACGAGAAGTATTGGATTGCCGTCATCCGTCAGGCCTTGGTGAACAAGCTGTTATCAAAAGACATTGAGAATTACGGCATACTGAAAATCACGAAGGAAGGGAAAAACTTCATCAAGAAGCCCTACTCCATCATGCTCGTCAAAGACCACGATTATGACAACGCCGACGATGACGACCCGGAATCCCTCGCCATGAGCGGCGGCAAGGACGGTGGTGCCGACAAGACGCTGTTTGCCTTGCTGAAAGACTTGCGCAAGACCATCGCCAAGCAAAACGGGCTGCCGCCTTTCGTCATCTTCCAAGACCCTTCGCTCGAAGACATGGCCATCCAATACCCCATCACCAAGGAGGAAATGACCCAAATCGCAGGCGTGGGAGCTGGCAAGGCCGAGAAATTCGGCGAACCCTTCATCAAGCTGATCAAGGATTATGTGGAGGAGAATGAGATCACACGACCTAACGACATGGTCGTCAAATCGGTCATCAACAACTCCGCGCTGAAAATCGGCATCATCCAGAACATCGACAAGAAGATTCCTTTGGAAGACATCGCTTACGGCAAGGGTCTCGATTTCGACGAACTGCTGACCGAGATTGAAAGCATCGTCTCCTCCGGCACCCATTTGGACATCAACTATTACATCGAAGACAACGTGGATATTTACCATCAGGAGGACATTCTCGATTACTTCAAGGAGGCTGAGACCGACAACATTCAAGCCGCACTTAGCGAACTTGGCGAGGATGAATACGAAGAAGAGGAAGTCCGCCTGATGCGCATCAAGTTCCTATCGGATGTGGGCAATTGATTCAAGATGAAGCGCTTCGTTTTCATAGTTTTTGTGTTGCTCTTGTTTTCGGATTGCGGAAACAAGAGCAATACATTTGTGCCCGACCGTTTGCTCAGCGAGCAGGAAATGATCGACATTCTGACCGATGTGCAAATCATCGAGGCCGACATCAACCACCAAAGAACGCAGGAACGCGAACACAAAGACACCATCCCAAGCAAGCCCATCGACCCTGTCGAACTGTCAAGATCGTATTACGGACAACTCTTTGGGCATTATGGGATTACGGACAGCATCTTTTCCCAAAACATGCGCTATTATACAGAACGGCCCGCAGTTTTGGAACGCATCATGGATTCGGTGGTGCAGCGGCTGACGACGGACCAGTGCGGAAAACCATGAAAACCCGATTTTGCATATTTTCCCTGTTTTTGCTGGCCTTAGCCTCGTGCCACAGCCCTTTTGGAACGCGATCAAATGCGTCTTCAGACACAGTCGTTTTCCCTGAACCGCAAAGCCCTCAACGAAGCCAGTTGCTGGCCATCGACAGCCTTGCGTGGCTGCAGCCCGACAGTGCCTTGGCCTTGCTGTTGCCTTGGCTCGACACCGTTGATTCCAGCCAAACGTTTGACAATCATTACGCCCAACTGCTTTTGGCCGAGCTGCTCTACAAGAACGACTATGCCCAAACCAACCGGGATGAATTGCTTCAGGCTGTGGACTATTTCGATTCCGTAACGGCGACCACTGGCTGGGCCGACACACACGACGTTTCCCTGCACGATGTTTTTCTCGCCGCCCGCGCCCATTACATCAATGGTGTGGGGTATTACGAACATGACAGTGCCGTGAATGCCAGCCAAGAATACCTTAAAGCTTTGGAAATCATGGAGGAACAATTTGGGGAGAAAATGTTGGTTGATAAAAAAGCGAGATTTATGACCTACATTTTCAACCGTCTTGGAGATATGTTTTCGGAGCATTTCATGATGGAATCTGCAATTCTTTGCTATAAAAACTCTTGCAAGTTTTCCGTTATTTCACCTATTTCACCCTACAGCATCTCCAACGCCATGTACCGAATAGGCAAGCAGTTCAACATGAAAGGCGACATTGACAGTGCATACTATTATTATTCTCAAGCCATAACGAATATGCCTGACACGGCTAACCTATTCTACAGAAACGTTATCTCGTCTCAAGCCTTATTGGGTTATCAATTGACTCAACAAGCAGTTCCATCCATACAACGTTTGAAACAAATGGTCTTCTTGGCAGAGGATTACGACGAAAGATTGACCCGTTATCTTGTTATTGGGCATATTTTTTATATGGAAAGACTTTATGATTCTGCACAGTATTATTTGATGACTGTTTTTGAGAATAAAAACGATATTGTTTCACAGATGCAGGCTGCAGATTATCTTCATGTCATTTGCGACACTCTTGGTGATAGTGAAAAATCGGAAATGTTTTTGCGTTTTTTGGCGCAACAGAAAAAAACAGAAGGGCAAAACAAGGCTTTGGTTTCACAACTAAATGACTTGTTTCAGAAACATTTGAACAAAAAGCACGAAAAACTGGCCGAAAAAGAACGAAAAAAAGCTGTCAAGAAAGCAGTGAATACTATTATTCCCATCGCTATCTTTGTTGCAATGTTCATCATTGTTTTGGCTAAAATAAGAGGTAAAAATCTGCTGAAAAAGCAACAAGCAGAAGCAGACAAGATTCTTGAAGAAACAGGGAAACAGATGGAAGCTGAGCGGCAAAGCCATAAGATGCAACAAGCAGCCCTATCTGGCAGGCTTAAACGAAGCAATAGGGAATTGAGCAATGTTTTGAAACAATTGGAACAAACTTCGGCAAAGACCGCTCTTGATGAACCTGAAATCAGAGATGACTATTCGGCATACGTCAATGCTCCTGTTTGTTTAGACATAGTTAGGCTTGTACACACTCAACAGTTCAAATCCAAAATGGATTACCATGTTTATAAGGAAAATGCCCTCAGCAAGGAGCAGATATTGGCTTTGCGCCATGCCGCAGAAAAACACTTGCCGCAATTCAAATCCCAAATTCGGAAGCAATTCCCCAATTTGACAGATAGTGACATGGATTACTGTTATCTGTTCTTGCTTGGTTTGAACGAAGCTGATATTTCAGCATTAATGCAGCGTGCATATACAACGGTTTGCGACCGTAGCAGAAAAATCAGCCGTATTATTGGGGCTAACGACAGTCTTTATCAATCCCTTTGTAATATGTTAAGCAAGCAATAACACATTGTAAACCATGTTGTTGTAAAAAATCTTCGTACCTTTCCGTACCATTGTTTTCTTGACAAGGGTATCAGAATCACGATACTTTTGCATTCGATTTCGAAATCAATTGTTTAATCATGCAAAAGTCAAAGTGATGAAAAAAGTAACAAAAATGGTTCTGATGCTCTGCTTGGTCCTTTCGGCAGCATTCAGCTACGCTCACAGCCTAGCCAGAACGGAAAATGAGAAAGGAAAAGACGGAACCCCTATTGAAATCATCGAAAGAGCAAGTCATGGTGGTTCGGAAAAAGGCAATGCGATTTTTTCTATGATTGACGGCCACACCCTCACCGTGGTCTTCAGCGAAAACCTCGGCCAGGTGACTATCGAAATCGCCATGGTTTCGGGCGGCATCATGGAAAACCTATGGATTGTTACGCCTAACGGCCTGCAAACCTACCTACCCCTCGCCGGGGACTACCTCATCACCTTCACCCTCGCCAACGGCGACGAGTATTATGGTGAGTTTACTGTTACGAATTAACCCAAAACTATCAAAACACATCAATTAACAGAATTTCAAACACTTAAAAACAATCAAGTCATGAAAAGATCTATGATTTTCGCCATCTGCGTGATGGCAGTGGCCCTGGCGGCCACAGTTACCGTGGTCTCCTGCAAGAAGGACGATCAAAACGCCAAGTTAAACAACAACGGCAACGCCGGACAACCGGTCTCGCAATTCGACGCGAGCCACATCACCGACATGGACGACTACCTGAAGAGCTTCAGGAAAAAGATGGCGACGAGCCAATTCGCCAAGGACGCCGAGACGCTCGGCCTCGACGAGGCCGCTTGGCACCTCTCCAGCGTGGCCAACTACGAATTCGCCAACGCCAACGTCGAGTTCACCGACCTGCGACACGACACGCTCCTTTACCAAGTGAACGTCACCGACGGACAGGTCGCATTGGCCGACCTCAACGCGCTCTATGAAACGATGGCCACCGACATCGACGCCTTCTACCACAGCCTCGACCTGCAAGACAAACACTTCCGTTTCATCGGGGTCTCGGTGTCTGACGACGGACAAGTCAAGGCCTCTTTGATCTCTTCCTATGTCATGCCTGACCACACATGGTATTTCCAGGACGGTTGGGATGCGCTCGTCAATTGCCTCGACTGGTTCGACTTCAACACAAACTATGTTTGGAACACAACCGCTTGCAGCCTGTTGGAGCAGGCCTGCAATTTCTACGAGGGTCGTTCTTTTTCTTACCCGCAACATCCCCCGGTAAGGAGTTACTATGTCTTTTCAAGGGAGGTGACCCTCGAACACCAAAACTATACAGACCCCTACGGATCCCCGCACATCGACGACTCAAGAATCTATGCCTGGGAGGCTGAAATATGGGCCACCCCAACTCTCGATTTCGACATGATGTGCTACTGCCTTGATTCCTATTTGGATCTCCCGTTCCAATATGCCAACCAACATAGCAACATGTTCAACGAGCGCCCCGTGAACTGGAAAGTGATCCCGAATAAGTACAAATTAGGTGAAAATAAATGGTACACGTTTTGCCACATACTCCAAGTGAAATTCGGCAGATATATCACCACGCAACATCCCATCGCCTATTAACAACCAGCGCAGGCGTTCAAGGAGGACCAGTGTTCCCTTGGGTGCCTGCACCATATCTCCATTCAGCATGAGAAAACACATTACAACCATCATCTCCATACTCTTCGCTTGCCTTGCCCACGCCCAATCCCTTGACTCCATCGCGCATCATACTTGCGGCTACTACGGACCCAACGACGGTGGGCAGTTGGACCATGTGGCTCAACTGAGCGACGGCAGCGTCCTGTTCATCCACAAGGTGGGCATCAACATGAACTCCACTTCGGATGTTCTCGGGAACAACCACTACAGGATGTCAAGACACGGCGGCATCCTACTGGACACGCTCTTCGTCTTCGACTGGGACCCCTCCTTTTACCTGTTCGCTAAAAACCCCAACGGCGACGGAAACCTAAGGCTGGGCATCGTCAACGATTCCGCTTGCGGAAAAAGCTTCTTCCAGATCTTTCCCATGGATGACAACTTGAACTACGACTCCATTAACGAGATACGCGTTCCCCTGGCAGACACTTTCGCCTACAACCAAAGCGATGGGTTCGTCCTCGACAAGGAGGACAACATCGTGATGTGTTATGTCACCCAGTTGGACAATGGCGAAAAAAAACGTCATTTCGCATGCTTCGGCCTTGACGGGACGCTCAAGCACGAAAGCGCGATGCCTTACGATTCTTTCCCGATGAGAGCATACGGCGGCTTTGGCATCTTCAACGAGTCGCCGAGGGAATACTACCTCTATGGACGCATCTGGGGCTCAAGCACCTCGTCGGAATATGTCACCTGTTATGTCTTCGATTCGCTCTTCCAGCACAAGGACTCGTTCTACATCAGGAATAACAATGCCTACTCCTCCTATCACTTCCTGTACGAGTTTAATTGGGAGCCGCAACTGATCCCTGACGGCGACGACTTCGTCTTCGCCTGCCGTTACGAAAGAGGCTCAAAGAACGGGGTCTGCATGGTCAGGTACGACAAACAGACGCTCGAGCATAAGAACGTGGTGTATTTCGAATCCAAGCCCATGCTGAACAACACTTTCGTCGATCCGGGAGCCTGCGAGGTGAAGCTCTGCAGGGATGACGACGGATGCTTCTATTTCTGCTACAATACGCAGAACATCATGGCCACCGACAAAGGCAATGTGGCGGTGGCAAAGGTGGATGCCGACTTCAACGTACTGTGGCAACGCTTTTGCCTGGAGCCGGAAGGCTATTACTTCCACGGGAGTGTCATGACGATGCTCGACGGCGGCGGCGTGGCCGTGGGCGGAGCATATTGGTTCCGCCGTGAGCTCTTCTTCCTCATCGTCAACGACGACTACGACGCCATCGAGGAGCAGGGCATGGCAGTGCGCCCCTACGCCTACTGGCCCAACCCCGCACAGGACCAACTCCACCTGCAATACTCGCCCGACGTCACGCCCACGCAAATCGAGCTCTACGACCTGCAAGGACGGCTCGTGAAAACGCAGCGCAACGGCCTCGAAAGCCTCAACCTCGATGGCCTTACACCGGGAACCTACACCATGCGCGTCACCCTCGAAAACGGAAAGGCGTTCTCGGATAAGGTGGTGAAGGAGTGAAACTGTTTTCTGTTGTAGGGCTGTCACGCCGTGGCAGCCGCCGCAAAACCCATGCGGCTGCCGTGATACGACAGCCCTACAGCGAAGAAAAAAACGCCGCCAAACCCTTGCAAACCACGAAAAAATGACTATCTTTGCCTCAAATAAATAACAAAGACCTTATACAAAATGAAAGCATTAAACAACCTAAGACAAAAAGCCCTTCTCCTCCTGCTGCTGATGGCGGCGGGGGTGTTCACAAGTTGCACAAAGCAGAGCGGTTGCGAATATGTGGAAGGAGACCATTATATTGGTATATTCCAATATTATAAAGAACCACTTGACAATATAGGGAGCAATGTACATGCTGAATTGATATTTGAATACGACGGCATGTCAGGAACTGTTTATTTCGATGGTTCCATTCCTAAAGAGTTTCGCACGGAGGAATCTGTAGAAGTGGTTTTGGTGGCCGAACCCATCGGATTGTTTCATTACTATCCTATTTATCACAAAATCAAATGTATAGAAAAAATCGATTGAATATGAAAAAGTTATTATTCATAGGATTATCCATACTTTTTATGGTGTGTTCATCCTACTCACAAAATGACAGCCTTTATGGCTTTTACTATGCAAATGGCACTCGCCATTATTGGCAAGAAGATTTCACATCGGCAAACATCATTGTTAGGAATATCAATCATTACGATAGCATTGCTACGAGTTTGAGAAAAGTCTTCAATTCTACTGACGATGTTGTATTGGCAGATGACGAAGACAACAACATTATTGTCAATAGTCAGTCATTGGCATCAAGAAACATCTCCGAGCTTATCTCCAGCATATCATTGTCAAACAATGACATAGCGTTCTTCACTTTTGCAAAACAAGTGGACGGAAATCCTATATGGCTCACTAATGAAGTTTATGTAAAGTTGAAGGATAATGATTATTATGTTTCACATATACAACCTATATTGTCGCAATATCCAAACGTTATTTCCTATTATGAGGGAGAAAACGAATATAGGTTTGTATGTCCTACTGATTCTGTTGTCGCTACTTTAGCAAACAGATTGTATGATACGGCTTTTGTGGTTTATTCTTCACCAGATTATTATAGTTTGGGAGAATTGTACAACAATGACACTTATTATAGCGATCAATGGAATCTTAACAATACAGGCCAAAACGGAGGAACTACCGGGGTTGACATAAAAGCCGAAAAAGCATGGGCGTTTCTTCAAAAAGAGATTGGTTCCTCAGGAGGGAATGTTAAAATCGCTGTCATAGACGATGGTGTTGAGGAACACGAAGACTTTTATGAGGAACACGGAGTTTGTGTTGTATTAGAGGGCTATACAGCCAATGGCGATGGAACAGGAAGACCGCGACCAAAAAACAAACACGGAGAATGTTGTGCTGGCGTTATTTCCGCCGTACACAACAATATCGGAATTGCAGGAGTTGCACCACATTCAAGAATTATCCCTATTAGAATTTTTAGAAACATAAGCAATTCAAATAGTAAATGGTATATGTTCCCAAGTCAAAAAGTTGCAAGGGCTATCAAAAAATCATGGGAAGAATTTGGGGCAAGTGTTTTGAGTTGTTCATGGGGAAGTTCCAATCCAAACGATGTAATCAACGACGCAATTGTTGAAGCCGCAACAAATGGTAGGGACGGAAAAGGTTGCATTATTTGCTTTTCATCTGGTAACAAGGCGGTATATAGCATAGAACAATCAGTTGCTGCAGAAGCAGCACTATATGAAGTTCTTGCGGTAGGAGCCATATATGCTAATGGAATGAGACATGGAGAATTTTGTTATGGATTGGAGTTGGATTTGGTAGCACCTGGTTACGCTATCCCTACTTTAGATAGAGAGGGGGATTATGGAGAGACTAATGGAGATTATTTTTTGGAGTTTCAAAGGACTTCGGCCGCTTGCCCTCATGTTAGCGGAGTTGCCGCATTAATGCTTTCAGCAAGGCCAGAACTCACAAGGGAACAAGTTCATGAGATTTTGGAAAGAACAGCTCAAAAAGTAGGTAATTATGATTATAATGATGATTATAATAATTATCATCCAAACGGCACATGGCATCAAGAGGTCGGACATGGCCTCGTTGATGCCCACATGGCCGTTGTTGAGGCCTCGTTGTATGGTCGAGACGTTTCTTTGTTGGGTGAGGAACAATTGGATTTGTGCGATGAAACGACATATACTTGTTCCATCTATCATCCAGACAATTTTTATTTTGAATGGAGCTTTAGCGAAAATTTAGCCATAGTTTCCCATATAAACTCTACGGCAAGGGTAATGCCAATAGCCACAGGCGATGCCTTTATACAAGTTGACGTGTATTCCGAGGGAAGGCTTGTCAGAAGCCTTAGAAAGAATATCTGCGTCATTGACGAAAACCAACTTTCATTAACGCCTTTGGGAACAAAACCCTTTAGTGTGACAACCAATATAACTTGGGCCAACAACAATCATTCGCTTCCGTTTAATGCAACCGTAGAAAGCGGTGCCACACTAACAATAACAGGTACAGTCTATTGTTCCAATCATGCAAACATCATCGTCAAGCCCGGCGGGCGTTTGGTTCTTGACGGCGGCAAATTGACCTCATCTTGTCCCAACTCCATGTGGCCCGGCATCGAAGTCTGGGGCAACAGTGCCGCGCACCAGTACCCCGTCAACGGCCACTACGCCCAAGGCTACGTGGAGCTGAAGAACGGCGCGGTCATAGAGAACGCCGAGTGCGCCCTGGCCTTGTGGCGACCCAACCACTGGAGCACCACCGGAGGCATCGTCCACGCCGAGAACGCCACCTTCCGCAACTGCGCCAAGGCCGTGCACGCCCTGCACTACGCCAACCACCACCCCGCCACGGGCAAGGAGACCGCCTACAACAGCCGCTTCCGCAACTGCACCTTCGCCATCGACAACGGCTACCTCGGAACCACCGCCTTCCACAAGCACGCCGACCTCAACCATGTGGACGGCATCAGCTTCATCGGCTGCGACTTCAGCGCCGACCGGACGGCCGCCAACGTGTCGCCGTGCTGCATCGGCATCGCCGCCTACACCTCCGGCTTCAAGGCCACCTCTTTCTGCGACTACAACGGCAGCAACAGCGGCATCCACCCCTGCCCCGACGAACTCGTGAAAGGTTGCTCGTTCTCGGGCTTCCATGAAGGCATCTTCGCAAACAACGACGGCAGCGCGGCAAGGACCTTCCTCGTCAGCAACGGAAGCTTCCGCAACAACAGGTACGGCATCCACGCCCTCAACACGGGCTTCGCCACCATCCTCCACTCCGACTTCGTCGTGGGCTCAGGCAACGAGTGCGCCTTCGGCATCCACGCCGACCACGTCGCAGGCTTCTGCATCGAGGAGAACAGCTTCCGCGCACAGCACAACGGAACCGGCGACACCTACGGCATCGCCATCAGCGACTCGCACGGCACCAACGACATCTACCGCAACACCTTCTCGGGCCTGGCCTGCGGCAACCTGGCCGTGGGCACCAACATCGCCGACGGCCTTCCCTTGGGAAACCGGCGCATCATGACAGGCCTCACCTACACCTGCAACGAGAACGAGGGCAACGGCATCGACTTCTGCGTCCTCGACGGAGGCGCCCACCCCTCGGGCATACAGGAGCACCAAGGCTCTCTGTCCTTGCCGGCGGGCAACACCTTCAGCGGCAGACTGTACCACTTCTACAACGAGGGCGACGACCTCCTCACCTACTACTATTTCAACGGCGGACAGCCCGGACAGGAACCCGTCGGTGGGCTTCTGCACCGCGTCACCCACGAACCCTCGCCCAACGCCAACGACTGCCCCTCACACTACGGGAACGGAGGGCCTGTGCTGTCGGAAGAGGAAAGAGCCGCCGCCTGTGACAACTACTTCTTGTCCCACACCGCCTACGAGAGCCTCGAGCGCGTTTACGGCAACCGCCTCGACGGCGGCAACACCGCGGCACAAACCGCCCACATCGAGGCGGCGACACCTGCCGACATGTGGCAGCTCAGGGCGCAGCTGCTCAGCCGATCGCCCTACCTGTCGCAGGAAGTGCTCACCGCAGCCGCCGACCGCGACGACGTGTTCCCAGAGATGGCTCAGTTCGAGATCCTCGCCGCCAACCCCGACGAGCTGAAGAAGGACACGCTCATCAGGTACCTCGAGAACAAGGACAACCCCCTGCCCCCCCACATGACGGACCTGCTCAGGGTGCTGGCCGAGGGCACCACGGACCGGACCGTGCTCATGGCGCAGATGGGAAGGATGGGGCGCGACTTCAGCCTCGCCGCCGCCGACATCGTGCGCAGCAACCTCAACGACAGCGTTGCCGACCCCGACGAGCTGCGCACATGGCTCGCCAACATGGAATGCCTCGACGCCGACCGGCTCGCCGTGGCCTCCCTCGTGCAGGAAGGCGACTTCTCCAACGCCTTGGCTCTGGCCGGCTCGCTGCCCCAGCTCTACGGGATGCAAGACGGCAGCCTCGACGAACATGACGACTACATGCTGCTGCTCGGCCTGTATCAGGCCCTCCACGACTCGAACAGGAACGCCTCGGAGCTGGACGCCGCCGAGGTGGAGACGGTGGAAGGCATAGCCGAGCAGGGAAGAGGCGCGGCGAAGGCCATGGCCAAGTCGCTGCTCCGCGGACTGTCGGACGACCGCGTCCCCTCCATCGACTGCCCGAGGCTGCCCGACGCGGGCAACGGCGGAAGAGGCGGGACGAAGCCCGTGGACGCAAGCCTCCTGGGCATGGCCATGGGGCTCGACGCGAGCGTCAGACCCAACCCTGCCACCTCTTGGGCCGTCATCGATTACACGCTGCCCCTCGGCGCAACCAAGGCGACGCTCACCTTCACCAACGCCCTTGGTGTGGCGGTAATGACAGCCGAACTGAATGGCAGCCAAGGCCAGAAGGTGCTCGACCTGCGCCCGTTGGCCGCCGGCGTTTACGGCTATGACGTCAGATGCGGTGAGTATGTGCTGAACGGGAAAATGGTCGTGACGAAATAGCAACGACGAAATCGACCCGCAAGGCCTGGCACCAGGCACCTACTCCATGCGCGTCACCCTCGAAAACGGAAAGGCGTTCTCGGACAAGGTGGTGAAGGAGTGAAATTGTTATCTGTTGTAGGGCTGTCATGCCGTGGCAGCTGCCCCTAAACCCATGCGGCTGCCGCAATGCGGCAGCCCTACAGCGAAGAAAAATCAGCATCCAAGCCCTTGCAAACCACGAAAAAATGACTATCTTTGCCTCAAATAAATAACAAAGACCTTATACAAAATGAAAGCATTAAACAACATAAGACAAAAAGCCCTTCTGCTCTTGCTGCTGCTGGCGGCGGGGGCGGCGAAGGCGCAACATTGGAAGGAACTCCACACGGGAGTTACAGATGACCTTTATGATGTCTGCTGCATCGACACCAACACGGTTTTTGTTTGTGGACAGAATGGGGTGATACTCAAGTCCATCGACGGCGGAGAAAGCTGGGAAGAGAAGTACCGCAAAACAGGTTACAAAACGACCGAACTGTCTTTCGCCGACAAAAATATTGGCTATGCAGTATGCGATTCCACGTTAGACGATTATTCCCATCAATGGCTTTTGGTAAAGACCTGTGACGGAGGAGAGACTTGGAATGAATTGGGAAATCTTGTTTTTTCATGGGTTGAGAGCCCTACTGCTTTAGGAAATCAGTTTATCCGTACAGAGATGTTTCTGATTGATGCAGACAATTTGGTTGTGGCCGTCTCATTCGATGGTATATATAAAAGTACAGACGGAGGGCTTACCATGAGAAAACTGGCCAATGATTTCACCATCAACGAAACACGCGGGGTTTTCTTTGATGAAAATGTTGGGTATTTGCTGTGGGGTTATGGGGATGAAGATTTCGTATTTCCTGGAGAAAGGTCACCTGGTTTGGCAAAAACAGAAGACTTTGGAGAAACTTGGAACCTATTAGAGGATGTTGCTAACATTACGAATGACATGGCATTTTCCCGTTTTTACGACAAGAATCATATCCGGTTGTTTGGAGACTTCCACACTCATGAATACGGCAACAAAGGCATATTGGAAACTCACGACGGCTTTGATACCTTTGAAGCAACGGGCTACAGCCTTGGATACTTGCAATTTGTAGAAATTTATATAAGAGCAAAGTTTACCGGCAATGGCAAGGGGATGACCATGCTTTGGGAAAATGACATGCCTGGGGTCGGCAGAAGTGTTTCATATACAGTGGACGACGGCTTGACATGGACAAGTTATTCCGGATATGGTCTCCCTTCCCATAGGCTTTATGATATTGACGGAATCGACACTACTTTCTTCATCTCGTGTGCAAACGGTATAGTTCTGAAAAACAGTCAGTTTACCCTCATGGGTACGGAAGAAAACGCTTCTCAAACAGTCGCCATTTATCCAAATCCCACAAAAGAGGCCATCACAATTATTGGAGAAAGCATAAGTGTTGTGGAGCTGTATTCATCTCTCGGGGTATGCTTAGTAAAAAAAGAAACGGACACAGAATCCGGTTTCATTGACATTCAAGATTTTGCAGCGGGAATCTACTATGTGAGGATAATAGATGGACAAGGCAATTCGGTAACAAAAATGCTGATGAAAGAATGAATCATGCTTTGATAATAGATTGATAACAATCCGCGGCTCTACATGAACTTCCCTTACTTCCGCAGCTCCGTAGCCAACAAGTCATTAAGCTTCTTGGCGGCATCAAGCAGCATACTCTCGTCCGTCGGGACGGGCACGGGCTTGGTGTTCAAGCGGTTCAAGGTTTCTGCCGAGCAAGCTTCGCGGTCGCCACGGATGGTGGTGTAGTCGTTCTTGAAAGTGGAGGTCGCCTCGAAGGGAACGGTGCCGATACGCTGCTTGCCGTCCAAGCCAAAATAGTTGATGAATCCCGAAACCGTAACCTTCTTGTTTTGCGAATGGTCGGTCACCTCAACGGTCTTGCCGCCTTTGCTCTCCTTGAACGAAACCTCGTCGAGGCGCGTTGGCGAGATGACGACTTGGCTCACCATAACCGCAGCAAACGGTTTCTTGGGGCGTTCCGTCACATAAACCCCGTGGATGCCCTTCGGAAGTTCCTCGGCGTCAAACGCAAAGGCGGCATCCTTGAACCCGACAGGCAAATCGAAGTCGGACGAAAAACCGAACTCCACCTGTTCGGTCATCAGAAGCACTTGCCTTTTCTGTAAATCCAGCAAGTGTGCGTTTTCCCTGTTGGTGTGTTTCAACTGGTCGATATATCTACCTGCCTCCGCAACGTCCGCCTCCGACCCCGACCCAAGCAATTGGGCAGCCTTGGCAACCAAATAACCCTCCGCCTTGTTGCGGGCGGCCAAAAGGTCGTCGTCGAGGCCAAGCGGCACATAGTTCATCCCGTTTTTGACCTTCGTCGGGAAGCATTTCAAGGCATCGTTGCGGCCTTTCATGCTGCAATAGCGTTGGTAGATTTCGGGCCACACATCGGGCTGCCCCGTGGCTTTCAAGGCTTGTATGCGCTCGTGGTCGGCTTGGTTGGCCTTGTGATAGGAGGCTGCCACATAATTAATCTGTTTGGCGCTGTTGTCTCCTGCGCAAATCTTGGGTGCAACACGCTGAATCACTTGGTCATACTCGTGGGCTTCATAGAGTTTCTTGGTCGTGTTGCAAGCAGTGATTATCGTGGCGAGCAACAATGCGGGAATCAGTCGGAGGTTTTTCATAATGTTTCCAATTTGACGTTAAAACGAGGAAAGAACTACAAATTTCGCTCCAAAATTGTGCGATTGGACAGAAATCTTTACTTTTGTGCCACAAAATTGACCATCATGGAAAAAATCAAGCAATTGCAACAAGACTTCGCCGATTTCATGGCTGGAATCGATTTCGGCGGCGAGCCGAAGGAGCTTTACGCCCCAATCGCCTACACCCTTCTCCAGAGCGGAAAGCGCCTCCGTCCCATGCTTTGCCTCCTGGCCAATGACCTCTTCGGCGGCGACGAAAACGAAGCCCTCTGGCCCGCCTTGGCCTTGGAGACCTTGCACAACTTCACGCTGATCCACGACGACATCATGGACAAAGCTCCGCTGCGACGCGGCAAGGAAACCGTCTACCAAAAATGGAACTCCAACATCGCCATCCTTTCGGGCGACGCCATGCTGACGATGGCCTTGCAATTCGCGCTGAAGCCGAAAAAAGGAGCCACCATCGCCGCGCTTCTGGGGAAAGTGGCAAGGGAAGTGTGTGAAGGCCAGCAACTTGACCTCAACTACGAGACCCAAACCAACGTCAGCATCGACGAATATCTGGAAATGATACGACTGAAAACAGCGGTGCTCTTGGCCTCCAGTTTGCAAATGGGTGCCCTCGTCGCCAACGCAAAGGAGTCTGACATTCAGCATGTTTACGACTTTGGCATCACCATGGGCATGAGTTTCCAACTTCAAGACGACATCCTCGACCTCTACAGCGACGTGGAAACCTTTGGCAAGCGACACGGCGGCGACATCGCCGACAACAAGAAGACTTACCTTTACCTGAAGGCCTTGGAACTGGCTTCGGAAAAGGACAGGAAACGCCTCCAACAACTCTTCACCCTGCACATGGATCATGACGAGGAGGAGAAAATCGAAGAAGTGAAGGCTATTTACGACCGCCTCAATGTAAAGGAAGAGGTGGAAAAGGTTATTGCCGAATACGACCGCAAAGCCTTCCTGGCCTTGGATGCCATCGACTTGCCCGACGAGAGGAAGGTTCACCTGCGCACCTTCGCAGAAATGCTTTCGGGAAGAAAAAAATAACTTAATCGTTTCTTTATCAAACAAAAAAAGCTATAGCCTCACGGCCCTGGCTTTTGTTTTACCAATAATGGCAACTCGTTATGGGTTCACCTCGTGAATGATGTCCGAAGCGCCTGACGTGCTGCTATCCCCAGTGAAAGCTGTTCCGGTAAAGTGCAAGTCGCTGGCCCCAGAAAGGTTGACTTTGATGGTGCCATCGCAATGGATGTAGGCATTGCTGGCACCCGACAACGAGCCTTCACATCGGTCGCAAACAAGGCCATAACGGTTATCCACAACCGTTTTCTTGATGTTGCTCGCGCCCGACAAATCGACTTTGAGCGTGGCAACTTGACCCGTCAGCGTGGCATCCGAAGCGCCACCCAAGTCAAGGTCAAGCTCGGTGGCCGAAACACCGCCCTCGATTTTGGATGCACCCGACAGATTCATGTCGATTTCGTCCGCATTGATGTCGCAATAGAAATCTGAAGCGCCCGACAAGTCCACCTCAACTTTCTCGCCTTGAAGTCCATATTCCGAGTGGAACTCCGAAGCTCCCGACAGATCAACACTCGTCAAGTTGGCATTGTAAGGGATAACGGCCTTCATTTCGCCGCCGTAGAAGTTAACCTTGTCCTTTACCCTGATTTTCAGTGTGTTGTCAACGATTTCGACCACCACCTTCGGCATGACGTTCTCGCCTACCGTGACCGTGACAACATCAACCGCATTGCTGACGGTGATCTCAAATGCATTCTCCACTTCAAGTTCAGTGTAGTTGCCAGAAATGCTGAAATCCATCGTAACAGGCTCACCAGCAAACTTTTGGCAACTGCTGAATGCAAACAAAACCAAGGCAGAAAGAACGATCAAATACTTTTTCATTTCGATTAAGCCGCTGTTATATACCATCGGGGCATCGGTTTTTAGTTGATGAATTCTGGGGGCAAAAGTACAAAAGAAATTGCTGACAATGACGGATTTCTTTGAAACTTGCAACGTCAATTGCACAAGCATTTGGAAATTTTGAGTAATTTTGCAGTGTGAATAGCAAAATGACAGGCGAAAACGGACAAATCAAGCGCAAGAAGTTGGCACTTTGGCGGCAATTGGAACAAATGGGCTGCCTGTGGTCGTACAACAAAGGCGCACAACCCGATGACGAATTACTCATCGAGAAAGCATTGCTCTACCTTGAATTTGAGGACTTGCACAAATTGAGCGACCTCTATCCGATGAAGCAAATACAAGAGGTTTGGCGCAACCGCTTGGTTTCGCAAGGCGATTACTACGGCATCATCAACTGGCTTTTGGCAGTAATGTTTTTCGACATCAAGAAACCCGAAAGATATTTGAAACGTTATGGAAAACCAAGACTGGAAATTAGGGCTTAGGGAGGAAACGATTCCTGTTTTCGAGGCCGTTTCGCAAATGGAAATTGTGAAGGGGTTGTATCTTTGTGGAGGCACTGCGCAATCCCTACAAATGCAACACAGGAAAAGCGAAGACTTTGATTTTGAGCTGTTAGGCACTCGAAAAGAACGCCCTTCCCTCGATTTTTCAGCCATAGCAAATGAGGTTTCAAGCGTTTTCCCCGATTGCAGAAAAGAGTTTCTTGGGAAAAACCAACTGCAAATCTTTGTCGATGGGAACGTGAAACTATCGTTTTTCAGGCCGGAAAACTCCGTCCCCGAATTGGGTAAGGGCTTTGTTTACAACAACATCGTAACGCCATCTTTACAGGAATTGTTGGGGATGAAATTGTTCACCGTTGCCGTGCGCAGTGTTTTTCGCACAACCTCAAAACCGTACAACCTCGAAAACCGTACAACCTCAGAAAACATACAACCTCGAAAGCATACAACCTCGAAAACACACAACCTCGAAAACGCACAACTTCAAGAACATACAACCCCACAACCTCAAAACCCCACAACCTCAAAACCCCACAACCTCAAAACCCCACAACCTCAAAACCCCACAACCTCCAACAAAAAAGCAAGACGCATAAAGGCTCTTCTTTCCATCATTGGAGATAAGGGAGCAAATTTGAAGACTTTAATGGAAGGTTTGAGACTTCGTGACAGAAAAAACTTACTATACACTTATATCAATCCAAATGTTGAGGAAGGCAATATCGCTATGCTTTACCCCGAAAAGCCCAACCATCCCATGCAATCCTATTATCTTACCCAAAAAGGACGCGATATGCTAGAAAAACTATTGAAAGAGAGTTAAAAATGCCATAAAATGAAATTCAAACCCTACA
>CAMOCK010000011.1 GCA_946610645.1 uncultured Bacteroidales bacterium
GGTGGATGCGGCAGTCGCGGAGCTTGCGGTTGTTGAGACTGACTTTTTTGGCACTCTCGCGGGCGGCCTTCTTGATGCCGGCGATTTCCTTGCGTTCCTTCTCGTTGGCCTGGATTTTTGCCTGCAATACGCTCACCGTTTCGGGATTCTTGTGCAGGTAGTTGTCCAGGTGGCGCTTCAGGTTATCGAAGACGTAGGTCTTGAGGAAGGGGCTGTCGTTGGTGCCGTCGGGGTTGTTGGGCGCGAGGTGGGTGGAGCCGAGTTTGGTCTTGGTTTGTGCCTCAAACACAGGCTCTTGAATCCTCACGCACAAGGCGCAAATCAGGCCTTGGCGAATGTCGGCTGGTTCGTATTCCTTTTGGTAGAACTCGCGCACCACGCGGGCGTAGCCTTCACGGAAAGCCGACTGGGGTGTGCCGCCTTCGGTGGTGTGCTGGCCGTTGACGAATGAATAGAAATAGTCGCTCGACTGCCCGTTCACATGCGTGAAAGCGGCCTCGAAATCGCCGTCCTTGATGTGGATGATGGGGTAGAGGCCTTCGCCTTCCATGTTGTTCTGCAAAAGGTCGAGGAGGCCGTTCTTTGAATAATAGCGTTTGTCGTTGTAAATCAGGCTCAGGCCGCGATTGAGATAAGCGTAGTTCCAAATGCGCTTTTCGATGTATTCATCGACATAATGGTAGTTTCCGAACAAAACGGAGTCGGGGATGAACTCGGTTAAAGTACCAGTGTCGCCGTCGGAAGGGATGATGCCCGAATCGCTGACCATCTTGCCTTGAGCAAACTCCACAATCCTTGTTTTCCCTTCGCGGATGGACTGCACCTTGAAATAAGACGAAAGCGCGTTGACGGCCTTGGTGCCGACGCCGTTCAGTCCGACTGACTTCTGAAACACCTTGCTGTCGTATTTCGCGCCCGTGTTGAGTTTCGAGACGGCCTCGGCCAGCTTGCCGAGCGGGATGCCCCGGCCATAGTCGCGGATGCGGACTTTTTTCTCCGCCTTATCGACCGTCACCTCGATTTTCTTGCCGAAACCCGAAGTAAACTCGTCAATGGAGTTGTCAATCACCTCTTTGATAAGCACATAGATGCCATCGTCTTGCGATGCGCCGTCGCCGAGCTTGCCGATATACATTCCCGGGCGGAGGCGCACATGCTCCATGTCTTCAAGGTGAACGATGTTGTCTTCAGTGTAGTTTTCAACCGTTGGTGCGGGGGCTTCGCTCTGCGTGAAGATGTCGTCCTGCAGCTCGTCTTTGATTTCGTTGTCCATGGATTTCGATTTTGGGGCAAAATTACGAAAAAAGTCAAATAAAACCTTTAATTTCTGTTCTCACCCATTCCCAATCCTCGCGATTCGGAACCAATTGCGTCAAACGACATTCCGTTTGCTTTTGGAATACAATCCATTGGTAAACAAACAACGCCATATAAGTCAGCGAAGTGGTGATGGCCGCGCCTCGGATACCTAAAGTTGGAATTAAAATAAAGGATGATATCAATGTGATTGTCAATCCGATAAGAGAGGCGTATAGGTTGTGTTTCGGCTTGCCTGTGCCAGAGAAATAGTTGGCCAAAATGGTGTGCGCTGAGAAGAAAACGATGCCTGGTGCCATCAATAGGATGACCTTCCGGATGTCGCCGAACTCGCCAGAAAAGACCCACTCGAAGAAAGCGGTCGGCAACAGACAAATCACCAATAATACGCAGAAGGTCAGCAAGATGGAGACTTTCATGAAACGTAATGTGAGTAGAGAGGCGCGTTCTTTCTTTTCGGTGTTGCTCAGGGAGGAAAACGCCACCAAGCCTATGCTTTGTCCGACGATATTCACGCCCTCGGTGACTTGGGTTCCTGAAGCATAAACGCCAATCTGCGGCTCGGTGCAGATTGTGCGCAACAGATAGAGGCTCAAGCGTTTATTTAATGTGCTGACCAAAGTGGAAAGTTGCAGAAATGCGCCGTAGTGCAGCATTTCCTTGAGGCTGTCTTTCAATGGCTCGCGGCCTTCCCGTTTCAAATTGGGGAACAACAAAATCCAGCCGACGAGCGTTGCTAAAGTGTAACCGCTTAATTGAGAATAGAGTAGGGCCTTTGCCGTCCTGATTTCCAAAACGAAAATCAAAACAGCCAACATCGTGACTTGAGTGAGTATCTGGGTGATAAACAGCCAGTTATAAGTTGAAACTTTTTCTTTTCCGAGGAAATGGTTGAGATTGAACTCGTGCAGGCTGTAGACGAAAGTCATCATCAGCACAAGCCATGCGTAGCCTTGGGGGACAATGGTGTGATAGAAGTTCGGGAATAAACTTAATATATTGAATGCCAATATATAAACAACCATTGCAAAAGCGATCCAGCCGTATGAAAGTTTCATTAGGGTGCCGAGTTTTTTGCGTGGCGTGAAGTATACCAAGCCGCTTCCGGCGACGAGTTCGATACCTATTAATAAAAAGGTGATATCGGTTTGGGCGATGAAGGCTTTGCCCCATTCGGCGGCTCCGAGGAACTTGGTGCCCATGATAAGGGTTGCCAACTGCGTCAGCACATTGACTGCCCGTGTCGCGCCCGTACCTAGTATCTTCTTGAACATCAGTTAAATAGATTGTTGCTCCCTCAGTTGCAATAAAACAACATTCTCTACATGTTGCGTGTGTGGGAACATGTCCACAGGTTGAACAGCCATAACTTTGTAAGCGATGTCAAGCAGTTGAAGGTCACGGGCTTGCGTAGCTGGGTTGCAGCTGACATACACGATTTTGTTTGCACGGATTTTCAGCAGTTGTTCCACGACCTTTTCGGCCATGCCCGCACGAGGCGGGTCGGTGACGATGAGGTCGGGGCGGCCGTTGGTGGTGATGAAGTCGTCGGTAAACACCTTGGCCATGTCGCCGGCATAGAACGTGCAGTTGGTGATGCCATTGATTTCGGCGTTCACTTTCGCGTCGGCGATGGCGGCTTCAACATACTCAATGCCAACCACTTTCTTTACGAAACGCGAGAAATACTGCGCGATGGTGCCTGTGCCCGTGTAGAGGTCGTACATCAGTTCGTCGCCTTGCACTTCGGCCAAGTCGAAAGCGGTTCGGTAGAGCCTTTCGGCTTGATACACATTGGTTTGGAAGAACGACACCGGACCGATGCGGAACTTCAAGTCGTCGAAGCCTGGTCGGGGAGAGGCCATGGTTTCCACAAGGTAGGGGTCGCCTATCAAGCATTCAAACGGCAGGTCGTTGATGATGTCGTTCAGCTTCGGGTTGATGACCAAGAGCAACGAAACAATTTGTGGGAAAGCCATTTCCAAGGCGGGTATGAGTTCGTGGCGAACCTTCTCGTTTTCTTCGCTGATGACGAGGATGACCATGAACTCGCCCTTCGAGTTGCAACGGATGACGAGGTTGCGCATCAGTCCCTCATGGGCGCGGAAGTTGTAGTAGGAGAGCTTATGTTCCATTGTGAATCTCCTGACAAACAGACGAATGTCGTTGGAAGGGTCGGCCTGAAGGTGGCATTTCTCTATATCGACAATCCGGTCGAAAAGCTGGGGCAGATGGAATCCGAGGCCTTTGCAGTCGTCCTCGCTGTGGGTGCCTATGGGCGCGCCGTCGGTGAGCCACTTGCGGTTGGAGAAGGTGTATTCTAACTTGTTGCGGTATTGGAACTGCCTTTCGCAGCCCAAAATCGGGCGGATTTCGGGATAGTCGATTTTCCCGATCCGGTCGAAGTTGTCTTGAACCTGCTTTTGCTTGTAGTAGGTCTGCCACTCGTAGGCCATCTGCTGCCATTTGCAACCTCCGCAAAGTCCAAAGTGCTGACATACAGGCGTTAGTCGTTTCTCGGAATACTTCTTGAAGTTCACGATGCGTCCCTCGAAAAAGTTCTTCTTTCGCTTGAAGGCCTGGATATCTACGATGTCGCCGGGCACACCAAAGGGGATGAAAACCACACGACCTTCGGGCTTGGCTACTGACATCCCTTCGCTGCCGGCATCGACGATTTCCACGTTCTCAATGAGTTCCGGTTGTTTCTTAACTTTGTTTCTCATGTTTCTTTTTACTATGGCTTGTGGCTGATGACTATGGCAACATATACATTATGTGAAGCCTGCCATAGTCATAGGCCATAAGCTATTGGCCATTAAATAATTCCCAAGACCGCTTCGCTTGTTCCTCAAACATTTGCCAACCGTTGAAAACCTTTGCTCCCCATGTGCGGCCCAATTCCATGAAAGCAGTTTGTTTTGGGTTGTATATCAGGTCGATAAGGATGTGTTTGCCGCCTAAGGCCTGATAGTGGAGCCCGGGGAAGTCGTCGATGCGAGGCATCATGCCTAATGGTGTCGTATTAATAATAAGGTGTGATTTGCGCAAAACCTCGTCGGTCAGCGTGTCGTAGGTGAAATCACCTTTTTCCTGGCTGCGACTGACGGTTGAATAGGGGATGTTGTGTTGTTTTAGGACGTATTGCACTGCTTTGGAAGCACCTCCTGTGCCTAACACCAAAGCGTGTTCGATTTCGCGGCCTTTCAGAGCGTGAACAAGGAGTTTGTCGAACCCGTATATATCTGTGTTATAGCCTTTTGTCATTCCGTTTTCAACTTTTACTGCATTGACGGCGCCGATGTCCTTGGCGGTTTGGTCAAGTTCGTCCAACAGTGGGATGATGGCTTCCTTGTAGGGAATCGTTACATTGAATCCGCAGAGTTCAGGATGTTCGGCGATGATGTCGAGGATGCGCTCAACCGACTGGATGTCATAGTTTTGGAAACGGCAATCCAAACCTTCGCGCTTGAACTTGTCCGTGAACATATCGCGCGAGAATGAGTGTTTCAGTGGATGGCCAATAAGAGCGTATAATTTCATGGTAAATCAATCATTTTATTCCAAACAAGGCTCCAAAACCGAGTGTGCAAAGCACTCCCACGATTACACTGGCCAAGATGACGCCACCGACGACGGCGAGGACGCTTTTCTTGAAGTCCATGTCGAGGAAACTGGCGGCCAGCGTTCCAGTCCATGCGCCGGTGCCGGGCAATGGTATGCCAACGAAAATCACCAGGGCCCAATAGAGGCCGCGACCAGCTTTTTCCTGTAGTTTTTGGCCGCCCTTTTCGCCTTTTTCCAGACACCAATTGCAGAAATTGCTGATAATCCGAATGTTGGATTCCTTTCCCCATTCCAAAACACGACGGGCGAAGAAATAGATGAATGGCACAGGAATCATGTTGCCGATGGCGATGACTATATAGCTCCAAACGAGGCTGAAGTCAGGGTTCGCCGTGTGGATGCCGTAGGCTACGGGTATGGCACCACGCAACTCGATGAGTGGCACCATGGCGATTAGGAAGATGTAGAGGTAGTTTTTCATAAATCAAGAAGGTAGGTCAATATTTGTGTTGGAATTGTGGTCGCGGGTTATGCGATGATGGTCTATTAGTGCCATGATTTCCAGGTCGTTGGCCAAAAACTCATGATCGAATTCAAGGAAGTCTGGATAGGCTTCGAAGTCGGCAGCCAAAGCGCGGTCGAGGGTCTCCAATCCGAGGTCGCGATGGCTTTTGACGAAATAGGCGTAGGCTAAAAGATAGAGCAATGCAGAGTCGTTGTCGGTTTGTTGCAAGCCATATACCAAGGTGTTGATGGCCTCGTCGATTTTGTCTTGCTCGCCGTATAGGTCGGCGATGTAATAGTATGCGTCAGGGTCGGATGGGGTTTGTTCTTGTATCTTGCGCAGGTATTGCATGGCCATTTCGGCGTCGTTCATTTTGCGGTATTCGGCGGCAAGGGAATAGAGGTAGTTGGTTTCCCAAGGTTCTAGTTGGAGCGCCTTCTCAAAGAACCGTATGGCCTTTTGGCTTTGGCCTCGGTCGCTAAGAACATAGCCCAAACCTGCCCAACCACTGCCCACCATCGGGTTGATTTCCACGGCTTTGTGGAAGTTTTCCTCTGCGGTTTGCAGATCCTCGATGCGGTAGTAGCAGTCGCCCAAAGCAGCGCGAATCATTGAGGTTTCAACGCCGTTGCGTAGTGCTTCTTCAAGCGTGTCGATGGCTTCCTTGTAGCGCCCAAGGTCGTAATAGATGTCGGCGAGGTGGGTGTTGGTCCAGATGTCGCTGGGGTCGATGGAAAGCGCAAACTCGTAAGGGTCGATGGACTCCTCGAACTGCCCTCTCATGCGGTGGCAGTCGCCAATGCTGGCCCAAGCCTTGCTGTCGTGAGGGTTCTGGTCGATGAGGTCCTGGAAAAAAGCAATGGCTTCTTTGTCGCGACCGGCACTCAAGAAGCAGCAGCGTATTTCGTGGTAAATCGTGTCGTGCTCGTTGGCATAAGGCATGGCCTTCTTGTAGAAGTCGATGGCGAGATCGTATTTCTCAAGTCGCTGGTATTCGTATGCGATGGCGTTGTATAGGTCGTATTTCTCGTCTTCGTCGAAAAAGGGGAGGGCACTGCAATAGTTCTCTATGGCCTCTTTCGACTTGCCTAGCAACGCCAAGCATGAGCCGAGGGTCAGGAAATAGTCGGGCTCGTCGTCGTCGCGGTCTATGCGCTGGAGCAGCTCGAAAGCACGTTGGGCGTCGTTCTCCAAAAGGTATTGCCGCGCCTCCTTGATTTTCAGCAGGTTGCTTTCGGGGTGTTGCGACATGGCTATTTCCACAGCCTGCCGCGATTTCTTCAGCTCGTTTTGCTCGGTATAGTGGTCGATGATGAACTCGAACTCCTCGCTGTCGAAATAGACGGAATCATGGGCCTTCAGCATGGTTTCATACTTTTCGACTGCAGCTTTCCGGTCCTGCTCTTCCTCAAAATAATCGTTGAAATCTTCGTCCTCAAACATATCATTCATGACTGAAATACCGTGCAAAAATAATAAAAATTGGAACATGCAGGATTTTTAATAATTTTGCAGCCCCAATATCGACTATGATGCGCTTCCTTTATCCCAATATGCTATGGGGCTTGCTTGCCTTGCTGATACCCATTCTCATCCACTTGTTCAACTTCAGGCGGCATAAACTAGTGTATTTCAGCAACACAGCCGTGTTGCGAAGCATACAGCAGGAAAACGCCAAGACACGCAAGCTGAAGTATTGGGTCACGCTGCTGCTGCGTTGCCTGTTCATCGCCGGCTTGGTGCTGGCTTTCGCTTTTCCGTATAGTCCTGAAAAA
The DNA here is from genome assembly GCA_946610645.1 of uncultured Bacteroidales bacterium. Lineage (GTDB taxonomy): Bacteria > Bacteroidota > Bacteroidia > Bacteroidales > F082 > Limimorpha. The sequence goes on from CAMOCK010000011.1 coordinate 7,165, forward strand.
CAGCTAAATGTAGAAGCTACCGACAATGTGGTTGGCATCTACATCGACAACTCGATGAGCATGAAGGGACAGTCGAAACGCACCACTTTGATTGAGGACGCACGGCAGTCGGCTCGTGATTTGGTGCACAAACTCAACCCCTCAAACCGCTATTTGCTGATGACCAACAGTTTCGAGATACAAAACGAGTTTCCTATGAATCAGGAGGAGATGCTCGACCAGCTCGACCGCATGAGTCCCGACGGCGCTCCCGTCCCGATGGGCGAGGTGATCGACCGTTTCGGAATGTTGGCCAAACAACAGGGTTTTTCCTCCTCAACACTATTCGTTTACTCTGATTTCCAACGCAATACATTCGATCTGTCGGCTGCCAAGCCCGATACCAATATGCAGGTCGTGGTAGTTCCGATGCTGCCCGAGTTTACGAGCAACCTATACATCGATTCGGTCTGGCTTTCCTCACCCATTGTACAAACCGGCCTGGCCAATGATCTGATGGTTCGCATAGCAAATATTGGAGACAAGGAAGTGAAAGGTTTGCCAGTCAATTTCACAATGAACGGGGCAACCGCCGCTTCCACTACCGTCGATTTGGATAAAAACGGCACGGCTGTAGTGGAAATGCAGTTCGTGGTGGAAAGCGACGGCGAACAAAGATGCAGCGTTAGCCTGATTGACCACCCCATCATTTTCGATGATGCTTACGACTTTGTAATTAGCGTAAAACCAAGTCTTTCCGTTGTTGAAATAGGTGATAAAGCCACAAATTGTGCGTTGCTTTTCGACGACGACGAACAATTCCGTTATACGCTAATGGAGCCTGCGCACTTCGACTTGGGCACGATTTTACATGCCCAACTGTTGATTGTGAACGAAACGGCGACCCTGAACGAAACCTTACAACAAGCCCTTTTGGATGCCGTTTCCGAAGGCGCGAGCTTGATGGTTTTCCCATCTGTGAATGATACGAAGAGCAATGGCTATTTGCTTGAAAAACTTGGGATTACGACGATAGAGACCGACACTAACACACTCTCTGTCGAGTATTTGGCCAAGCAACATCATTTTTTCAACGACATGGTTCTTGAGTTGCCTGATCAGCCTGACTTGCCAAAGGTGAAACGACATAACCAAATGAAAACCAACGGTATAGCCATGCCTTTGCTGACATTGCAAAACGGCGACCCGCTCCTGTTGATGGAAACAGTAGGGAAGGGGCAAGCCTTTGTGATGGCTACTGCATTGGATGCCCAATGGAGTAATATGGCCGACAACGCGCTTTTCGTCCCGATGATGGTCAAAATGGCCTTCATGGGAAGCAAGATGGATAGGTTGTCATATAGCATAGGTGAAGATAAGACATTGGTTTTAGGCAATATAAATCTTGAAGGCGACCAAAGGCTCCTTTTTGCCAATGCCGACCGCAGTTTCGAGTTGATGCCAGCATCGGATGTGCGCAACGGCAAGGTCTTTCTCTATTTGAACGACAACTTGCCCGAAGCCGGCTTCTATGACCTAATCGTAAATGATACGCTCAATCGGGTCACGGCATGGAACGAGAGTCGCGTGGAATCAAAGATGGATTTCGCCGACCACGATGAGATAGAGCCAACTTTCAGAAAATCAGGGGTTAATGTGGTTGCCGTCCTCGACACTTCTGACTTTGCAACAGCCGACCTTGTGGAGGCCATGGCACATCAAAATTCGCAATGGAAGCTCTTTGCCTTGATTGCCTTGCTTGCTTTGTTGGGGGAAATTGCGGTGTTGAGATTTTGGAAATAATGTAGGATGCGTATAGAATTTGCTCGACATTTGGTATCGGTTGTGAGTAAACAGGTTTTTCTGTTCTTTCTGTTGTTGTCCTCAACGGTTTGTGCTCAAGGATGGTATCGTCCTGGCGATGTGGTGCCCGAACCTTATCTCAAAGTGTTTGGCTTTCAGCGTTTTTTCAGCGTCGTTTCGATTGACGCTGAGCTTCGGGCATTGATGGAATGTCATTCCGTAAAGATGGAAAAGCATGTCGATTGGGAAAGCTTGCGCTATCTTCGTGTCCTGCACCATGATGCCGATGGCAATGCCGTTGTCGGTGAAATGGTTTGCAATGTGTTGATCGCCAATGATTTGATAGAGATTTTCAAAGCTCTTTTCGAGGCAGGCTACCCCATTGAGAAGATGCGCCTCATCGACCATTACGACGGCGACGACGAGGCCTCGATGCGCGACAACAACACCTCGTGCTTCAACCAAAGACCCATCACGGCGGGAGGCAGAATGTCGAGGCATAGTTTTGGAATGGCCGTGGACATCAATCCGAAATACAATCCCTATTGTAAGGTCAAAGCAAGCGGAAATAAGGTTGTCAAACCAGAGGGAAGCGTTGATTATCTGAATCGTAGTGAATCATTTTCCTACAAAATCGTGAAAGGCGACCTCTGCTACCGATTGTTCAAGCAACACGGCTTCCGCTGGGGTGGCGATTGGGTTTCGGGGAAGGATTATCAGCACTTTGAGAGGTAGTTTTCAGTTTTCAGCTTTCAGTGATCAGTTGGCAGTTAGGGGTCGGGCGTTCCCAGATTTCAAAACGGTATTCGTAATCCACGCTTGGGTCGTCGTCAATCACTTCAAGGTCAACCAATTCCCATTCCTCAAAATTGATGTACGGGAAATAAGTGTCGGCCTCGAAATTCTTTCCGATTCGAGTGAGATACAGCCGGTCGGCCATGGGAAGAAACTGCTCGTAGACCATGCCACCACCCATGATGAAGACCTCTTCCTCGTCTTTCACCATTTCCAAAGCCTGAGGAATGGACGAAACCAGTTCAAAGCCTTCGGGAGCGTTTTCCAATCGCGAACTCAGGATGATGTTGCGGCGGTTTGGCAAAGCCTTGTGGTTGGGCAGCGAGAGGTAGGTCTTGTAGCCCATGATGACGGTGTGGCCCGTCGTGATTTTCTTGAATTGTTTCAGGTCGCGCGAGTTGTGCCAGATGAGGTCGCCGTTGCGCCCGATGGCGCGGTTTTCGGCCATGGCTACGATGATTGATAGGGTCATATTAGTTTCCAGTTGTTAGTTGTTCAGTTGTCATTTAACTATCAATTGCCAATTATCAATTATATAGATACTTCTCCTTTAATCGCAGGCCAAGGATCGTAATTGTCAAGGGTGAAATCCTCGTATTTGAAGCCAAAGATGTCCTTCACCTCTGGGTTGAGTTTCATCGTGGGTAGCGGTCGCGGCGTGCGCGAAAGTTGTGTCTTCACCTGCTCGATGAGGTTGTTGTAGATGTGTACGTCGCCAAAGGTGTGGACGAAGTCGCCAGGCTCGAGGCCACACACCTGAGCCATCATCATGGTTAGGAGGGCGTAGGAGGCGATGTTGAACGGCACACCCAAAAACACGTCGGCACTGCGCTGGTAGAGCTGGCACGACAGTTTGCCGTTGGCCACATAGAACTGGAAGAAGGCGTGGCAGGGTGGGAGGGCCGCCTTGCCTGCGGCCACGTTGGCGGCAAAGTCCTTCTCGTGTTCGTCGGGCAAGACCGATGGGTTCCAAGCCGTCACGATGTGGCGGCGGCTGTTGGGGTTCTCCTTGATGCTCTTCACCACTTGGGCAATCTGGTCGATGCCTTCGTTGTTCCAGTTGCGCCATTGCGCACCGTAAACGGGTCCCAAGTCGCCGTTTTGGTCGGCCCATTCGTCCCAAATCGACACCTTGTGGTCGTGGAGGTACTGGATATTGGTATCGCCGTTCAAGAGCCAAAGCAGCTCGTAGATGATGCTTTTGAGATGTACTTTCTTCGTCGTCACCAAGGGGAAACCCTCAGAGAGGTCGAAGCGCATCTGGTAGCCGAACACGCTGATGGTGCCCGTGCCCGTGCGGTCGCCCTTCTGCACGCCGTGGTCGAGGATATGCTGGAGTAGGTCTAGGTATTGCTTCATAAAGGGAATTAATTAATGGTGCAAAAGTAAGGGTTTTTCTGAAATAAATGGTCTTCTTGAAAAACAATATGTGTTTCGTTTTGAGTGCAACCGACACAAGAGCGGGAAATGAAGGTCAATACCCAAACCCAAACATCCAAATCGGAATGGAGTGCCCGATGGCATACTCGATGTTGTCTTTCACCAAATAGGCTTCGCCGGCTTCCTTCACTTGGGTGCCTTTCTTGTTTTTGCCGCCCACTTCAAAGGTGATGCCGTCAATCTCGAAGTCGGAGATCTTTGATGCCGTCACCTTGTGGGTTTCCTGCATCCAGGTGAGAAACATGGTCTCGCGGATGGTGCCTTCGTCGGGCTTGGTGTCGCTGACGGCAAACGCGATGCTGCTGTTGTTGAGGTAGAGTTTCTCCACCTTTTGCAGTAGTGCATCTCCCGATCCTTTCTCTTTCAAGGGGTTGAACAGTCGCGAGGCTGCCAAATACTCGATGTAGTCGGGGATCTGGTTGCGGCCAATGTCAAGCTCGTTGGCCAATTTGGTGATATTGGGCTTGAAAGGAACGCTGTTGGCCAACACATACATCAGCTTCTTCAGTTTCGTGGCCGATGCCACGGTCATGTCGGCGTAGTTCGGGATGTCGTGTTCAACGGTTTCATTCACAGCCTGTTTCAGGCGGACTGGGAAATCTTCTTCCTTGAAATAGGGATAATAGCCTTCTCTCAGGTAGTTGGCATAATATTTCAGCGGACGATGTTCGCCGTATGGGAAATCGACGCGGCCTTTGAGGATGTCGTCGAGCGAGGAGGGCTGCAGGTTCCAGCCATTGGCGATGTTGAGGTATTCCCTGAACGACAGTCCGGGCATGGTGTATTCGATTGTCCTGCGGCTGAGGTCGGCACTGCCGCCTTTGCGCAATGCCAACAACGAACTGCCCGAATAGACCACCGACAGCAGCGGCAACTGGTCGTAAATCATCTTGATTTCCGTCGACCATCGTTTGTATTTGTGGATTTCGTCGATGTAGAGCCGCCTTCCGCCGCGCTTGAAGAAGTCGTAGGCTAATTCATACAAGGTGTGGCCTGAAAAATAGAGGTCGTCGGCCTGCACATAAAGCGATTCCTCGATGTTGTCATGCAACTTGATGTGCTGGAGCAGAAGGGTCGATTTGCCCACGCCTTTCTGGCCCATCAAGCCGATGAGACGATTCTTCCAATTGATTCTGTCGTGAAACGACCTGACATAATCGGTAGGCGTGAGGTCGAGATAGACGTGGTACGATGTGAATAAGGTTTCCATGACTGAAATTTTTGCAAAAATAGGCAAAACATTTCAAATTGCACTCAAAAAAGTGCAAAAAAAACAAAAAGTTGCACTCAGAAAAGTGCAACTTTTGTATAAAACTGCACTTTGTAGAGTGCAATCTTGAGTCACAAGGTCGGTTTATTGTTTCTCCGGCACGTGTTTGTAGTTGAAGAAAATGTCGAACAAAACGACCACAACCAGCGCAAATCTAGCAAACTCATCTCATCGCGCTGGTTGGGCAGGGATTTTTTACCGTTAAGTAGTTTTGTCTA
>CAMOCK010000012.1 GCA_946610645.1 uncultured Bacteroidales bacterium
ACCGACCGCATCTCGGCTTTCGACGTCATCCTGCCCAAGGGCATTCCCTATAAAGGACAGGTGCTCAACCAGATAGCCGCCATGTTCCTAGACGCCACCGCCGACATCGTCCCCAACTGGAAGCTCGCCACCCCCGACCCGATGGTCACCGTGGGCCGTCTCTGCAAGCCCTTCCCGATCGAGATGATTATCAGAGGTTATCTCACGGGCAGCTCGTGGCGCACCTACAAGAGCGGACAGCACACCATCTGCGGCGTGCAAATCCCCGACGGCATGAAGGAACACCAACGCTTCGCCGAACCCATCATCACCCCGACCACCAAAGCCGATGAAGGCCACGACGAGGATATCTCGCGCGAGGAAATCATTGCCAAAGGCCTCATAAGCGAGAAGGATTATGCTCAGATTGAAGACATTACGAGAAAACTCTTCCAGCGCGGCACCGAAATCGCGGCCAAGCAAGGCTTGATTCTCGTTGATACGAAATACGAGTTCGGCAAGATTGGCGACCAAATCGTGCTGATGGACGAAATCCACACGCCCGACTCGTCGCGCTACTTCATCGCCGACCAATACGAGGAACGCTTCGCCAAGGGCGAGCCGCAGGTGCAACTCTCAAAAGAGTTTGTCCGCGAGTGGCTGATGGCCAACGGCTTCCAAGGCAAGGAAGGCCAACAAGTGCCTGAAATGACGCCCGAATACGTCAACAGCGTTTCGGAGCGTTACATCGAGCTCTACGAGAAAGTGACTGGACACAAGTTTGAGAAGGCTCCCGATTCGGAAGACCTTGTCAAGAGGATTGAAAATAATGTGCTGAATTTCTTGAAGGAATGAAAACATAAGGCCAGAAACAGCCTTCCCTTCGAGAAGGATTTGTATCAAAACTCCATCACGAGTTTCACGTTTATATACCTCGGTGTCAGATAGTTGTTCACACCGTAGTATCTGTTGTCGATGTATTTCACCCAAGTGTAGGAAATCGTGTTGGGGATGTCCAAAAGGTTGAAAACATCGACGCTGACGAACATGTTTTTCACATAGCGCAGTGGATTGCCCTTGCTGAAACTGCTTGCCTCGCTGATGAGTTGCTTGCTGAAGCCAATATCGACACGGCGATAAGCAGGATAGTGCCCCGATGGCTCATAGAAATCGGAGTTGTTGCTGTTGTATGGCAAACCCGTGCCGAAAGTCAATGTCATATTGACGCGCCAAGTGGGGGCAAAGGGAATGTAGTCCTGGAAAAACAGCGAGAAGTTCACCAATTGGTTGGAAGGGCGACTGTGCCAGCCAAGCCACACGGTGTCGGCCACTTGCGCGTCGGAGTGGTTATAGAAAGGCAGGCGTGTGCTGTCGGCATCAATGAGATAATAGTCGCCGCGAATGTCTTCTCGTGTCCGCATGATGGAGAGGCTCGCCCAGCTGTCGATGCCTTTCACGAACTCGCCGTTCAACTTGAAGTCGAGGCCTGTGGCGTAGGCCCGTGCCGATTGGTCGGCGTAGTATCGGATGCGCACGTTGTCGATATCGTAAGGGATAACGTGGGTGAACCACTTGAAATAGGCTTCCGAAGTGAGGATGAAAGGCCTGTTGAAGGCGCGGAACTTGAAGTCATTGCCTGCCACAATCTGATACGAGCGCTGAGCCTCTGGGGTGTCGTAGAGGCTGCCGTCCATCATGCGGATTTCGCGATAGAACGGCGTTTGGCAATACACGCCTCCCGAAAGGCGATACACCGTCTCATTCTTTTCGTTTTCAGGCTTGTAGGCAATGCCTGCTCTCGGGCTGACATACATCTTTTTGTTATAGCCCCAATAATTCGCCCTCAAGCCGCCGGTAATTACCAACTCGCCTTTTTCCTCGAAAGGGATGTTCCAAGAATGTTGTACATAACCATCCAAATTGTTGACAGACAGTTTATTATGTTTCTTGTGCACAAAATCCATCCCTATACCGGGCAACTCTATGGGATAGCCGCCAATCACGTCGGGGGTGTGAGGCAAGGCATAACCAGCCGAGTCCATCATCTGCCATTCGTCCACCTTGTCGTCAATTTCCTGATGCTGGAAGCGGAAGCCCCATTTCAGCAAATTGTTGTCGAAGGCGCGGAGACCTTTGTGGCTGAAGTTATAGACTTGTGCATAGAAAGCGTTTCTGGCATGTTTGATTTGCGTCCCGATTTCGTGGTCGTCGATCACCTCACCGAATTCCTCGGTGCCTATCGAAGTGTTGCGCATACCGAAGTGGTACTCTTCCTGAATGTCGAAATTTTCGGTTTCGTGAGCCGAGTAAGCTGAAGCTATCCATTTCAGGCTCAAGTCCTTATTGGGTTTATAAGTTAGTGTCAAGGCTCCCAGGCCTGTGGTGTAGTCGTCGATTTCCTGACCATCGAAATACACGTTGGACTGGAAGGGAAAATCGATGGTGCCGCCGTTGATTCTGGCGTTTTGCGGAACAAAAAGATAATTGTTTTTGGAGTAATAGCCCAGCACCGACAGGTTCCATTTCTCGTTGAATTCGTAGCCGAACAAGGCTTGTGCGTCGGTAAAGTTGGGCTTGTAGTCGCCCTTGGTGTCCATCATGCCGAGGGCCAGGGCGGTGTTTTTGTAGCGCGCTCCAACCAGATAAATGAACTTTTCGTTGCGGGAAGTGCCTTCCACATGGGCTTCGGCACCCAAAAGGCTGAGGCTCAACAATCCGGAGGTCTCGCGTGGGGTCTTGTAGGTCACGTCAAGAACCGACGACATCTTATCGCCATATTCTGCCGCGAAGCCGCCTGCCGAAAACTCGATGTTGCTGACCATCTGCGAATTGACAAAGCTCAGACCCTCTTGTTGTCCGGTCCCGACGAGGAAGGGGCGGTAAATCTCAATGCCGTTCACATAAATCAGGTTTTCGTCGAAGTTGCCGCCGCGCACTCGGTATTGCGAACTCAGTTCACTGTTCGACACCACCCCTGGCAGGGTTTTAATGAGCGTTTCCACGCCGCCGCCCATCGTGGGTAGCAAGGATGCCTGCTTGGCATTGAGCCGCGTCAGGCTGGAGGCTTCCACGGCGCGGTCGCTGATGACGGCGTCGGGCAGCATCGTGGCGGTCGATTTCAGTGTGATGTCAAGCTTCCGCTTCTCGCCTTGCTTCAAACGCACCGTCACCTGCTTCGGTTCGTATCCGATGAAAGAGAATCCAACGACCAGTGTGGTGTCTGACATCACATGCAACTCATAGGCTCCGCGCGAATTGGTTGTTTGCCCGACCAACAAATCAAGGACGAACACATTGGCCATCTCGATGGGGCGGTTGTGTTCGTCGGTCACCTTACCATAGAGCGTGGCCAAAGGCAGTTTTTGCGCCTGTGCTGCAAACGTGAAAAGCAGCAATGCTATGATGGTGTATTTTGCACGCATGAAATGATAACTGACAAAAAGCTGAATTATTATCTGATCGGGTCGCTGCAAACAAAAAAAGCCGCCATGCGAGGCACAGCAGCTATATTTCGGTCTGTTTCAAGAATTACCAACGCTCAAGGTTACCCTTCTCGGACGCATCCAGGATGGCTTGGTAAACGCCCTTCTTGTCGATGGTGCGCAATCCGGCAGCCGAAACCTTCAGCACAACCCACTCGTCCCATTCCGGAACATAGAACTTCTTGATTCTCAGATTCGGCTCAAACGTTCTCTTGGTCTTCTTGTTGGAGTGCGAAACGTTGTTGCCGTGCATGACCTTCTTTCCTGTGATTTGACAAACTTTTGACATGACTCTTTATCCTTTTTTGATTTACAAATGCTTTTTGAAACGGGCTGCAAAAATACACATTTTTTTGATTCGCAAAGCTTTTTCCCAAAAAAAATCATTTCATGTGAACATCCAATTGCGGGAATGGGATATTCAGTCCTTCGGCGGCGAAAGCCTTGTAAACGCGCTCATTCAAGGCGAAGTACACACCCCAATAGTCGGGGGTTTTCACCCATACACGCACAGTGATATCGACCGAACTATTGTTCAGTTTCGACAATTCGATGAAAGGCTCAGGGGCTTTCAGTATGCGGTTGTCGTCGTCGCAAAGGCGTTTCAACACGGCCTTGGCCTTGTCGAAATCGTCACCATAGGCGATGGAAAACACCCAGTCCACACGGCGTGTTTCCTGTTTCGAGAAAATGGTCATCGTGCCAGTGGCAAGGGCGCCGTTAGGCAGGATGACCGACTTGTTGTCGGTGGTGAGCAGGTGCGTGTTGAAGATTTGGATTTCGCTCACGAAGCCCTCGTAGCCTTGAGCCGCGATGAAGTCGCCCACCCTGAAAGGCCGAAACAGCATAATCATCACGCCGCCCGCAAAGTTCTGCAACGTGCCGCTCAAGGCCATGCCGATGGCCAATCCCGCCGAAGCCAGCAAAGCAACGAGCGAGCTTGTATTAATGCCGAGTATGCCAATGATGGCCATGAAAAGGAAGAAAGAAAGAATCACCGAAACAAGGCTCATCAGAAAGGCGTTGAGCGTAGGCTCTGTCTTGCGCCGATCCATCATCTTTGTCAGCCCCTTCTTTATCAATTTGATGATCCAACGGCCCACAAACAGCACAATGACTGCAATCACTATCTTGACGGCCAAAGGCACCATATAGGTCTTGATCAGTTCGGGGAACCATTCAGAAAAGGGCGTGCTGGCAATACGGTGCACCGCGTCTGCCATGTTTTGGATGGCCGAATCGTCCTTGATTGTTTCGGCAACTCCCGAAATTATCGTGTCGTTTTCCATGTTTTCATTATTTTTGCGCTGCAAAGTTAAGGATATTTCATTAATTCCGTATTTTAGCACCCCAATTTCTTGACATGAAAACAGACGACATCAAGGCTTATTGCAAGAACCCCAAAAACCAGAGCACGGTGAATGTAGGCATGTTTATCTTATTGATAATCAGTTTCCACTACCTTTATTTAGGCTGGCAGGCCTTGGACTATTGGCCCGTAAAACGACAAATTGACGCACTGATGGTTTGGTCGGTGGACCTTGTTTACGGGCAATGTTGCTGGGTGCTCGACCATGTTTTCAACATCGACATCACCACCATTTCCGGCCATCGGGTCATCGCCACCCCCAACCGCGATGGCGGTTGGGCGCGCGTGGGCATTGCCCCCGAATGTGCGAGCCTCAAGCAATGGTTGCACTGGGTTTTTCTCATGGTGCTTTTTCCCGGTCCATGGAAGCACAAATTGTGGTATATCCCCGCAGGTTTGGTCATTATCGAGTGGACCAACGTGGTGCGCATTTGCGGCATTCTTTTGATGGAAATGTGGTGGCCCAACATCCACATCCGCCTGATGGGCAACGACATCAACACTTTTCACCTCGCCCACGACTACATTTTCAAAGCGTTTTTCTATCTTGTCATTTTCCTTATGTGGACACTTTGGGTGGAAAGATTCAAGGATAAGCAACAACCAAAAACCGAAACAACATGAATAGCAACCCCACTATCTTCATCCTCGATGCCGGCGGCACGGGGTTTAAGTTCTCGGCCGTTCGCGACGGCTTGGAAGTCATCGAGCCTTTCACCATCCCATCGGCTGCCCCCACTCTTGAGGAAGTGCTCAAGAAGTTCATCATGGGCTTCCACGAATGTGAAACGCGCTGCGGCGAGAAGGCAGCAGCCATCAGTTTCTGCTTCCCTGGCCCCGCCGACTATCCCAACGGCATCATCGGCGACTTGGAGAACCTACCTGCCTTCCGTGGTGGCGTGGCTCTGAAGGCCATGCTCGAAAACGAGTTCCAAGTGCCCGTTTACATCAACAACGACGGCGACCTATTTGCCTACGGCGAAGCCCTTGGCGGCCTGCTGCCTGAAGTGAACAAGCTGCTCGCACAGCAACGCAACCCCAAGCAGTACCAAAACCTGCTCGGCGTGACCATCGGGACTGGCTTTGGCGGCGGCATTGTTATTAATAAGGTGTTGCTCAATGGCGACAACTCGGCGGGCGGCGAAATCAACCGTTTCCGCAACCCGATTCATCCCGAAACCAGTGCCGAAGACAGCATCAGCATCCGCGCCGTGCGCCGCGTGTATGGCCTCGAGGCCGGCATCGCCTTCGACAACACACCGCATCCATTCGACATCTACAAAATCGCAAAGGGCGAGAAACAAGGCAACAAGGAAGCCGCTCTTAAGTCGTGGGAAGTACTTGCCACGGCCTTGGCCGACGTGCTGGCCAACGCCATCTCGCTCATCGACGGCATCATCGTCATCGGCGGCGGGCTTTCGGGTGCTTGGCCCGTGTTTATGCCCACGCTCATCAAGAAGATGAACGAACCCTTTGTGGGACTCAACGGGAACCCGCTCAGCCGCATGGAAACCGACGCCTACAACCTGATGGACCCCGAAGACATGATCCGCTTCACCGAAAAGCCCGGCATGATGATCAAGGTGCCATTCAGCAACAAGCAGGTGTGGTACGACCCCACCAAGCGCGTCGGCGTGGGCATCACCAAGCTCGGCACCTCGTCGGCAGTGGCCGTCGGAGCGTATGCCTACGCTATGGAGCAGTTGAAAAAGGGGTGACTGTCATCTCAGCATAGTCAGGCAAGTGGTCCATCGCTTGCAAAACGCCATTCTCCACTTTGAGGCAATGGCCTTCGAGTCCGTTATAGAGCAACAAGAAGCGCGGCTGTAGGGCAGCATGGTAGCGCACGACTTGGTCGAGGGTTTTGGCGGTGATTTTCACGTTTTGAGCCTTACATTCCACAACCATCAGCGGGCGGCCATCCACGGCAAAGACGACGGCATCGCAACGTTTGTCCATGCCGTTCACCTTGACGGAATACTCCACCGCCAAAAGGCCCGTCGGCACATGCAAATGCTCCACGAGGAGATACAACACCTTCTGCCTCACTTCCTCTTCGGGCGTGAGGGCGACATAACGACGGCGCAACGGGTCGAAAACAAAGGTCTTGTCTTCGCGCTGTTCCGTCTTGAACCATGGCAGATTTTGTTGCTCCATGAAGAAGGTTTGTGCCTACAAAAGTACAGAATTTTCGTATCTTTGCGCCATGAAACAAACGTTTTTTCCCCTTTTTTGCCTTGCCTTGGTGCTTTGTGCCTGCCAGCCCAAGGCCGACTCGCTCATCGGCGAGTGGAAAGCCGACAAGGTGAGCGTCCAATTCGACGAAAGGCGCAGCACTCCCGACATGGTGAAGCAAGTCGGCGAGCTGGAAAAACACAACCATTTCGTTATTAACAACGATTCCTCGCTGGTTTTCTACAGCTTAGACACAAAGGCAACGGGACGCATCAGCACCGACAAGCAAGGAAGCCTGTTTTGGGACTGTGACTATTTCGGACAATGGAAAAACGGCGAAATCGTCACCACGACGTCTTCGCCGTTGGGGGAAATAACGATTGTCTATAAAAAGGCAGAATAACACCTATTCCACGAGTTTCAGGCTGTAGAGGATGGCTTCGAGCTGCAATAGACTATTGCGTTTCTTTTGATTAGGCTCGTAGTAGTAGCCTTCCACTGTGACGAGATTTCCAGTGCGCTGGTCGGCGAAGGTGTATGAAACGAAAGGGCCGCCCATGAAGTCGTTTTCCACTTTCCACATACCGCGCATTTCGACGGCGTAGCCAGCCGGAAAATCGGGAACATAGTTCACCAGAGGCGGCACAAACTCGGTTTCGGTGGCCATGTAGGAACCTTCCAAGGGGCCGGGGATGTATTGCTTCAGCATCATGTTGCGCATAGCCACAAGGCTGTTCACGCTGAACTGAGCCGTGTCATGATAGGGTGTCTGATAAATGAGCAGGCAGCTGCTCGAGCGCTCCAGCTCTTTTCGCAGCCACATGAAATTAGGCTCGTTCTTGGCAATATAGAATCCTTGCGGAACGGTCAGGGTGAAACCCATCTTCTCCTTGATGGCATTAACTATGTTGTTATCGACAGAAGGGCGAAACACGCTCAGAATACGCTCACGTTCCACCTTGTCGAACCACAACTTATAGACTTCTTTCTGGCTCTCAAACAGTTCAACCCATGAAGTGGCGTTGGGGGCTGTGATTTTCACATAGCGTTGCGGTGCTGCCCAAAGGTTTTCGGCGGTCTCGGCCTTTGCAAACTCGAAGTGTGGATTGATTTCGACTTCAAGGATGCATTTGTGCTTCTTGAACATGTCAGAGAAGCCTTTCAAAGTGATGTGTGCCAAATCGTTTTGGGCTTCAGGTTGTGGCAAGCCGTATTGGTAATCAAGGAAATAATGACGAATGGAATCGCCAATCATGCCATCCCATTGCTCTTTGTTTTGGGTGACAACGAGAATTTCGGAGGTTCCACCAGCCGATCGGTCTTTCTTGCCCGTGGCCGGCTTATCGGAACAAGCACTGACGGCAATTGCCATCAGCAATATGGTCAAAGGCTTGACGATGCTTTTCATATCCTTGTCGTTTTACTTGTTGATTTTAAGTTTCTGACCCGATTTTATATTGTTGCTTCTCAGGTGGTTCCATTTTTTGATTTCGTTGGGCGAGCAACCGTATTTGCGTCCGATGGAAGAGAGGGTTTCACCACGTTTCACAGTGTGTGTGACGGTTGAGGATGTCTCCTTCGACGACTTTGACGTCTTGGGCGACTTGCCTGCCTGCGCCATCGGGGCGCCCGAACGGTAGATGGTCAGTTTTTGTCCGGATTGGATCATGTCGCGTTTCAAGCGATTCCACTTCTTGATGTTCGAAACACTGACGCGGTATTTCTTGGCGATGCTGCCGAGGCTTTCGCCTCGTTTCACCACATGCACGAAGCTGTCGCTCACTTCCTTAACCTGTTCCACGATTTGTTCGCGTTGTATCTCGGCTTTCGACTTATAGGCATAGATGCTGTCTTCGAGTTGGACGAAACGAAGGGCATATTTCAACGGGAGGCGCAGTTCGCAAAGGTTGTCGGGCGAGGCTGGGATGATTTGCTTGGTGTATTGGGGATTGAAAAACCTAATGTCTTCCATCGGAACGCCCACATATTCAGTGATTTGGTCGAAGGTCAGGTAGTCGCGCACCATCACCGTGTCGGTGCCATGAAGAAGCAAGCCTGGATTGATGGGATAAAGGTTGTGTTCGGCGGCGTAGTTCATCACATAAGTCACGGCGATGAATGCGGGCACATAACCGCGCGTTTCCTTGGGCAGATAAGGCCAAATTGCCCAATAGTTTTTCACGCCCCCTGCCCTAAGAATGGCCTTGTTGACCGTGCCGGGGCCCGAGTTGTAGGCCGCAAGCACAAGGAACCAGTCGCCATAGCGGGCATATAGGCTTTGCAAGAATTGGCAAGCCGCCACGGTTTCTTTCAAAGGATCGTAACGCTCGTCCACAAGCGTTGAAACCTTCAGGCCATAGTCTTTGCCTGTTGCCAACATGAACTGCCACAAACCCTTGGCACCTGCTCGCGAACCCGCCACGGGATTGAGTGCCGACTCGACCATGGCCAGATATTTCAACTCGAGTGGGAGATTGTATTTGTCAAGCATCTCCTCAAACATCGGGAAATAGACATGCGACAGTCCCAACATGCGGCTTGATTGCGTCCGTAACCGATTCGCATACAAGTCGATGAACGATTTCACATGGGTGTTGAAAACCAACGGGATGGTGGTTTGGCCCGACAAAGCCTCAATGCGTTGCTGGTAAATCGAGTCAGGGAAGACCGGCACCTCGTATTTGCTATAGCCGTAAACGTTCATCACCGACGAGTCGATGTCGAGATACACATCTTTGAAATAGCTGTTGGTACTGATTTTGTCCAACATCTCCAGCACCGTCGATTCCTCAACGACGGCTTTGCCGGAGTTCAAGTCTTGGATTTCCTGCTCGTCGAGCACCATGTCAAGGCTGTCGGGGTCAGGATATTCGGGGTCATGGTTTTGGGCGAAAAGTCCGGAAAACGGTATCAGTGCGAATAGAATCAAAAAGATGTGTTTCATGCATATTGAACGTTTGTGGGCGAAATAAATTGCAAAAGTAATGATTTTTTTCGACAAACGGGCCTAAAAACTCATAACACATTGAGTCGGTTGGCGTCTTGCTTGACGAAAATGGCCAACATGATGGTGAAAGCCAACATGCTTGAGCCACCGTAACTCAAAAAAGGCAGGGGTATGCCTATGACGGGCACCAGCCCAACTGTCATGCCGATGTTGATGGCCACATGCACAAAGAAGATTCCCGCGATGCCGTAGCCATAAACCCGGCTGAAAGTGGACCTCTGCCGTTCCGCCAAGGTGACAATCCGCATGAGCAAGGCCACATAAAGCAACACCACAGCTGAAGTGCCCAAAAACCCACCCTCCTCGCCAATGGTGCAGAAAATGAAGTCGGTGTGCTGTTCGGGGACGAAGTCGTATTTGGTTTGTGTGCCTTCCAGAAAGCCCTTTCCAGCCAAGCCGCCCGACCCAATGGCGATTTTCGACTGATAGACGTTGTAGCCAGCGCCTTTGTTGTCTTCCTTCATGCCAAGCAGCACCTCGATGCGGGAGCGTTGGTGGTCAAGAAGCACCTTGTTGAAGGCGAAATCGACCGAAAAGACAAAGACGAACATGAACATGAAAACGGCCACCGTTGGGACGAGACCGCGCCTTTTCGTCAGCAGTCGGAATGCCATGACCAACACAAACAATATGCCGAGGATGATGAACATGGTTTTTTGGCCCCAAAGCAGGGTGAAGACAAAAACCAGCACGGCCAACACGCCACAAAGCATCAAGGCACCCGCACCTGGCATCCCCTCACGATACAGGACAAAAATGAACGAAACAAAAACGATGGCCGATCCTGTGTCGTTTTGCAACAGCACCAAAGCCATCGGGACAAGGACGAGCAAGCAGCTAACCAAGATGTCTTTGCGTTTGCGAAGATCCACGTCGAGGCGGTCGAGATAGCCAGCCAAGGCCAAGGCCGTGGCCATCTTGGCGAACTCGGAAGGCTGGAACTTGACGGGCCCGAACTCAATCCACGCGGTGGCTCCCTTGGTGGCCTTGCCATACACCAAGACCATGAAAAGTGCGGCCAAAACGACAACGTAGATCCACATAGAGAAAACATTGAAAAACTTCGCATCGATGAGCAACACGACAAAGCCTATAAGCAACGCAGCCCCAATCCAGACCAACTGCTTCCCATATTCCATCGAGAAGTCGAAGATGCTGGGGTGAAGCTCGTTGTACTTGGCGGAGAAGATGCTGAACCAACCCACCATCACGAGGGCGAGATAAATCAGCACCGTAATCCAGTCGATTTTCCCAATTATGCTGTTTCTGCTGTCGTTGTTGTAGATCATCTTTCGCTCTTATATGAGATTCTTCCTTCCATCATGCGTTTTTCCAATTCTTCGCGGACGGTGTAGCCGCGAATGTATTTCTCTATCATCAGGCTGGCGATGGGAGCCGCCCAAGTGGCACCATATCCTCCGTTTTCAATGATGACAGCAATGGCAATCTTCGGGTCGTCTTCGGGTGCAAAGGCCACGAAGTTGGAATGGTAGTTGCCATGCGGGTTTTGTGCCGTGCCCGTCTTGCCGCATTGGGGGATGTCCTTCATCTCGAAGCGCCGTGCCGTTCCCGCCGGACCGCTGAACACCGTGCGCAAGCCTCTTTTCATCACTCTGAAATACTGGGGTTCGATGCCCGAAAACACTTTGGTCGTCATCACTTCGGGGATGGCCGTCGAGTCGCCGAAGCACTTGATGAGATGAGGTGGATAGTAGAATCCTTCGTTGGCAATCATTGCCGCGATGTTGGCCAGTTGCAAAGGCGTCAGCAGCACCTCGCCCTGCCCGATGCCCAACGAGCGGATGGTGACGGCGTTCCATTGGCCGCCATACATCTTGTCGTAGTATTCAGGCGTGGGTATGTTGCCCGAGCGCTCGTAAGGGATGTCGGTGTTGAACTTGTGGCCAAGGCCCATCTTATAGGTCATATCCTTCCAATACTGGTAGCCTTGCTTCACGCCACCGAACTTCCGGTTGTTGATGGTTGCTTTGAACGACTCATAGAAGTAAGGGTTGCAGGAGTTCATGATGGCGTTGGCGAAGTCGGGGCTGGAGCCGTGCGAGTGCGTGCACTTGATAGGCAGCGAGGCCTGTCCCGAGCAATGGAAGCAGGTGCCTGGTGTGATGCTGCCGCTTTGCATGGCGATGAGTCCGACCACGGTTTTGAAGGTGGAGCCAGGCGGATAGGTGCCACTGACGGCACGATTGATGAGTGGTTTCATCGGGTCGTTCTGAAGTTCTTTGTAATGCGTGCCACGCTCGCGGCCCACGAGGAGGTTGGGGTCGTAGGTCGGGCTTGAAACAAAAGCCAGGATTTGTCCGGTGGCAGGTTCGACGGCCACGACAGAGCCTATCTTGCCCACCATGAGCTGCTCGCCGTAGGCCTGCAGGTCGGCGTCCATACCGAGGTATATGTCTTTCCCTGCCACAGGGTCTTCGTCGAGTTCGCCGTCCATGAACCGTCCCATCTCGCGGTTGTGCACATCCACCACCACCACCTTGAGGCCTTTCACGCCACGCAATTCCCTCTCATACGACTTTTCGATGCCCGATTTGCCGATATAGTCGCCTTGGCGATAGTAGCACTCGCCTTCCTTGTCGCGTTCAAGCTCGATTTGGCTGATTTCGCCGATGTCGCCCAAGGTGTGCGCCGCAATGGCACTGGGATAATGGCGCACGGTGCGCGTCTGGAAACGGAAACCCGGATAGCGGTATAAAACCTCGGCGATGTGCGCGTAGTCTTCTTTCGACACTTGCGTAAGGAAAGGCGAAGGCTTCATGTATGACTCCTTTTTCGCCTTTGCCATCCTTTCGACGTATGACTCTTTGCTGATGCGCAACAGCCGGCAAAACTCCATCGTGTCGAAAGGCCGCGCCGAGTCGATTTTGCAGGCCTGCTTGGGGATCACCATCAGGTCGTAAACCGCCTCGTTGAACACCATCAGATTGCCGTTCCGGTCGAAAATCTTGCCCCTTGCGGGATATTGCGTCACGAAACGAAGGGCATTGTTGTCGGCCAATTGCTTGTATTTCTTGTCGAGCACCTGCAACGAAAACAACCTGACCAAATACACCACACCCACCGTGACGAACACCCCCATCACAAGTAACTTTCTATTTGTCAGATTGTTGGATTTGTTGCTCATGTTGAAATCGCGATGGACAAAGGTAATACTTTTTTTGCGTCTGCCAGCCATATTTCCAAAAAATATTGCCTATTCACAATTACAATGATTTTTTTTGTATTTTTGCACGTTTGAATTTATTATGAAAAAGTCTGCTTTTTGGATATTGATGGTCGCCTGCTTGATGGCTTTCGGATGTTCGCACCCGTCGAAAAATGCCGCTCTGGTCGAGCACACCTTCCACAACACCGTGTGGGAGAGGTTTGATTATGTCTATAACGTTGTCGAGCTTAAGGATCCGACCACTTTCGACATCGATATGCGCATCAGTTTCACCGACGACTACCCATTCGACTATTTCGAGATGGTGTTCACCATTTTCGACAGCCATGGCGACCGCTATCGCGCCAAGGGTTACAAATTCAACCTGAAAGACAACGACGGCGCGTGGAAAAGCCCGCTCAAGGACGGTTGCCACACCTTTGGCTTCCCTATAAACAAGGAATTGAGCATTTCCGAACCAGGAAAATACCGTTTCCAAATCGAATACCGTATGCCCAAGACACCCCTTGTAGGTGTCAAGGAAATCGTCTTGAACAACAACCATTGAATAAAAACCCAACGTTATGAAATACAGTTTTATGAAAAAAACCGGATTCCTATCCTTGATGTTTGTCATCGCTTTTGCTTCCTGTGTCCCGCAGAAGAAGATGCTTTACCTGAAAGACGCACAGATGATTTCCGAGACACAGTCGATGAATTACGTCAATGAGCGTTCATTGAACTACAAGCTCCAACCTGGCGACAACCTCTATATCCGTGCGGTCAATCCCATCGACGACCGCAGTTCCCCTTCTCTCAACGGCGAAGGCGCCGCTCGCTCGACATCTTCCTACTCGGAGGCGGGCATCTACCTCACGTCCTACACCTTGGATGACGACGGCTTCATCGAGATGCCACTCACCGGCAAAATTGAGCTGAAGAACCTCACCGTTGACCAAGCCAAAGAAAAGCTTCAGACCGCTTTGGCCCAGTATCTCAACCAAACCACGCTCACCGTGAAATTGGCCAATTTCAACCTTACCGTGCTCGGCGAAGTGAGCAAGCCAGGGATGTATAAAGTGTATCAGGCACAAATCAACCTGTTTGAAGCCATTTCCATGGCTGGCAACATGACCAGTTTCGCCAAGCGCGACAAGGTGAAAATCGTCCGCCAAACCGACAACGGCTCGGAAATCATCATCGTGGACATGGGCCAAGCCGACATTCTTTCGTCGAACTACTATTACCTGAAACCCAACGACATCATCTATGTGGAGCCGTTGCCCGCCAAGCAGTGGGGTTTCACCTCGTTCCCCTATTCCACGGTGCTCTCCATCGTGTCTTTGGGCTTCACCGCAGTCACTTTGGTTCGTAGTCTATTAAAGAACTGATTTTTTCCGAAACAGCAAAACACAGCATTATGGCTACACAAAACGAAAAGCAAGCTTTTGTGCCTCACAACCAGAACGACGAGGCCTCAATCGACATCAAACAACTTGTATATATTTTTCTGAACAATTGGTATTTGTTTGCCATTGGCGCGGTGGTGGCTTTGGTGGCTGCCTTCCTCGTCAACCGCTACACGACCAACATCTACCAAGCCCGAGGCACCGTCATCGTGAAGGAAGGACGCACCGTGGACCCGACATCCATCATGACCTCTGGCAACTTCAGCAGCTACCAGAACCTTGACAACGAAATTGCCATCCTTAAATCCTATAGGCTCAGAGAGCGCGTCGTCAAGAAAATGGGCGCTGAGGTGACCTACATGGGCAAAGGCCGCATAAAGGATAGCGAACTCTACAAGAGCTCACCTTTCACCGTGGAGTTTGACAATAGTGTGCCGCAAGCTGTCAACCTGGTTTACAAAATCAACTTCATCGACACCAGCACTTTCGTCTTGACCGCCAACGGCGAGTTTTTGAAGACCTACGATTTCCTCCTCGGACAAGATGTCAAAAGCATCCCGATGAAGATTGCCTTCGAAAGCAAGCACAGGCAAGGCGAGTGGATCGACAACGGATACAACCGCATTCGCATCGTGCTCAACGAAGGCACCACCTTAAGCCAAGTGAAAGACAGAAACTTGAGTTTCTGGCTCAACAGCTATCCAAGCCTCGTCCACCAGATGAGTAGTTATACGGCAAGCCCCAACAGCAAGTCGTCGTCGGTGGTGGCCATTACCATGAGCGGTCCCAACAAACAGAAAATCATTGATTTCATCAACCTGCTCATGAATGAGTATGTGTCGCGCGGATTGGAGCGCAAGAACCTCGTATCGGAAAACACCATCCAATTCATCAACGACCAGTTGGGCGACATCGAACAGTCGCTCAGCACGGCTGAGAACGCCTTGAAAGAATTCCGCACCCGCAACGACCTGATGAACCTCGACCAGCAGGCCAGCCAGGTTTACAACACCTTGCGCACCTTGGACAAGGAGCGTTCGGAGAAGAACGTCAACTTGATGCTCTACAAGCGCCTTCAAAGCTACATACAAAGCCAGATTGACGACCCCGAAAACCTTGCCGCCCCCAGCACGATGGGCATCAGCGACCCCTTGCTTGAGCGCTTGGTACAGCAATTGGTGACGCTGTCGCAAACCAAGGCCACCCAACTGCTTACCCTCACCGAGCAACACCCCCAAATCGTGAAAATAGACGAGCAAATCGTGACCACGAAACGCACCCTTCTCGAAACGGTGAACCAACTTGTGCAGAATTCCGAGATGGGCCTCAAGGAGCTTGACAAGCGCATAGCCCGCACCGAGGCAGAATCGAAGGTGCTGCCCGAGAAAGAACGCCAACTGATTAACTACCAGCGCAACTTCAACTTCAATGACGACACTTACAAGTATTTGATGCAACGCCGCGCTGAGGCGCAAATCCTGCGCGCATCCAACACGCCCGACAACGAAGTCCTCGACGAAGCACGCCTTGACCTCACTTCCATGATCAAGCCGCGCTCATCCATGAACTATCTCGTCGCCCTTATACTCGGCTTGCTTATCCCCGCACTCTACCTGTTCCTCAAAGACTTCTTCAATGTGAATGTCAATAACCGCAAAGACATTGAGAAGCTGACCAAATACCCGATTATTGGCCAAGTGGCAATGACCGACAGCACAAGCCCGTTGGTGGTGGTCAATTCGCCCAAGGCCCCAATATCGGAGTCGTTCCGTGCCATACGCACCAACATCGAATACATCACCCAAAACAAGGAAAAGACGACCATTTTGGTTACTGGTGACACGCAAGGCATTGGCAAGACCTTCAACTCCATCAACTTGGCTTCCATCTATGCCCTCTACGGCAAGAAGACCATCCTGCTCGGCTTTGACTTGCGCAAACCAAGGATCTACCAAGACTTCGGCCTTACAAACAACGTCGGCATCAGTTCTTATCTTTCCAACAAGGAAGAAACGCTTGACAACATCATACAAACCTCGTCGGCGCTGCCGAGCCTCGACATTATCACAGCAGGCCCCATCCCTCCCAACCCTGCCGAGCTGATTGCCTCCTCCAAGTGCGACGAGCTTTTCGAGGAACTGAAGAAACGCTACGACTACATCATCATCGACACGCCGCCCTTGGGTCTCGTCACCGACTCCTTCCTGCTGATGCGCCACAGCGATGTCAACCTGTTCATTGTCCGCCAAGGCATAACCAACAAGAACATTTTCGGCAGCGTCATCAAGGATCTTGAAGACCGCGACATCAAGGTGTCCATCATCATCAACGGCATTGAGACCGGAAAGGGATACGGATACGGCAAGTACAGATATGGCTACGGCTACACCTATGGCTACGGCTACGCTTATGGCTATGGCTACGGCGGACACGGCTACTATGGTGAAGACGAAAGCGGCAACAAGAAACGCCGCCATATCTTAAAAAAGGAGAAGAAGGAAAAAGAATAACAGCGTTGGCAATGGCAGCAAAGGACGAAAGACATTGGTACGCCATCTATGTCAGGTCGCGTTTTGAGAAGAAAGTTTATGTCCAGCTTCAGGACATGGGCATCATGGCCTACCTTCCTCTTATCACGCGCATCAAGCAATGGAGCGATCGCCGCAAGAAGGTGGAAGAACCTCTGTTCAAGTCTTATTTGTTCGTCTTTTCCAATGCGAAGGAATACATTCCCATCCTTACAACGACCGGCGTGGTGAAGTTTGTGAGCTTCGAGCACAAGCCCGTAGTAGTCCCCGCAAACCAAATCCTTGCCATCAAGCACTACATTGACGACTACGAGCAAGACAAGGAAGAAAAGTCCATGAGGAACGAGGACCTGAAGATAGGCCAACTCGTCAGAATCACGCACGGCCCGATGCAGGGCTTGACAGGGCGTCTCGAATCTGTGAAAGACAAGCGCATCGTGGTTTATATCGATGCCGTGGGGCAATACCTTCCCGTCAGCCTGCCAAGGGCGAAGGTGGAGCCAATCAACGATTCGAGCAACGTGGTTTTTGGAAAAATGAATCATTAAAAAACGTATAGAAATGAACACAGAGAAAAAACAGAAAAACGGCATTCCAGTATGG
The DNA here is from genome assembly GCA_946610645.1 of uncultured Bacteroidales bacterium. Taxonomy (GTDB): domain Bacteria; phylum Bacteroidota; class Bacteroidia; order Bacteroidales; family F082; genus Limimorpha. The sequence continues at coordinate 17,719 of CAMOCK010000012.1, forward strand.
CTTTGGGCCATCATCGGCATTTTGGCGGCAGCCTTGGTGTTCCTTATGGTGCATCTTTCTTCGGTGAAAGGCGACCTGAAGGAGCTGGAAGCCGAAAAGGAATTGCAACGCCAAGATTTTCAGGCCGAAGTGGACAGCCTCATGAAGGTTCACAACGAGTTGAAGGAAAGTTACGGAGAACTCAGTGCCGAGTTGGCCGAAAAAGACAGTATCATTCAAGCGGATGCCATCGAAATCAAGAGATTGCTTGAGTCGCAGTGGGACTACAACCGCATCAAGCAGAAAGTGGCCTCGTTGCAGGCCATCTCGCAGAAATATGTGCGCCAGATGGACTCGCTCTACACGGTCAATCGCGAACTGGTGGCCGAGAACGAGCGTATCCGCGAGGAGTTTCAGGCAGAACGCCGTCAGAACACCAACCTGACACGCCAAAAAGAGGAACTGGCCAACAAGGTGAACCAAGCGGCCACGCTGAAGATTTACAACTACGCTGCCGACGCCGTCTATTTCAAAGGCGGCAGCAGGGAAACCTCGACCAACAAGGCCAACCGTGCCGAACGCATCAAGATCGATTTCACCGTGGGCCAAAACGACTTGGTCGAAACAGGGACTAAGCTTTTCTACGTCCGCATTGCCGACCCCAACCGCGCCATTATCTGCAAAGGCACTGGCGACGAATACTCATTCAACGCCAATGGCGAGACGCTGCAATACACAGAGAAAGTGCGCGTCAATTACGACGGCAAGGAGACCGACGTGAGAGCTTATTACATCAAGCCTTCAGAGAGACAAATGATGCCTGGCACCTATTTCATCGACGTGTATGAACAAGGAGGGAAGCTCGTTGGCCAGACCTCTCTCGAATTGAGATAAGTTTTCTTCATAGTTATAATTCCAAATTGTTTTGGCAGCCCTCCCTCGGGGCTGCTTTTTTTATCCCAACACTGCGCGAAGCACCTCGTGCGAGTGAAACCCGCGCAACACAGGCGCATGAAGGCGCATGAAGGCGATGAGCCCGTCCAAAAGCACGCGCCTTTGGACCACATTGAGCGGCTGACGGCAAGCCTCGTCGATGCCCTTCCCCATCAGTCGCGACAACAACAAGGCCGCTTCGGGGTCGAGGCTGTAGGGATGAAGCGGAACGTCGTGCACAAACCGGCCTTCCATCATGTCGAAGCAGAATCCCGCCTCGTAGTTCGACATGGGATAGAACCCGAGGTGGCGGGTTGTTTCGAGGGTAAAATACAAGGGGAAATTGGCATAGTCGCTTTCAACAAGGTCGAGCCATTGCATCGAGCGTGCGATGAAATCGTACAAGTCCACGTTTTTTTCCTGCTCGGTGATGGTCTTGCCAAGCAGTTCGCCGACAAACATCAAGATGGCGCTCTTGTCCATCACGAAAGGCAAGCTTCGATACACCAAGGCAAGCTGTACATCCTTCAGATAGCCCAAGGAAGCCGTTTTCTGCCGGCCCGCTTCCACATAACTTATCCTGTTCAGGTTTTGGAACAAGGCGGGCTTGTATTTCGACTTGCGTGCAAAAGCCCCTTTCAGCATGTAGGATTTCAGGCCAAAGTCGCGAGTGAACACCTTCACGATGAGGCTTGATTCGCCATAGCGCAACGTTTGCAGGACGATGCCTTCCGTCTTATCGTTCATCAGTTCATGATCAGGATTTTGGTCGCAAAGCGTTGTTGGCCACGCTTGGTGCTCGTGAAGATAAGATAGACACCTGGACTGACCTTTTGCCCGTTGATGTTGGTGCAATCCCAAACGGCTTGCCCACCTTCCGACAAGAGTTCGGTGACAAAGGCGCCATCGACAGTGGTAATCCTGACCACCGAGTTGGCCACCAATCCCTTGATGCCGACATAACCCGAGTAGCCTGGTCTGACGGGATTGGGGTAGGCAATCACATTCGTGACCTCTGGCTCGGGGCTGGACGATTCACCCTTGAAGGATATGATGCCATTGCTGGTGCCAAAGAACACCTCGCCTTCCTTGCTGATGGCAATGTGACTAACGGAATTGTCGAGCAAGGGACTGTTGTTGGTGTTGAAACTGTGGATGGTCTTGATTTTGTTTTCGAAAGAGATGAGAGCAGCACCCGATTCCATGCCGAACCACATCCTATTGGAGCCATCGGCTGACATTGAAAGCACATTGGAGCCGGCGAAGAGAGGGTCGGATTGGTTTGTGCCATCGTTGCGGGGCACGTTTTTGAAGGTAGCCTTGTAGGGTAATCCGCTGAAAAGGGTTTTCGAGTCGGAGAAGAGGCATGGCCCGTCGGTGGTGCCCACCCAAACCTGGCCGCTTTGGTCGAGGGCGAGGCAGTTCACCGAACCAGGCAAGTTGCCTGTGTTGGTTCCCGTATTGACGGTGGCCACTGCATCGTCGGAGGGGTTGTCGAGTGTGCCGTTGTCATTGAAAACGAGCACTTCGCCACCGCGACGGATAATCCATTTGTAGTCGTTGTTATCGACCATCAGCGTCCCGATGTCGATTCCGCTGGTGTTTCCACCGAGGCTGTAGGAATGCCATCTGCCCGAGGGTTCCATCACCGAAAGGATGTTGGGAGCACCCGAATTGGCCACCCAAAGGTTGCCTTTGCTGTCGAAGGCGAGGCCGCTGATGAGTATTTTGGAAAGGTCTGAAGTCCAATAGTCAATCGAGCTGTTTTCGGCATTGTAAACCTCGACCAATTCATTGTCTTTCAGTTTCAGGATGCCGTCGCCCCAAGTGCCGACGTAGGTAACCGACAAGTCGTTAGGGTCGGTGGCGGTGCAGATGAAGTCGGAATAACCGTCGAGGGCTTCCATGGTCGATGGACTGAACACGTTCCACATTCCGTCGAAGCAGGCCACTCCTTCTTTCATATAGCGTTTCGACCAATTGGATGCATGGCCGCCTGTTGATACCCACACCTGGTTGTAGCAAGCTTTCAGTTCAAACACGTTTTTCGAAGCGGGGCCGTTGGGCAGCATGTCTTCGCTGTTCCATCCGTTATCGGTCTTGATGAGGCCACGGTCAGAATCGCCGATCCAGTAATTGCCGTTTCCGTCGAGTGCAGCCGACAATGGTTCTATGCTCCCACCTGGCGAATAGATATTAATAACCAAGCCCATGCTTTGGTCAAACACTTGCACATTGTAGTGGTTGCATACGAGGAAACGGTCGCCTGAGGCACGAAGCTCAAGTCGCTGGCTGGTGTTTTGCTTGTCGAAATAGCCCCATGTGTGTCCGTCGTAAACGAACATGGTGTCGGCATTGAAGCCGCCGTCGTAATTCAGATAAAGCTTGTCGTTGAACACTTCCATTTCAACATAAGCCAAATGAGGATGTATCAGCGTGTTGTCCAAGGCCCATGCGGCATAGTTGGCCAGGTTGGTGGCCGAAAGCGGGGCGCGATACAAGCCGTTGTCGGTGGAGGCATATACCAAGCCATTGAAGAACTGGACATCCGTCACGTTCACCATATCGCCATAACTACCAATATAATAGGTGTCCTTAACCTCCTCTTTTTTCAAGTCGAAGACAACGATGCCAAAGCTGCAGGCCACATAAGCCAAGTCGCCGTCGAAGAAGACGTTGTTGATGGTTTTGTTTCCGATGATGTTCTTGTCCTTGATGTCGCTCATGTTGATGATGTTGCCTTCGGCATCAATCAAGTCCACGTTGGCGTTGGTGTAAGCCACAAACAGCTTGCGTTGGCTTTTGTTGTAGCGTATGGTGCGGATGCCAATATCCGACAGCCCATTGATCTTGTTCAAGATATTGAGGGAATTGTCTTGTGTGTCGTAATAGAACAATTCGTATTCCGTTGCGGCATAAACCTTTTCTCCCACTGGTTCCACTGCGATAACTTTTTGGTAAGGCAGATGTGTGCGCCAATTGCCAATGCCAACGCCTTCTTGGGCAAAGGCAAGCGGCGTGATGACACATAGTGAAACAAGGATGCTTAAGAGTCTAAGATGTTTCATAATGAAAAAGTTTTGGGCGGTAAAAATACAAAAATACAGGATGCAAACGTAGTTTTGGCTGTATTATTGTTGATTCCCGATGGCGTTGTATCCAAAAAAAGCCTATATTTGCCCATCTATTTCGCGTTACGAACCTTGAAAAACCAATCGCCATGAAAAGAACCACTTTGCTAATCTCCATTATGCTGTTGCTTGCAACGGGCCTTTTCGCCCAAAAGCAATACACGCTTCAATCGCCCGACAAAGACATCACCGTCACCATCGTGGCTGGCGAGCAACTCACCTATGCTGTCAGGCACGGAAACACTTGCGTCTTGACACCTTCGCCCATCGGGATGACCTTGATTGACGGCACCAAGCTTGGCACCAAACCCGTGGTGAAAAACGCCAAGACGCAATCGGTCAAACGAACCTTGAAGTCGCCGTTCTACAAACGCGCCGAGATTCCTGAATCGTATGAAGAACTGACGCTGACTTTGAAAGGCAACTACAAGGTCGTTTTCCGAGCCTACGACGAAGGCGTGGCCTATCGCTTCGAAACCGACTTCCGCAAACCCATCGTCGTCGAAGACGAGACCGCCGACTTCAACTTCGACGCTGATTACAAGGCTCTCATCCCCTACGTCAATGCGCGAAAGGGCGATGGCGACTTCATCACGCAACAGTTTTTCAACTCGTTTGAAAACACTTATACTTCCACCAACCTGAGCCAGATGGAACCTGACCGACTGGCTTTCCTGCCGCTGTTGGTCGAACTGAAAGACGGCAAGAAAGCCGTTGTCACCGAGGCCGACTTGGAGGGCTTTCCGGGGCTGTATCTCCGCAATGCGAAAGGCCAAAACGGTCTTTCCGCTGTTCATGCCGGTTACCCGAAAACCGAAGTGCAAGGCGGACACAACAACCTGCAATTTGTGGTGAAGGAACGCGAGACTTTCATTGCCAAAACCGTAGGAAAACGCTCTTTCCCTTGGCGTTGCGTGGTCATCTCCGAGAACGATAAAGAATTGGCCGACAGCGACATGGTGTATCTTTTGGCTTCGCCTTGCCGCTTGGAGGACATTTCATGGATCCAACCTGGCAAGGTGGCGTGGGACTGGTGGAACGCCTGGAATGTCTATGGCGTCGATTTCAAGGCTGGCATCAACAACGACACTTATAAGTATTACATCGACTTCGCCGCGCAATACGGCATCGAGTATGTCATCCTCGACGAAGGCTGGGCTGTAAACAAGCAAGCCGACCTTTTTCAAGTGGTGCCCGAAATCGATTTAGAGGAACTTGTCGAATATGGGCTTGAGCGCAATGTAGGCATAGTGCTATGGGCTGGTTATGCGGCCATCGAAAAAGACATGGAGCTCGTTTGTCAGCACTATTCCGACATGGGCATATTTGGCTTCAAAGTCGATTTCATGGACCGCGACGACCAAAAAGTGGTCAACTTTTACTACCGTATGGCCGAAACCGCTGCCCGCTACAACCTTTTCATCGACTTTCACGGCGCATACAAGCCCACGGGTCTCAACCGCACCTATCCTAACGTGCTCAACCATGAGGGCGTTTACGGCCTCGAACAGGCCAAGTGGGACAACCAAAGCGACCTTGTGACCAACGAAGTCACCATTCCTTTCATCCGCATGGTGGCCGGCCCAATGGACTACACCCAAGGCGCGATGAAAAACGCCCAGCAACACAACTTTTCCGCCATCTATACCGAACCGATGAGCCAAGGCACTCGCTGCCGACAATTAGCTGAGTATGTGATTTTTGAGTCGCCTTTCAACATGCTTTGCGACAGTCCGAGCAACTATCTCAATGAGGACGAATGTACCCAATTCATCGCCAACATCCCAACGGTATGGGACGAAACGGTCGTATTAGACGGAAAAGTGGGCGAATACTTGATTGTTGCACGACGCAAAGACTTCCGTTGGTATGTGGGTGCCATCACCAACTGGGAGGAGCGCGACCTCTATATCGACCTCTCCGTTTTGCCCCAATTCGGAGCCAAGTCGGGGAAAGTCTTCCGCGACGGCGCCAACGCCAATCGCGTGGCAAAGGACTACATAGCGGAACAGATTCAGGTGATGGGAAACAAAGTGAAAATACATCTTGCAAAGGGCGGTGGCGCGGTATTGGTGTTTTGATTTACGAAGATTCCAAACTTTTTTCCGCCGACATCTGACTTTTTCCTATTTTAGCCGCCGAAATCCACGATTGCAACGAAGTTAAAACCAACAAAACCGTGCTGAAACAGAAGATAAACCATTGGGTTGACCGCCTCAACGAATGGCGTGAGGGGCGCATGACCGACCGGCGTTTCATGCTGATTCTCAGCATTCCGACGGGCTTTCTTGCTGGCGTGGCGGCCATCGTCATCAAGAAACTGGCGCACGGTATCCGCGACTTGGTCATCAACGCGCAGTTCAACTACTCGCAACTGCTCTATTTCGTTTGCCCTGCCATCGGCATCCTGCTCACAATCCTGTTTTGCAAATACGTGCTGAAGAAGCCAGTCGGACACGGTATTCCCGGCATCCTCTACTCCATTTCGAAAAACAAAGGCAAGGTGGACCGCAGCAGCACTTGGTCGAGCATCGTCACCAGTGCCTTGACGGTTGGTTTTGGCGGTTCGGTCGGATTGGAAGGCCCCAGCGTGTCGACCGGCGGCAGCATCGGCTCCAATATCGGGCAGTTGCTCAAGCTTGACTACAAGCATACCATCCAGCTTATCGGCATGGGTGGCGCGGCGGCCATCGCTGCCATCTTCCAAGCCCCCATCACGGGCATCGTCTTCGCACTCGAAGTGTTTATGATCGACCTGTCGCTCAATGCATTGGTGCCCATCATCTGCTCCTCGTTTGTCGCCATCCTGACGGCCTATTTCTTCCTTGGCCAAACGGTGGAATATCCCGCCGCCATCGCTGAAGGATTCATCCCGAGCAACGCCTTGTATTACATCGGTTTGGGTTTGTTTGCAGGATTGGTTTCGGCCTATTTCCTCAAGGTGACGTTCAGCGTCGAGAAACGTTTCAGCAAGGTGGCTTCGCCATGGAAACGCCTGCTCATCGGAGGCTCTTTGCTTGGCATATTAATATTCTTGTTCCCAGCTCTTTACGGCGAAGGCTATGAAGCCATCAACTCGGCCTTGCGCGGCGACTACAGCCCCATCTTCGGCAACCCGTGGTTTGCCCGCTTCAAGGACTACGACCTCGTGGTCATCATCCTCTTCGCCGGCATGATCCTGCTGAAGGCCTTTGCCACAGCCTTCACCTTCGGGGCGGGCGGCGTGGGTGGCACCTTCGCCCCGGCCTTGTTCATCGGCGCGTTCACGGGACTGTTTTTCGCCACGTTGGTCAATTATCTTGGAATCGGCGACTTGAACCCTGCCAAGTTTGCCCTCGTCGGGATGAGCGGCCTCGTGGCGGGAATGCTCCACGCCCCACTGACGGGCATTTTCCTTATCGCCGAAATCACGAATGGCTACGCGCTCATCGTCCCGCTGATGATTGTTGCTGCCTTGGCTTACGCTATCAACCGATTGTTTTTCAGTCACTCCATCTATACTAATGCGGTGGCCGAAAAAGGCGTTGAAGTAACCCACAACAAAGACAAGAGCATTCTCAACATGTTGGCCATCAACCAGTTAATCGAAAACAATTTCAGCACCATCGACCCTGATTGCCTTTTCCGCGACCTGCTGCCGCTCATCGCCTCGTCGAAGCGCAACATCTTCCCCGTGGTCGACAAGGAGGGCTTTTTCTGCGGCCACGTCTTGTTCGACGACGTGCGCGGCATTCTTTTCGACACGCAATATTACGACCAATCGATACAGAATTTCGCCGTCCTCCCCGACTACGTCATCCACCCCGACGAGCCGATGGAAGAAATCGTCTACAAGTTCCAAAAGTCGGGCAAATACAACATCCCCGTCATCCAAGGCGGGAAGTATTTGGGCTACATCTCGCGGGCCAACGTGTTTTCGGCCTACCGCGCCATGATGAGCGAGATTTCGGAGGATTGAACAGGGATAGCGTTTTCGGCTATTTCAGCGACTTCAGCCATTTATACGGGGTGGTTCCTGTCACGGTCTTGAAATTGCGGTAGAAGGTGACTTCAGACGAGAACCCTGACCGTATTGCGATTTCTTCCATGTTCGCCTCTGGGTTTTCCATAAGCAGCCGTTGCGCGTGGCCAATCCGATAACGGTTGACGAACTCGGAGAACGTGACACCCATGTCAACGTTGATGGCGTTATAGAGATAATTGCGGTTGGTGCCCAACATCGCGGCCAAGTCCGAAATCTTCAAATTGGGCTGAAGATATACTTGATCTTCTTCCATCTTTTTTATAATCAAATCTTTAAGTTCAACAGTATTGTGAGGTTCCTTTTGCTTTTCGTTGACCATGGTGTCCATCTCCATCAGGCTTGATGCCGAATGTTCTTGGTTGAAACCCGTGTAGGCCAAGGCATAGAGCGCGACGGAGAACAAGGTGGACGGTACGGCCAACATGGAGTCGGCGTCGAAGAAGCGGTGGCGTCCGAGCAGGTTGGCCACAAACGACAGCAGAGAGGTGAGGGCGAACAGTACCAACAACCACTTCACAGACGAAAGATCCAACTTGTTGGTACACGAAAAATAGGCTTCAATCCGCCGTTTGTGTGTACTCAGCCTCTTGATGCCTAAACCAAGCACGGCCACGACTTGCGCCGCAAACAGTATCTTCGAGGCGGTATGCAACGACCTCTGCACCTGCATCATCGGCGTGAACGGCGTTTCGGTTTGGTGGTAAAGACAAGCCATGACGAAATCCGTCCTTTCCTGTCCCGACATGAGCAGGTAAACCAATCCCACCGCCAACGACACAAGCAAGGCCGGCAAAAGCAGGGCAAAGTCCTTCCATGTGAGGGGCTTCACGTCAGTGAGCGTCCTGATGTAAACATAGAACAGCGGATACACCGAAAGCGAAGCCAAGTTATATAAGGTATTGGAAAAGGGCAAAACCGAAAAGCAGCTGTTGAAATAAAGGCAGTGGCAAAAATAGAGTACCGTCGCGACCAACATAAAAACGGTGAAGACGACTTTGGGCGTGTTCTTCCTGTCGAATTGGAGCAAGAACAACACCGACCAGAACCCACACACGAACATGGGCATCGTTGAGAACACGGAATGGAACATTTCGCTCTGTTTTGGGTTGCAAAAGTAGCCAAAAAAAGAAGCACTGCGCATCAATTATGGCCATTTTTGTCAAATTCACAGCGAAAAGTGTCGGATTTCGCGGCTAAAAACTTGTCATTTCTGCAAAAACGACAGTTTTTTTTGTGAAAATGAAGTGACCCAATCATGATGGTAGGCATACCTTTGCCGCAAAACCGCAAACAACAAAACAATGGTCATTTGCAAATCATTTCATCAACAACAAATTTAATCACCTAAAACTTCATCATTATGACAAAGCACAAATTCTCGGCTTTCGGCGCTTTGATTGTTAGCGCGATTCTCCTTGTCGGTTGCTTCAAGACCGGCAACCAAAAAGAAGACCTGCAAAAAGCAGGCGTGAAGGACTTCTTTGAGCTTGAAGAAGGCATTTACCACGGCTTCGAGTTCCCCGAACCCGACAACAGCAAGAAGATCTCCAACGTGAACATGAACGGCAGCCTCGTTGCCGGAGGCACGGCCTACATCACGCTCACCGTTCCGAGCGACATGGCCCGCGTGATTGTGGGTATCAAGGACCAATTCGGCTACTGCGAGGCCGCCCCGGTGCGCAACACCGACGGCACCTGCTCCGTTGTCCTCGTCGTCAAGCAAGACATCTCGCTCGAAACGTTCACGATGCAATTCGCCTACGTCGACAGGTCAGGCGATGTCAGCGAAATCTACTATGTCGACGTCTCCATGATCCAAGTCGGGACGGGCAAGCTGCAAGTCAGCGTCTCGTTCGACAACGCCAAGGACATCGACCTCCACCTGATTGAACCTAACGGCACGCACATCTACTATGGACACAGCACCAGCAGCAACGGAGGCCAGCTTGACCTCGACTCCAACGCCGGTTGCAATATCGACAACATCAACAACGAAAACATCTATTACGAAGACGATGCCACCGTTGAAGCCGGCACCTACAAGGCCTACGTCGTGATGTACAAGAACTGCGACGAGACGGTTGCCACGAACTACGTCCTCACCGTGCGCTACAACGGTCGTGTGCTGAACACGGTTACCGGCACGTTCCCTGTGGGCGCACCCAGCACGGGAAGCAGCCTGACCGACCTTGAGCCTACTTGCACCTTCGTCATCGGCGGCAAGGGTATGCAAGGCACGGGCAAGACCTACACGCCCAAAGTGCTTTCGCCCGAAAAGCTGTAAACCACCAACTTAAACCACCGCTTCGGAGGTTGGAACACAAAAAATCCCGTCATCGCTGACGGGATTTTTTCGTGATTAGTTTTGTTTTTGTGGTAATCAGTAGGAGGTTGCCATGGTGCGACAGCCTAACAATCAAGGTTATGGGATGACGATTTTCTGCGTCCGCACGTTGTCGCCGTACAAGAGGTGCAAAACGTAAACGCCAGGCGTCATTCCATCAGTAGAGACGTTGCGCGCAACGTCTGTACTAATGATGACACGTCCCGTCACGTCAACCACCTGTAGGGACGTGCCGCGTGCGTCCGCCTCGTTGATGCGTATTTCGCCATCGGCGTAATACGCTACCCACGGTGGCCACGGCATAATCCTTCCCGCCGTGCGGGATGTAGATTGTGGCATCCGTTTGGCCGAAGACGAATTTCTCCAAACGGTCGCCGGCGTTGAAGCTGACGATGGCCTTGTCCTGAACGGCGTTGACGCGTGTGTTGGCTTGCGCCACGGCGATTTGGATTGTCCCGTTGTTGCCCGCGCTTTGCTGCGCCGTGCGGCTGAAGGTCACCGTTTCGTTTTCCGTTTCGGCCTTCACCATCACGCCGGTGCAGGCGTCGATGGGCGTTGCCGACGACACCGCCACCGGCTCGATGGCTGTGCCTGCCGCGTTCATCTTGTAGTTGCTCTTGTTGGTCCATGCCTGCACGGGGAACGGGTTGCCCACCAAGTTCCAGCCGGCAAACTCGGCGTCGGCGTCGTATTCGAGATTGACGGTCTTGGTGTTGTCGGTGTTGAAGGGTCCGCTGAAATGCAGCGTCCTATCATTCTTGGAGGCATAGAGATAGCCCTTGCCGTTTTCGAGCATGAAAGGATTCTCTTGCGTGTCGTTAGAGTGGTAGTTCTCCCATTCCATGTCGGCGCTTTGGTTGAAGCGGTAAAGGTCGTAGTTGTAAGTGCCTGTCTGATACTTCACTCCCTCAAGGTTCTCCACCACAGAAGGTGCGATGTCGTCCACAACAGGCGAGGCGATGAACGCCCAGCCGCCGTTGCTTTCGCCATGGCCTGTTTCGGAATTTTTTTCGACTTGCTGCGCAGAAAGTGCGACTTTGCGCAAAACTCCCGATTTTCCGCTTTTCGCCGAAAAAAATCGTAACACCGTACCGCGTTTTCTCCTTACATTTGCATCACTTAGTCAATTCTATGTTTAACAAACACTAATATCAAACAATGAAAAAACTGACATTTTTGCTCGCTACCCTGCTTGTCGGTGGCATGATGCTGACGGGTTGCAAGAAAGACGACCCCAACAACAACGGCGGTGGCGAAACGCCTGCGACAACCACAAAGACGGTGGTTTACAGGATGGACAATTCCATTAAAGTCATGGGTGTAACGATGACCGTTTCGCCTTGCTTCCACTACACCTTCTCCTACAAGGACGCTGACGGGAACATGGTTGAGGTGAACGACCCTACGTTGCCTTGGAGCAAGGAAATCACCGTGACACCTCCGTTTGAGGCCCAACTGAAAGGTACGGTTTCCTACGATGAAAGCGAAATTCCTTCGCCCGTGTATTTTGGCAGGCTTGGTTCCATCACACAAGATTTGAACCACACCATTGAAGAGCCTGTACAGAGCTTCGATGACAAAGACGACTTCATTGAGTTCATCACCGCCCGTCCCCAGAAGTTGGAATATAACTTTACTCTGTCTGTCGAATAACAAGGTGGGCTTTTCCCGACCTTGAGTCTTTGCCTGACTTTCCGAAACAACCGGAAGGTCGGGCCCATTTGGAAGGTTCTGCGCCCTCCGAATCCTGCTTCCTTTCCAACGGCTTCGATGGTCCAGTTGGGTTGCTCGCGCAGCAGACGGCATGCCAATATGAAGCGTTTCTCGTTGAGGTAGTCGCCCAAGTTGGCATATTTCGGATGGTTCTTGAACAACGCGGCAAGACGTCGTTGTGTCAGGCCAAGCGTGTTCGCTAAGGTTTTGAGTGTTAGGTTAGTATCAGTGTAAAGGTGTGTCTTTTCCATTTCTTGGTCGAGCCAAGTCATTAAGGCCATGTCATCCATGTCGGCGGTCAGTTCGATGTGTTCGCGGCGTTGCCGTGTCTCTGCCTGCAACAACTTCACTTCCTCCGAAACATGTTGCCTCAACTGCCCCTCCAATTCGTCGATGCGTTTCTTCAGGTCGGCTTTGTCATCTTCTTGCAACCTGTTTTGTTCCAGCAATTTGTTCTGGTTTTCCACCAACTTCGAGTTGGTGTCGATGATTTTCTTTGCGCTGGCATTCAGCAGCACCATCGTGATGATAAAGGCGATCACGAACACGACGATGATGGCAACAATGAGTAAACGGGTTCCTGTCATGGCGGCAAAATTACCGTTTTTGCTGTCAAAACGGCCAAAGATATTGCGCAGAATGGGCAGTTTTGCGCAGAAATTATCGTTTCTTCTTGAAAAAGTCCGTCAGCAGCGCGAGGCATTCGTCTTGCATCACACCAGTATCGGTTTTCGTTTTTGGATGCAGCATTTTGCCGAAGCGCGAGAAGCCGTTTTTCGGGTCGTCGGCGGCCCAAACCACTTTTCCGATATGGGAATGGCAAAGTGCGCCGGCGCACATGGGGCAAGGCTCCAAGGTGACGTAGAGCGTGCATTCGTCCAAATATTTCGCGCCTAAGGCGTTGGCCGCTGCGGTGATGGCTAACATCTCGGCGTGGGCGGTCACGTCGTTGAGGGTCTCGGTCTGGTTGTGGGCGCGGGCGATGACCTTGTTGTTGCACACCACGACGGCCCCGATGGGGATTTCGTCGGCCTCAAGGGCCTTTTCGGCTTCCAAATAAGCCTGTTTCATGTAGTATTCGTCAGTGAAAACAGAAATCATGGCTTTATTTTTTGGAACAAAACTTTCAAAACAAACAAAACGTTACGTGAGTTGTGGAAAGCTGCCAACCGGCGGCTTTCCGGCGGCGACACGGTTGTGTAGCCGCCACACGCTTTTTCTTGAGGTTTTGCAAGTTTTGTAGGTTTTGTGATATAATTTATGTGTTAATTTCAAACCCATCCCAATCTGGCCCCAAAGGGAATTTCGTCCTGAAACGTTGCAGGGCAGCGTAATCCAAGGTGCTGTGCAGCACGGCCTCATGGTAAGGTTCTGCCTTTGAAATGATCTCACCGCGAGCGTTAATCACCTGCGACTCGCCGCTGTAATGCAGTCCATGGGCATCCTCGCCCACACGGTTCACGCCAATCCAATAGGCTTGGTTTTCGATGGCACGGGCCACCAAAAGCGTGTTCCAAACGATCATCCGCGAGTCGGGGAAATTGGCGAGATAGAAGGCCAAATCGTATTCGTATTGCCCGTTTTCATAGCGGTTCCTGGCCCACACCGGGAAACGGATATCATAGCATACCATCGGACGGATGCGCCAACCGTTTAGCTCCACAATCAGTTGCTTTTCACCTCGTTCCACCAATTTATCCTCACCGCCCATGGTGAAGGTGTGACGCTTGAAATAGAGTTCATGGCTGCCGTCGGGGCGCATCCACACGAGGCTGTTGTAGTAGTGTCCTTCGAC
>CAMOCK010000013.1 GCA_946610645.1 uncultured Bacteroidales bacterium
CGCGTGATGATTGCCGGCAAGGTCGTGGTCGTTTGCGGCTACGGCGAAGTTGGCAAGGGCTGCTCACACTCGATGAAGAGCTATGGAGCCCGCGTTTTGGTGACCGAAATTGACCCCATTTGCGCCCTGCAAGCCGCCATGGAAGGCTTCGAGGTCACGACGATGGAGGAGGCCGTCAGGGAAGGCAATATCTTCGTCACCACGACGGGCAACTGCGATGTGATTACGCTCGAACATATCCTTCAAATGAAAGACCAAGCCATCGTGTGCAACATCGGCCATTTCGACAACGAAATCCAAGTGGATCGCCTCGAAAAGACCGAGCATCTGAAGGAGAAAATCAACATCAAGCCGCAAGTCGACAAGTACGTCTTCGACGACGGTCACTGCATCTTCCTGCTGGCTTCGGGCCGCTTGGTCAACCTCGGTTGCGCCACGGGTCATGCCAGTTTCGTGATGAGCAACTCGTTCACTAACCAGACCTTGGCCCAAATGGACCTCTGGGAGAAGCGTGGACAATATAAAATAGGTGTCTACTGCCTGCCCAAGTATTTGGATGAGGAAGTCGCCCGCCTTCACCTTGAGAAGATCGGCGTGAAGCTCACCAAGCTCACGCAGAAGCAGGCCGACTACATCGGCGTTCCCGTCGACGGGCCTTACAAGTCGGACATCTACCGTTATTGAGATCCGGCGGCTTTTTTGACGCGAATCTTCTTCGTTTTATTGGCGGCATTGCCCTGCGGCGTGTCGCCATTTTTCGTGTCGTCTTGCGCCCGTATGATGATGAAGGCCGCGTCGCCGAAGGTGTTGTTAATCCTCCCGTTTTTCACGTCCCTGACGGACGACGGGAACTCAAAGGAGATGGTTCTGGGTTGGAACAGTCCCTTTTTCAGGATGGCAACCGTATCACTTTCCGAGGTGATTTCAAGTCCGGTTTCACCGTCAAACCATCTGACAACGTATTGTGTTCCAATTGGTTGGTTGCTAATGGGCAGCGTGACGGTGTTGCTTCCCGAACTTGGCTTGGGTTTCTTCGCCGGGTTGAGGGTGTAGACATAGCCCGTCGGGTCGAACACGCCCTCGTTGTCGAAATGCAGGTTTTTGCCCACTTTGTCGGTGAGGCGGCGCAGGGCTTGGTAGCTGTAGGCGGTGTCTTGGCACCAGCCGTAAAGCGTGTCTTGCGCCTCGTTCATCATGTAATAGGCTTGAATGCCGTTGGGGAACACGGTCGAATGTCCCTTGATGGAGGCCGTGTGGCGGGGAGAGAACGATTCCGACAGTTTCGGAAGATGGTTGCTGAACGTCAAAATGGGCTTGAACGTTTTCCACAAATCATTCTTTTCCAAATAGTTCCAAAACCAAAACGATGCCGGTCCCATAGAGGTGGAAAAGAGCGAAGCCCACAGGCAATTGTGCAAGTCGAAGCCATAAGGATCCTTGTCTTGGTATTTCATATCCTTTTTTTCTTGTCCGAAGCCGAACTCGCCGACGAAAAACAGCTTGTCGGGGTACATTTTTCGGACTGCGAGACTTTTGACGAACAATTGGTGCGAGCGTTGTTCCTTTGTCTTCGCTTTTTGGATGTTGCCGTAGGTGTGCCACTGGACGATGTCCAAGTTGTTGAAAATGTGCCTGTAGAGATACTTGTTTTCCTTGAAGTGGACGGTTGAGGTCGTGATGGGATGCCGGAACGGGTCGATACTGCGGATGTAGTCAGCCATTTCCTCGTGCCATCTCACAATGTTGCGGTGGAATGGGTCGGTGCCGAGTTTTCCGCTCTTGATGTTCTCGACTTCGTTCCAAAATTCCCAGCAGGCGATGTTTGTCGCATAGCCCCAACGCGCCACGATATAGCGGATCAGGTTCTTTGAAAGCCTAATGGCTTCACTGTCAGTGAAAAAGTCCGTTGGCGATTCCAATCCGAGCAGCGTATGGAAGGGATTGTTCTGCCAGCAGCTGGCATCGCCCTTGAAGGTGCCGTCTTCGAGGAAGTCGCCATATGTGAAGATGCATGGCATGATGCTGATACCGTGTTGGGCGGCATATCCGACGATGAAATCTAACTCGGCGGCGTCTTTTTGGTTGAGGGTCGAGTCGAAATACACTTTGGGTTTGTTGTTGGTTCTTTGCGTGTATTCCGGCCCGTAAAGGCTCAAGTATTGGTAACGTGTGAGCCAGATGCGCATGAAGTTGGCGTTGCCGTCGAGTGCGTCGATGTATCTTTCATAGTCATAGATGCCATTCGGAGCCGAGGTCGAGCCTGTGTATTCATACCACGCCACGTTGGGTCCGCAAGGGAAGAAACTGCGTGTTTTGCGCTCGCCGTCCTCAACATCCGTCCGTTGCAGGTATCTGTCGTTGCCTTTTGAGATGAAGCCTTGCGCCGTGGCGACTTCCATGCATTGGAACCCGAAGCGCGTGTCGCCTGTCGAGGCCAATGCCGAGTGTCCGTTTCGGTCGGTGGCGTATAGGGTGAACGACCACGTTCCGGCCATGTCGGGCGTGAACCTTACGCGCCAGCCACGGTCGCGATTGGCAAGGGCTTTTTCAGTGTTGCCTTCCTTGCTGAAACTGTAGCCTTCATAATAGAATCCGTTGGTTTTGAAGGTTTTGCCGTCTGGTGCGACAAACTCAGCGTAAACGTCGATGACATTGGGGTCGTAGGGGTTGGAATAGTCGCCCAATTGGAACGCAATCTCGTATAAACCAAAAAGATGCGCCGATTTCGGGAAAACAACTTCCTCAATACGGGGTTGTCCGTAGCTGAACGAAAACAAACTGGCGAAAAGTGCCAGAAACAGGTGTTTTTTCATTTCGATGAAGTTTTGGGAGGCAAAAATATGAAAAAAAAGCGTATCTTTGCGCAAACAAATCGCACGAATGAAAATCGCCGTAAACACACGTTTGTTGCTGAAAGACAGGCTTGAAGGCATCGGCTGGGTGGCATACGAAACCCTGCGTCGCATGGTGGCAAGCCATCCCGAAGTGGAGTTCTATTTCCTCTTCGACCGCGAGCCTGACCCGATGTTCCTCTTCGCCGACAATGTGAAACCCGTGGTGCTGTTTCCACAGGCGCGCCACCCGTTCCTTTTCATCTGGTTCTTCGAGTTTTCGGTGGCTAAGGCCTTGAAGAAGATCCAGCCCGACTTGTTTTTCTCGCCTGATGGCTATCTGAGCCTTCGGAGTGACGTGCCTCAAGTAGCTCAGTTCCACGATCTTAACTTTGAGCATTTCCCGAAGGACATGCCATGGATTCATCTTTGGCACTACAAGAAATACTTCCCTAAGTTCGCCCATAAGGCCAAGCGCATCGTGACGGTCTCTGAGTTCTCGAAACAGGACATCGTTGAGTGTTACTGCATTAATCCCGACAATATTGACGTGGCCTATAACGGTGTGAATGAGAAGTTTGCGCCGATTTCAGAAGAGGAAAAGGAAGCCATTAGGACGAAATACACAGATGGAAATCCATATTTCATGTTCGTCGGTTCGTTGCATCCGCGCAAGAACTTGGCGCGTTTGTTTACGGCTTTCGACTTGTTCAAAGGCCAAACGCCATCGAATGTCAAGTTGCTGATTGTAGGGGAGAAGCGTTGGTGGTCGGAGCCGATTGAGAAGGCCTACAGCTCGATGCGCTTCAAGGGCGAGGTCGTCTTTGCCGGTCGTTTGAGTGCGGAGGATTTGCATTTGGTGACAGCAGCGGCATTGGCATCGGTGTATGTGTCTTATTTCGAGGGTTTTGGCATTCCGATTTTGGAGGCCTTCAAGTGCGAAACACCAGTCATCACCTCCAATGTGACCGCCATGCCCGAGGTGGCCGCCGACGCGGCCTTGCTCGTCGATCCGTTCAGCGAGGCCTCCATTGCAGAAGGCATGACGGAGATGCTTGACGAAAATGTCCGCGAAAACCTGATCGAGAAAGGCCGCGAGCGCGTCAAGGATTTCTCGTGGGACAAGGCGGCTGACGATATTTGGAACTGTTTGATGAAAGCAATAAAAGAATGACAATATGGAAAAAATAATAATGTATCCTGGTGAGACCAGAAGAGAAACCTTGGATTGGAAAGCTGTACAAGGACAGCACATTACGGCTGTTGAACGAAAAATCTTGGTGCTCGGTTCTGGAGGCCGCGAACATGCCTTGGCATGGAAACTGGCCCAAAGCGAAGGGGCAAAGGTTTTCATCGCTCCCGGAAACGCCGGCACGGCGCAAGTGGGCGTGAATGTCGATATGAAACTTTCTGATTTTGAATCGATAAAGCGGTTTTGCTTGAAGGAAAACATTAGCCTCGTTGTGGTGGGACCTGAACAGCCTTTGGTCGATGGCATCGTGGACTTCTTCAAACATGATGAGGCGTTGAAGGTCGTGAGCATCATCGGCCCTGACAAACGCGGTGCCCAACTCGAAGGTAGCAAGGCCTTCGCCAAGGACTTTATGGAAAAATACGGTGTTCCGACGGCCAAGTGCCTCAAAGTCAATAAGGAAAACCTCGACGAAGGCTGCAAGTTCCTCGAAAGCGTGAAGGCACCATACGTTTTGAAAGCCGACGGCCTCGCCGCTGGAAAGGGTGTGTTGATTCTCAACGACTTGCAAGAGGCCAAGGACGAACTCTCCAACATGCTCGACGGCAAGTTTGGCGCGGCATCGGCCACTGTGGTCATAGAGGAGTTCCTTAAAGGCATCGAGGTGTCGGTGTTCGTCTTGACCGACGGCGAGCATTACGTTTTGCTCCCCGAAGCCAAGGACTACAAGCGCATTGGCGACGGCGACACGGGTTTGAACACAGGCGGCATGGGAGCCGTTTCGCCCGTTCCTTTCTGCACGCCCGAATTCTTGAACAGGGTGGAAGAACGCATAGTGAAGCCTACTTTAAAAGGCCTGAAAGCCGAAGACATTGATTATAAAGGCTTCATTTTCTTGGGTTTGATGAACGATGGCGGCAATCCTTACGTCATCGAGTACAACGTCCGCATGGGCGATCCCGAAACTGAGGCCGTGATGACGCGCATTGAGGGCGATTTTGCCGACCTGCTCTTTGCCTGCGCCGATGGCCGCCTAAACGAGGTGCATTATGCCAAGAGCGACAAGACCGCCGTCACAGTGATGATGGTTTCGGGCGGCTATCCCGAAACCTACAAAAAAGGATTGAAAATGAGTGGGTTGGACAATTTGAAGGATGTTGTGGCATTCCATGCCGGCACGGCGTTTGAAACTGAAAAAGAGGTGGTTACGGCGGGTGGTCGTGTCATCGCAGTGACTGCCCATGGTGATTCTATTGGAGAGGCGAGGAGACTTGCATACCGAGAAGTGGAGAAAATCCATTTCGAGGGTGCCAATTATCGTCACGACATCGGACTCGACTTAATGAAAATGCAATGATCAAGTTTTTCAGACAGAGCTATGCCATTCAGTATGTGGTGATTGCATTGCTTGCCATCGCCTTATGGCTTCCGGCATTTGCATCGGCAAAGGTAGCGACGGGAGTGGGGCAGCCTGTAACACCGCTCTTCAACTTGATTGACGGTTTGTTAGGCTTTTCGCCTGTCGCACAGGTCATTTTTGCTTTTCTTTTATTAGTGATAGAAACCCTGATTTTCAATGCGATAATGGTCAAGAATCAGATTATCGGCAAAGTGAGCACGATGGGAGCGTTTGTTTTTGTTCTTTTGATGAGCCTCACGAGAACACAAACGCAATTTTATCCATTTGCCATGTCTGTGATTTTTATCTTATTGGCTATCAATGATTTATTTGATGTATATCTTGAACAGAGACCAGAACTCGATTTGCTCAAATCGGGCATTTTCGTTGCTCTGGCTTCCATGTGCTATTTTCCCGCTATCATGTTGGTTATATGGTTGATAGCTGCACTTCCCATCGCCAAAAAAGGAACGTTTCGATTGGAATTGATTCCGCTGGTTGGCTTTTTCTTTGTGTATTTCTTCTATTTTGTCGGGATGTATCTTTTCGGCGATTTCCTTCCAATGATTCAGGCCTATCGAGATTGGTTTTTGGGTTTTGGCTTCTCCGTTAAAGGCTTTAACCTTAAGAGTCTCATACTTTTGGCTTTCCTTGTTGTCATGTCCGTGGTCCTGTTGTTGAGCAATTCAAAACTTGAGAAAGCACTTGCCGTTAGAGTGAAAATGACCATGGTCATGCTATTGATGTTGTTTGCCCTTATGATGCTCTTTATGGGCGTGAATGTTATGATGAATGGCTTGATTTTCATAGTGTTGTCCATTGTTTTCGCTTTTGCGTTCACCTATATGAACAACTCGGGATGGGCCAGTTTGGGCCTGACATTGTTTTTGTTGCTTGTTTTTGCCAATCACTATTTCTTCAAAATATTGTAAATCATGGGTTTGCTAACACATTATTCGGAATTGATAGAAGCCGGATGCGACGAAGCTGGTCGTGGTTGTTTGGCGGGTCCCGTAGTGGCGGCTGCCGTGATTCTAAAGAAGGATGCTGATTATTCGGAACTCAATGATTCAAAGCAACTTACTGAAAAGAAAAGAATGCAACTTCGTGAATTGGTGATGAATGATGCTTTAGCCTACGGCATAGGCATTGTTTCTGCTGAAGAAATCGACAAAATAAACATTCTAAATGCCTCATTCTTAGCGATGCACAGAGCTTTAGATGAACTAAAGCTTCAACCAGAATTGCTTCTCATCGACGGCAATAGATTCAATCCTTATCGAAACTTGAAACACGTTTGTGTTGTTGGCGGAGACGCTAAGTATCAGTCGATTGCGGCGGCTTCCATCTTGGCCAAGACCACTCGTGACATGATGATGGAGCAATTTGACTTGCAATATCCCGTTTATAATTGGAAGAAAAACAAAGGTTATCCGACACAAGAACACAAGCGTGCCATTGCCTTACATGGTACAACTCCGTTACATCGAATGTCTTTCAACATGACCATTCAGACCAAAATTGACTTTGAAACAATCTGATTATGAATAAATTAGTCCATATCATCCTTGCATGCTTGCTTTGTACGGCCACGGCCCAGGCACAAGTGGCAAGTGATTATTGGGACGACGTGGATTTCAATGACACCGTTTTGCTATCTTCCAATTTGTTGAAAAACAAGTTAATCAACTATCTGTTTGAAAATGCGTGTGCTGACGAGGAACATTTCGACAGCATTTCCATATCAAGTTTGGACTTTGTTTTCAGCAAGGCCAAGATCAATATGCGTGTATATGAATATTTGTTGGAATTGGCCTTGAACGGCTACACAAATATGGGTCGTGACAAAGTGACGGATTACCTTCTGAATTATCCTCAACTTGCTGAGGGTGAAATCAATATGGAAGCAGGTCTGCGTTTGGATTCCATTGCTGAACCGTTTCAGAAAGTGAAAGTTGGGGCAAAATCGCCTGATATGTCGGGTTTTACGATTGATGGCAAACCCTACCAACTTTATGAATCAAAGGCTAAAAACATCATTGTCTTTTTTTGGTCAACGGACTGCGAGTATTGCCATGATTTCTTGAACAACATTCGACGAAAACTTGATTTACAATCTGATTATGAGTTAGTTACATTTGCTTTAGCGGATGATATTGAGGAGGTTAGGGCACAAGTGAAAAAAATGCGTCTTCCTGGATACCATTTCTATGATGGTTTGCGTTGGGATAGCAAGCCGTTTTTAGATTTCCATATAACCTCAACACCAACGGTTTTTGTCTTGGATGAAAATAAAATCATACGGTGCAAACCTTATGATTGGCATGAATTAAAGGAATGGTTGAAATTAAATAAGTGAAAATGTTGAAAATTAAATTGTTATGAACAAGAAAAACTATCTTTCCCTTTTAATTGTTTTGGCCATTTCTATCGGCCAGACCTTTGCCCAAGACGGAGAATCGCGTTGGGTGGACTCGGTGTATAACAGCCTCACCATCGAACAGCGTGTGGCCCAGTTGATATGCGCCCGTGCCAACCAGCCCGACAAACCTTATAATCAAGATGTTACGAAGTACATCAAGCAGTATAACATCGGAGGCGTGTGTTTCTTCCGCAACGATTTGACGGCTCAGGTGGAACAGACCAACGCTTGGCAAGCCGTGGCCAAAACGCCGCTCATGGTCAGCATTGACGCGGAATGGGGGCTTGCCATGCGCCTGAAGAATACCGTTGCCTATCCATATCAGATGACGTTGGGTGCCATTTCCGACGACGAATTGATCTACGAAATGGGCCAGCAAATCGCCGAGCAGTGCCTGCGCTTGGGCATCCATGTGAACTTCGCGCCTGTCGTCGACGTCAACTCCAACGCTGCCAACCCCGTTATTGGGATGCGCAGCTTCGGCGAGGATCCCGAAAAGGTGGGAGAGAAGGGTACGGCCTACGCGCTCGGAATGCAGAGCAAAGGGTTGATTACCAGTATGAAACATTTCCCAGGACATGGCAACACGTCCACCGACTCACACCTGACCTTGCCCACCGTCACCCGCTCGATTGACGAAGTGCGCGACATTGAATTGGCACCTTTCCGCCAATTGATTGATAATGGTGTGAACGGCATTATGACGGGACATTTGTATTTCCCTGCCATTGAGCGCGTTAAGAACACTTCATCGTCGCTTTCCAAGGGTGTGGTCACTGATTTGCTGAAGGACGAAATGGGCTTTAAGGGCTTGGTTTTCACCGACGGCCTCGACATGAAGGGCGTTTCGGAAAAGGTGCGCCAAGACAGCGTGCCATACGTCGCTTTCATGGCGGGCAACGACGTGCTCATCCTGCCCACCAACATCCCTTTCGCCATCAAGACCATCAAGGCTGCGGCGGAACGCGACGCCAAGGCGGCGGCACGGCTTGAGGAAAGCTGCAAGAAAATCCTGCGCTACAAATACCGCGTGGGTCTCAGCCATTACAAGCCCGTTTCGACCACCAACCTGACTTCCGACCTCAAGAAACGCGCCTATACCGACCTTCGGCATCAGTTGTTCGAAGAGGCTGTGACGCTGCTGCGCAACGAAAACCAAGTCATCCCGTTGGCCAACAACAAGAAAATCGCCGTGGTGACCATAGGCAACACGAAAAACGACGTGAACAACGGCTTGGTCGAGCGCGGTTTCAATACGACTTCCTTTGTCGTGGCCAAAGATGGAATTGCCTCGAAATCAAAGGAATGGCTTCAGCGATTGGAAGGCTACGACTTGGTGGTGGTCAATATTGAGAAGACCACGATGTTTGCCAACAAGAACTACGGCATCACTGCCGAAACCGTGGATTTCTTCAACCGGCTTGTTGCCCAGAACGACGTGATTCTCAACTTGTTTGCATGTCCGTATGCCTTGGATTTGTTCCGCATCAACAACAGCGTGAAAGGGCTTGTGGTGGCCTATCAGGACGAGGTGCCGGCTGTCGACGCAGTTGTGCGCCTGCTCGCGGGTGAATTGGAGGCCAAGGGTACGCTGCCCGTTTCGGTGAACAAGTTCAAGTGTGGCGACGGCATCGCGCCTGCCGCCCCGGCAAAAAAAAACCACATCCTTCCCGCTAAGGAATCGCCCGCGAAACCCTTGCCACAAACCACGTCACAACCCGTTCAGGACAAGCCTGATACGCCTTTCCAAACGGCTACGATGCCCGCAAAATATTTGGTGAGATTAGACTCGGTGGCCAAGTCGGGCATCCGTCAGGGTGCCTATCCGGGTTGCCAAATCATGGCGTTGAGAGACGGCAAGGTGGTGTACGACAAGTGCTTTGGCCATTTCACCTACGGGGGAGGCCATGAGGTGCGGTCCGACGATCTCTACGACATCGCCTCATGCACCAAAATATTCGCTTCTACGCTGGCTATCATGAAGTTGTATGACGACGGACGCATCGACATGAACAAGACCTTGGCCGACTTCTTCCCCTACCTGAAAGGCAAAGAACACGGCAGGCTGAAACTCATTGACATCATGACGCACCAAGCCGGACTGAAGGCTTGGGTGCCGTTCTACAAGGTTACCGTCGATGAAAACGGTCCGAAAGCGGAGTTCTATGCCGATGAGATTGACGAGCAACACAACGTGCGCGTGGCCGAAAATCTATACCTTATTAATAATTATGAGGAACGTATTTTCGATTCCGTCAGCAAAACGGCACTGGGCAAAAAGAAATATCTCTATAGCGACATGGGGTTCTATTACATCCCGAAAATCGTGAAACAGCTTACCAACCAGAGCATTGAGGAGTTTTTGGAGCAGGAGTACTATTATCCGATGAACCTCAACCACATCTGCTACAAGCCACTGGATCATTTCACCCGCGAGCAGATTGCACCCACCGAAAACGACACCATCTTTCGCCGTCAGTTGGTTTGGGGCGACGTTCACGACCAAGCGGCTGCCATGATGGGCGGCGTGGCAGGTCATGCGGGCCTGTTTGCCAACGCCCACGACGTGGCGGCTCTCATGCAGATGCTGTTGGACGAAGGCGTTTATGACGGACAACGTTACCTGAAGCCCGAAACGGTACGCTACTTCACCAAAGCGCCTTTTGCGGCTAGCAACGACAACCGTCGTGGCATCGGTTTCGACAAACTGCCCATTGGGAAGAAAGGCTCGTGCACGGCCTCCAAGTCAGGCTCGATGCAAGGCTATGGCCACACGGGCTTCACCGGCACCTTCGTATGGGCCGACCCCGCCAACAAAACGGTAATTGTGTTCCTCTCGAACCGCGTCTATCCCGACGCCGAGCCTAACAAATTAGTGAGAACCGGCATCCGCACCGCGTTGCACGACATCCTTTATGAGGCGTATCCGGTGGAGTGAATTCAATTGTCCTCCACATTCTTCGGGAACCGTCCCCACATCTCATAGGGGCTACCCAATTGGTTTACAAAGGTTTGCCACATCTTTTCTGGTTTTACGCCGAAAAACTGCTTCGCGTTGATTTCGCTGATTAGCCATGAGTTCCTGACCAATTCCGACACCAATTGTCCCGCATCCCAGCCAGCATAGCCCAAATAGAATCGGGTGTTGGTTTCGTTGGCTATTCCTGTGGAAATCAAGGTCTTGAGCGTTTCAGCATCGCCGCCCCAATAAAGGCCTTCCATGATGGAGTCGGAGTCGGGAATCATCGGCCCAAGAGTGTGTATGAAGAAAAGCTGGTTGTCGGCAACAGGACCGCCCAGAAACACAGGTGCCTCAAAATCGGGGAAAGCATCTGCGATATGGTTTACGCTTGCGTTCAGCGTCTTGTTGATGATGATGCCAAAACTGCCCTCGCTTTCTTCGTGGTCGACGAGCAAAACCACCGACCTCCCAAAGTGGAAATCGTTCATTAAAGGCTCGGAAATCAGGATGTTGCCTGCTTTCGGTTCGAGGCTGTTGCTGTGGATAATAAAGCGTTTGTCCAAATTCATAGCGCAAAATTAGGCTTTTTGTCCGATATTCGCCTTGGATTTCGTAATTTTGTGCCATAAAATCGAAAAGTCCTGAAACGCTCTGACAACCAACCATAATTTCATGCTTTAAGGCGCGAGTTTTCCACTTTCACCTTCGTGAAACAAACGGTGGAACGGATTGGGGGCAAACTCTTCTTGGCTTTCGACTTCAGCCTCGACAACCGATATCATTTCCGCCCGATGCTCGAAATCCCCGCGCGTCCTTTCTTTGATTGGGACGAACTTCCCGAAGCGCAACTGCAAAGTTTAGCCTTCCAAATCGGCATGACCGAGTTGGTGAGCTACTGGAAAATCGCTTGCCCGAAAAGGGTAGTGGTGAAACCTTTTTCGCTGACGGAATCACAAATAGCGTTCTGGAAAAAGTTGTATTACAATGGTTTAGGTGAGTTTTTATACCTAAACGGCATCACGGTTTCGGAAACGGAATTGATGCAAATCGAATCCGTTGGAAGCCAACCATTTGCAAAAACCGGCCTGCCGCTTGAGGAACGCACTTTGGTCCCCGTCGGCGGAGGCAAGGACTCTGTGGTGACGCTGGAATGTCTGCGCCGCGAAATGCCAGTCATTCCGCTGATTGTGAACCCGCGCGGCGCGACGCTGAATTGCGTCAAGACGGCGGGATATGGCGAAAACGACTTCATAGTCATCAATCGCACGCTTGATCCTACCATGCTGAAACTCAATGCGGAAGGCTACTTGAACGGTCATACGCCGTTTTCGGCGTTGCTGGCTTTCATCTCGGTTTTGGCAGCCTTTGGGAGCAAGTCGAAATACATCGCACTTTCCAACGAAAACAGCGCGAACGAAAGCACCGTTCCTGGAACCCACATCAACCACCAATACAGCAAGTCCATCGAGTTTGAACGCGATTTCAGAAACTATGTGGCCGTAAATCTGAATGATAACGTGCAGTATTTCAGTTTCTTGAGGCCTTTGAGCGAGTTGCAGATTGCCAAGCTGTTCGCGCAATGCGAGGCTTATCATCCCGTGTTTCGCAGCTGCAACGTGGGCAGCAAGACCGACTCGTGGTGCGGTCATTGCCCGAAGTGCCTTTTCACTTGGATTATCCTGTCGCCCTTCCTTTCGAGGGATAAACTGACGGCCATTTTCGGCAAGGATTTGATGACTGACGAGAGTTTACTGCCTATCTTTGAGGAACTGAACGGCACGGCAATGGTCAAGCCTTTCGAGTGCGTCGGTACGGTTGAAGAGGTGCGGGCTTGCATCGAGGCCGTGGAAGGCAACAGGAAGCAAGTGAACGAAATCCTTTCACGCTTCAACGATGAGCATTTCCTATCCGAAAGGTTTGAACAAATCCTCAAATCCCAACTCCATGTTTGACTTGATACTCAACCGATTGCGCGGCAAACGCATCCTCATCCTCGGCTTCGGGCGCGAAGGGAAATCCACATGGCGTTTCTTGCAAAAATATTTGCCAAATGCCATCGTCGCCGTGTCCGACAAGAACGAAATGGACGGTGTGAAACACTTTGGTAACCAGTACCTTGAGGCAATGTACGACTACGACGTCGTCATCAAGACACCAGGTATTTCCTTGAAGGATTTCGACACGAAAGGGGTGGAGATAACCTCACAAACCGACCTGTTTTTCAGTCAGTTCCATGCGCAGACCATCGGGATAAGCGGCACGAAAGGCAAAAGCACGACCACGAGCCTGATTTACCATCTTTTGAAATCCTCTGGCCGCGATGCCATCTTGACGGGCAACATAGGAATTCCTTGTTTCGACATCATGGAGGAAATCATGCCGGAGAGCATCGTGGTTTACGAGCTATCGGCGCACCAGTTGGAGTATGTTCACAACAGTCCGCATGTGGGCGTGTTGCTCAACATTTTTGAGGAACATCTTGACCATTTCGGAAGTTTTGAGAATTACAAATCCGCGAAACTCAATTTGTTGCGTTTTATGGGCGAAGAAGATACAGCCATTATCCACGAAAGCCTATTGAATGACGCTTTAGACTTGTTTGTCAATAACAAAGTGTTTTCGCTGTTCGATTTCGATGACGAAATTGACCGTACCGCATTGCCCTTGAAAGGCGAGCACAACTACAAGAATGTGAAGGCGGCATTGTTGGCTTGCGACATATATGGTATTGATTATCAAGAACTTATTCCGTTTCTTTACACATTCAAGCCCTTGGAACACCGTTTGGAACCCGTGGGCACGTTTGGCGGCGTGACGTTTTATAACGACAGCATCTCCACCATCCCGCAGGCGGCCATTTCGGCCTGTGAAGCCTTGCAAAAGGTTGATTTCCTATTGCTTGGCGGCATGGACCGTGGCATCGACTACCGCCCTTTGGCGGATTATCTGAAAGCTCATCCTGTCAAGCATCTTCTGTTCACAGGCCAGGCAGGGGAGCGGATGATGCAACTGATGTGCGGCATTACTGATAGCGCAATGGCCTTTTATTCCACTATGGACGAGGCCTTTAGCTATATCTCAAGCCATGCCAAGAAAGGAGACGTATGCCTTTTGTCGCCCGCCGCGCCGAGCTACGACCAATACAAGAATTTCGAGGAGCGTGGAGCGAAGTTCAAATTATTGGCGCAACAGTTTGGAAAATAAAAAAAACTCCAAGCATGCTTGGAGTTTTTCGTTTTGGTTGCGCTGAAAATCAGTTCTTGGCTTCCTTAATTCTGGCCTTCTTACCGCGCAAACCACGCAGGTAATAGATGCGCGACTTACGGACAACACCGTACTTGTTCACTTCAACGTTTTCAATCATCGGGGAGGCGATGGGGAAACATCTCTCAACACCAATGTTGTTGGAAATCTTGCGGATGGTGAACGTACCAGTCTTGCCTTGGCCGCTACGCTTGATGACGATGCCTTGGAACTTTTGCAGACGTTCCTTTTGACCTTCAACGATTTTGTAGGTCACGGTGATAGTGTCACCGGCTCTGAACTTCGGAAAATCTTTTACAACGATTTGATCTTCAACGAATTGAATTAATGCTTGTTTGCTCATTTTTATATATTTTTTATATATTTTCTCTAAAAAGTGGGTGCAAAAATACAAATAATTTGGTTACGTTGTTACAATTATTCAGTTTTTTTGAAAATTTCGTA
>CAMOCK010000014.1 GCA_946610645.1 uncultured Bacteroidales bacterium
GAGCGGCTAAAAGTCCACGATAGCCTCTACCCTTCCGAATGGCTCTTGGGTCGCGGCTGGGACCAAAACCTTTGGGAAGTGGCCGAATTTCCTGACAATGAAAGACTTGCCGAGGTCTTTCCCGAGAAAAAAGTCCTGCTGACCCGCGTTGACGGTCACGCCGTGTTGGTTTCCAAGGAAGTGCTTGATTTGGCGGGCATTAACGAAAACACAAAGATGGACGGCGGTATGGCCATCGTCAAGGAGGGCCGCTGCACGGGGGTGTTGTTGGACAATTTGGCCGATGCCGCCAAGGCTTTGGTGCCGAAAATGGAAACCGAATTGCGGGTTCAAGCCTTGCTGAAAGCGCAAGAAAACTGCATGGCGGTAGGCTTGACGAGCGTCACCGATGCGGGACAAGACATCGCCACCATTAATCTTATCGACAGCCTGCAACAAGCCGGGCAACTCAAGATGCACGTCAACGCGATGGCCAATCCCGACGACGAGACGATGGATTACTTTATGAATCAAGGTGTTATCGACAAGGAAAGACTCACGGTCCGCAGCGTGAAAATCTATGCCGATGGTGCTTTAGGCTCTCGCGGCGCGAAACTGCTTGAACCTTACACCGACGACCCGACCAACGATGGCTTGATTTTGGAAAGCGACGACTTCTACCGCCACGTTTGCCAAAAGGCCTACGACGCTGGTTATCAAGTGTGCTGCCACGCCATCGGCGACGGCGGAGTTCATCATATCTTGGACATTTTTTCCGAATACCTCAAAGGCAAAAACGACCTCCGTTGGCGCATTGAGCACTCTCAAACGGTAAGCGAGGCTGATTTCCAGCGTTTTGGCGAATTTTCCGTCATCCCCTCCATCCAGACAACGCACTGCACCTCCGACATGGACTGGGCCGGCGAGCGTCTTGGCGAACGCATCAAGAACGCCTACGCCTACCAACAGTTGCTGCAACAGAACGGCTGGGTCATCAACGGCACCGACTTCCCCATCGAGGACATCAGCCCGATTCTCACCTTCTATGCCGCCGTTGCCCGCAAGCATTCGGACGGCACGCCCGCCGAGGGTTTCCAAATGGAGAACGCCCTCACCCGCGAGCAAGCCCTACGCTCCATCACGACTTGGGTGGCCAAAGGCTGCTTCTTGGAAGTCAGAAAAGGCTGCATCGAGGTTGGAAAAGACGCTGATTTCGTGATACTTGACCGTGACCTCATGACGGTTGCAGAGAACGAAATCCCTGCTGCCAAGGTGAAGCTGTGTCACATCCATTGAGCTTTCAGAAATCTAATTCCTTCCCGTCCAACACGGCACTTTTCAAAGTGTCGTACTCGTAGGTCAGTTTCAACGAAAAAAACGGGCGTGGCTCTGCAATCAGTTTCAGGAAGATTTTGTCGCCTTCCCACGCGGGCAGTTCGAGCAGGTGGCTTTTGTCGATCCATTTGAGGTCGCCTTCGTTGCATTCGATTTGCTCGCCCGTCCAATCGGTGCAGACGAAAAGGTGCATGTGCTCGTCTTCATACACGTTGTGTACGAAGGTGACGATGCCGCAATAGCGCCACTGCGTCACGGTGAAGCCCGTTTCTTCCCACACCTCGCGCAACATGCAGTCCTCGGGACTTTCGCCTTCCTCAAACTTGCCGCCCACGCCGAGCCATTTTTCGTGGTTGAGGTCGTTCTTTTTCTTCGTGCGGTGCAACATCAGGTATTGCGAGCCCTGTTCAAGGTAGCATAGGGTGGTTTGTTTCATAGTCGTGATGGCAAAATTGGTCGCCAAAGGTACGACAATTTCCTATATTACGGATTTTGCGTAACGGATTTTGCGTAATAAATGGGTATGAACGTAGAGACGCAAAATTTTGCGTCTCTACAAAGCATCAATCAATCACGATTTTCTGTGTCCTGACGTTGTCGTCGTCGATAAGGCGCAAGACGTAAACGCCCAGCGTCATCCCGTTTGTAGAGACGTTGCGCGCAACGTCTGTACAACGAACGACGCGCCCCATCACGTCCACCACCTGTAGGGACGCGCCATGGCACGTCTCTACCAGACGGATTTCGCCATCGGCAATGAACGCAAACGTCCGGTTCGCAGACGTCTCGTCTGCGGGCGTGGAAAACACCAAGCGGAAACGCGAAGCGTAGTCGGTGGTTTTGGCGGTGAAGGTGTAGGAAGGTTGGTTTAATCCCCCCTGCCCCCCTTTGTAAAGGGGGAAGCCTGCCGGGGTCAACAGGTCGACATCGTTGCCGGTCAGGTTGTCAATCAAATGCAGGTATTCTAAATCAAGGTGTTGCGTGTCGAAGGTCAAGGTGTAGGTGCCGTTTTGGGCTGCCTTGAAATGGAGGGGGATTTCGTTTGTAGAGACGTAGCGTGCTACGTCTGTATCAACGGAGACGTTGCGCGCAACGTCTCTACAAACGTCACCAACGGTGGCCACGGCATAATCCTTCCCGCCGTGCGTGGCATAGATGCGCGTGCCGTTCTCGTTCAAGGTGAATTTCTCCAACGGTTCGCCGTCGCGCTTCAGGATGAAACGGTCGACGAGGAGGCCGTTTTGGGTGAGGTTCAACGTAATGGTCGGCACTTCGGCAAGCTCAGTGGCCTTAACCTCGCCTCGCGTTTGGGCATTGAAGGTGATGGAAGCCCCGTCGCCCGTGGCCTTCACGAAGAAACCCTCGCCGGGCGTGAGCGGATTGGTTTCCGAAATCTCGCTGACAACGACATTGTCCTTCGTCCCGTTCATTCTGTAAACTTTGGTGGCCACATTCGTGCCCGTGAACGTCGTCACGTTGTGCGCAAACGGGTTGCCCACAAGGTTGAAGCCTTTCAAGGCGTCGGCCGCGTAGCTTAACGGAATGTTCACCATTGCGTTGGCAGCATTCAAAGTGCCTTTCAATCCTATGGTTTGGCTCGCGCTGTTGGCGTAGAGGTAGCCCTTCGCGGCCTCCAATTCGGTGAAGTTGTTGGCCGTCAGTTTTTGGTTCATCCAGTAGTGCGTCGGCTCGTCGTAATAATAAAGGTCGTAGTCGTTGGCCAAGAGGTTGTCCATTTCGCTGACTGCGCCGTTGTCGGCAAAGGAATGGCCGATGAGGTGATAGCCATCTTTCGTGTTAGGCGTGTAGGCCGTGATGTTCTTCTCCACCGTGGCCTTCGCGCCCGTGTTGGGTTGGACGACCTGCGCCCCGTCCTCGATAATGAAGTGCGTAGCGTCGCCCGTAGTCCAGATGAAATTGTTGGCTGTGAGGGTCTTGCCTGATTTCACGATGAGACGGTCATAAAGGCCATATTCCTCATTAATGTAGCAATCCAAAGTGATGGAACCCACCGTCACATCGTCATTGATTTCGCAAGTGCCTCGTACTGCCACCCTCGAATTGCCATCGGGAACCACGCCTCCCATCCAGTTTTGAGGATCTGACCACGACGTGCTGACCGTACCCGTGAAATTATAATCGCAAGGCCCCGAGCCGCTGAAGTTGCTGAAACGGTTCCATTCGGGCGCCACGCTGTAGTCGTATTGGTAGCAGAAAGGCATCCCGACTATCGAGGCATTTTCGGGAACGCCAAGGAAAGCATCTTGTCCCGCCACGGGTGGCATGGCGGCTTGTGTGTTGATTTGCACTATGCTGCTGCAATTCTTGAAGGCCTCGCTTCCAATGGTGGTTATCTCCTCGTGAAGCGAGACATGTTCAAGTGCCGTGCAGCCTTCAAAAGCCTTGGCGCCAATTCCTGTCACATAATAGGTGCTCTCGCCATGAGTGATGATGTCGGGTACATTGACATCGTCCATCGTGGCGTATGAATCGTGCTGTACGACCATTGCCGTATTGTTGCCTCCGCAATCCAACTGGTAATACAAAGACTCATGCTCCACGACGTTTCCGCTTACGGTAATGTTTTCTTCAGGCATGGTGATGGTGTAGGTGCCGTCGCCGTTATCCTCAAGAGTGCCTGCGCTCAAGGTGTAGCATTGCTGCGTGATCGATGGATTGGGAATGTCAAGATTCATTACGACTCTTTGCCCTGCGCCCGCATAGACATTGCCCTCGTATGCCACGCCTACCGTTGCACCTTCAGAAAGCGACACCTCAACAGGGCTTACGCCCGTAATCCTGTAGCCATACATCGCCTGCCCGGGCACATCGACGGGCATAGTGGTGCTGTAGTCGGAGATGCCGTATGAGTTTCTTATATAATAGTTGTTGGTGTAAGAGTTTCCGTCCCCATAATTCCAACCGACAATCCCGCCGCTGGCATAATTATAGTTTGAGTAACCCTGAGCTCTGCCCAAACTCAAACAGTTGCTTACCGAGCTGGCTCCGGCGCGTCCTACAATACCGCCTGCCGGTCCAGAATATGCTGTGACTATAGCCAAGTTATAGCAATGGCTGACGTTGGCTCCATCGGCGTAACCGACAATGCCACCACTTCTGCTTTGCCCTTCAATAGTTCCCGTGTTTTTACAATGGCTGATGGTGGTGCCGCTATTAGCCTGCCCTGCTATGCCTCCTGTGTTTTCAGTTCCAAAGATGAATGCGGAGTTTTGGCAT
Organism: uncultured Bacteroidales bacterium; assembly: GCA_946610645.1. Lineage (GTDB taxonomy): Bacteria > Bacteroidota > Bacteroidia > Bacteroidales > F082 > Limimorpha. The sequence continues at coordinate 4,552 of CAMOCK010000014.1, forward strand.
CCAGATATGTTGCAATTGTTTTCGGCGCGTCCCACAATGCCACCC
>CAMOCK010000015.1 GCA_946610645.1 uncultured Bacteroidales bacterium
GCGAAATAGAGCTTGTCGGTGATTTCGCGGAACGAGGCCTTGAGCAGCACCTCGTCGTGGTCGAGGATGATGATGGGGTCGATGAGGTTCTCCACGTCCTTCACCTGGTGGGTGGAGATGATGATGGTGCGCTCGTCGGTGGCGTGCTTGGCGATGACCTGACGGAAGAGCGTCTTCGAGGGGATGTCGAGGCCGTTGGTAGGCTCGTCAAGGAGCAGGTAATCGGGGTTGAGGGCCAAGGCGGTCGAGATGAGGCATTTCTTCTGCTGGCCAAACGACATTTCGGCATACTTGCGCGTGGGGTCCACTTCCAATTCCTTGCAGAGTTCGAGGAAGAGGCTTTCGTCGAAGTTAGGATAGAACACGCCAAGCTCGCGCATATTATTAATAGGTGTGCCCTCCGGGATGGCGAAGTCCTCGGAGATGAAGAAAATCTTCTGGAGGGTTTCGGGCCAGCGGTTGAAGGGTGCGATGCCGTCCACCTCGCAGGTGCCGGCGGTGGGCTTTTGCAGGCCGCTGATGAGTTTCAGCAGGGAGGTCTTCCCCACTCCATTTTCGCCGAGCAGCCCGTAGATGTTGCCCTTCTCGAAGCTGAGGCTGATGTTCTTGAAGACTGGTTGCGCCTTGTAACCGAAGTCTAAGTTGTTGATTGTAATCATGTTGTCGTATTTTGTTGTAGTGTATTAGTTAATTAGTACGCTGCAAAAGTACAACAATTTTCGATACTGTCAAGGGAAAAAGTGGATTTTTTTGATTTTTTTTGTCACAAAACCGACAAAACTTACAAAACACAATTCAAAAAGCTAGCAATGGCACCCAACTGGGATGCTATTGCAACGTCGCCTAACGGCAACCAAAACAAAAGAACCTTGACCAAAACTCGAAAAAAAATGGAGTTTTTGTCAAGGTTCTTGAAAAAACCCATTTCCTACCTCCTACTTCCTACCTCCTACTTTACCATAATGGCAAACCAAAATCCCCGCCTCGTCTTTCCTATGCAAGTGCATTGCTCCGCCTAAGCAATTCTTAAACACCTTGCAATCAGCGCATTGGCCTGTTTTCATCCAAGCACGGTCGCGGAAAGGCTGGAAACGGTTTTCCCAAACGTCAAGAAAATCGTCCTGATAGATGTTGCCTTGGGCGAAACGGCGGTCGATGTTGGGACAGGCCGAGATGGAGCCATCTATCAAAATGGAGCCGACGGTGATGCCTGCACGACAGAAATAGAACCAGTCGCGGACCTTGCGCTCGTAAGGGCCAACGTAGGCCTCGCAACTGAACTTGCAATCGATTTTGCCTTCCTTGCGTGTCGCGACGATAAAGTCCATCAGCTGGCGGAATTGTTCATCGCTGAGTTGCAGGCTCTTATCGGTAGCCGCACGACCAATCGGGTCGATGGTGAACAAGCGCCACGCCTTTACTTTATGTTCGATAAGCAGTTGTTTCATTGCCTCCAACTCGCCAAAACTCATCGGGCTGACGCAGGTCACAATGTCGTATGTGGGCAGACGTTTCTCGTTGGCAATCAAGTCGATGGCACGAAGGGCATGGTCAAAGCTGCCTTGCCGTTTACGGAAGGCATCATGCGTGTCGCGCAACCCATCAAGGCTGATGGTGATGCTACACATTCCCGCGTCGATCAGCTTTTTGTGCATGGCCTCATCGTAAGCGTAGCCGTTGCTGACGATACCCCAAGGAAAACCGTGCTGCCGCAGTTGCCGCCCGCAGTCCGCCAAGTCGGGGCGCACCAAAGGCTCGCCACCCGTGATGACCACCAAGATCGAATTGCGTTTGTATTTGGTTTCCAAGGGTTTAATCGCGTTCAAGAAATCCTCGAAAGGCATATCCTTGTAGCGCGATGAGGCCATGCAGTCCGAGCCGCAATGCTGACAGTTGAGGTTGCAGCGTCGCGTACACTCCCAAAAGAGATAGTTCAACTCGTGAAGTTGGGTCTCCTTCTTGCGGAAATAGTTATGGAAGGCTTGGAGCATCATTCGGCGGATTGTTTTTGCATAAAGATTTTATTATCAACATTGTGGCATAGCAAAGTATCCTTCGTTGCGTAGCCTTCTTTGCTGAAAACAAAATCACCACAATTTGTCGAAAACAAGTTAAAACAGCCAAATTCATCAGTGCTTGTCTGCCCTTGATTGTCGGTTCTGACCTCAACATCAGCAATCGGGGTCTCCGTATCCTTATCAAGAACTTGCCCCCAAATCATGTCTTCGCTTGGCATTCCATACTTGCAGCAGCAAGCAAACATCATCGTCAAGGCTGGAATGCCCGAAAGCATTGCCACGCGACGAAACCTTTTGTAGAAAGAGTGTTTTTTCATCGTCGAAAGGTTTTATTGGTTACTTAATAACTTGATTCTCAAACTAGTGAGGTCAGTATCTGAAAAGACCAGGGTATCAAAAGGCTGATAATCCCCTTCCCTATCCTCAACTTCAATGGTCAATTGGGAAACCCTATGGATATTACCCCACTGCAGCATTTCAAAGTATCCGTTTTCATCCGATTTAGCAAAGTCATGACCGCCAGACCAGCCATCAGCATGAAACACATGCAATTGGACACCTTTCAAAGGCTGTCCATTGGCTTTGTCGGTCACATAGCCGTTAATATGAATTTCGACAATATCATCCATGTCTTTTGGCGTACCATAGCAAGCCTGCATGATGAACATCACCGTAGTGAGTGCCGAGGCTTTCATCAGCCCCCTTAACCATTTGTAGATTTTCATAGCGCATTAGTTTTGTTGCAGCAAAAGTAGAAAGAAATGCAACAGAAAAAACGCTTTTTGTGGGCATTACAAACTTTTATATACAACTCATGCTGATTATCAGTAATTTACAAAATTTAATTACAAACTATTTTGAGTATCCAACGTGTCGCTAACAGGATGTTCCGTCTTTTCTTCACCAACAAGTTCAGTGTCATCGGGCAACTCTGGCGGCACATTCGGCGAACCATAGCAGGCCTGCATGACAAACATCACCGTCGTCAATGCCGAGGCTTTCAAGAGCCATCTGAAGATTTTGTATGTTTTCATAATGAGTTGATTTTTATTTCTTTATACTCAATAACACACCAAGCACAACACCGAGGAAGGCCGCAAACAACACCTGCAAAGTGCCTGGCAACAAGAAAGTTATCGTGTGCGCAGGATACCAGAACAGCGGAATCGTCTTGGCAAAGACAAATCCATACTGGATGTCCCAATTGATTTTCTTAGACAATGTTTCCCTGATTTTCAGCGGATTGCTGAAGAAACCTTTCAACGTTCCACCCGTCTCGGCAATGTGGATGTCAGTAATCTTATGGAAGGTCATAAAGACTGGTGCAAACAGGGTGTTCATCAGCACACTGACGCACAGCGCGACGAAAAACTTACCCCAACTTAGGCTACCAGCAAACCACTCAGCGGCCTTGCCGTTGAGGTGGAAACCGCCGTCGAGCAACTTCACAGTACCCGTCTTGAAGATGGTCATGGCGGAGGCGATGACCACGCCCAACACGCCCCAAACCAGCATCTTAGGCACGAGGCCGAAGCCCTTTTTGAGATAAACGCCTTCGCGAATGCGCAAGGCCAACATCTCACCAAAGGTGCCAAGGATGGCGAACTTGAAGAAACTCATCAGCAGGCCGTGGGCTTTGGTGGTCTCGTTGAACCACGTCCATGCGCCCGGAATGAAGGCGAAGCCGCAGATGACGGCGGCAACTATCATAATTGTCACTAAATCAGCTTTCTTCATCTCTTCTTCGGTTTCTTTTCTTGTCTTCTTCCTTATTCTGCCAATAGCGTCCCAGCAGGCACAGCAGGCACAATCCGCAAATGATGCCGCCGAGCACGAAGCCCGTCTGGTCCTCGCCTTTGGCTTTGTAAAGATAAATGCCGTAACCAAAAATGCACAAGTCAACAATGACGCTCAAGATGTAGCCAACGGTGCGGCTTGCCTTGCCGGTTTTCTTCAGCAAAAGGTTGTCAATCAAGAAAGTGACGACAACCAACGCGGCATAGACAAGGTAATAAGTTGCTTTTTCTGTGATCATGTTTTGTCTTTTTGACACGGGACTCCGGGACGTGGGACCATTCCTCCCACATCCCGCAGTCTCGCGTCTCGTGTCATTTATTTCTCAATACGAATACGTGCATCCACGGCCACCACGTTCTTCGGGTTGCCAAGGAGCGGGTTGAGGTCCATCTCGGCGATTTCGGGAGCGGCCTGCACCAAGGCGCTCACGCGGGCAATCTGCTCAGCGTAAACGTCCACGTTGACAGGCTGTTGTCCACGCACGCCTTGCAAAATCTTGTAACCGCGCAACTTGGTGAGCAGTTCCTTGGCCTCGTCGATGTTGACGGGGGCCAAGGCACTTTGCACGTCCTTCAGGACCTCGATGAAGATGCCACCCAAGCCGAAGAACACCTGATGGCCAAACTTCGCGTCGCGGATGGCACCGATGTAGACTTCCGTGCCGTCGAGCATGGGATACATCTCCACGGCGTAGGTGTCCTTGATGGCCATCAAGCGGTCAAATTCCTTCTGAACGGTCTCGATGTCGCGCACGTTCAGCGTCACGCCACCCACATCGCTCTTGTGGACGGGGCCCACCACCTTCATCACGAGCGGATAGCCCACCTCGTTGGCGAAGTCGACGGCTTGTTGCTTTTGGTCGACCACGCGGATTTGCTTTTGTGCAATGCCCGCAGCGTCAAGGAGTTGATAGATCTTGTCGGGGTCGATGTAGCCATTGTCGCAGCCATCGATGACCTCACGGATACGTTTCACGTCCACCTCAGGCATCACAGGATTTTCGGGCTGCGGCTTGGGCGTGTTGTACACCTTGCACAAAGCATTGCCAAACACGCACTCTTCGGGGAAGTTGATGCGGTGCTTGTTCTTGATGAAGTCATCGATTTCGTCCTTCACGTTGATGATAGACGGCAAAATCGGGAAAATGGGTTTCTTGCAGGTCTTCATTTTTTCGTCCAAAACCTTGTAAACCTCGTAATTTTGGAACAAGCCAGGCGAGCCGAAGATAACGCACATACAGTCGATGTTATCGAAATCGTTTTCGCAAGCGTCGATGATGTAGCCAAGTTGCTCAGCCGTACCTGTGGCCAAGAAATCTATCGGGTTGCCGACGGACGAACCGTTGTAGAGCTTGCCCAAAAGTTCCTGAGCCTTAGGCCCTTCGATGTGCGGAACGTCCATGCCGTTGTTAGACAAAGTGTCGGTCAGCATCACGGCTGGGCCTCCAGCGTGGGTGATGACGGCCATGTTCTTGCCTTTCACCTCTGGGTGCATAAAAATGGCGCATACCGTAGTCAGTTCCTGGCGGTTTTGGCAGCGCACGATGCCCGCCTTGCGGAACAGTGCGTCAACTGCCACGTCGGAAGTGGCCAAAGCGCCCGTGTGGGAGCTGGCGGCGCGGCTACCGGCAGCAGAGCCACCGCTCTTGATGGCGGCAATCTTGCAGCCTTTGCTGATGAGCGATCGGGCGTGCTTCAGCATCTTTTGCGGGTCGCTGATCTTCTCCATGTAGAGCATGATGACGCGGCTGCTCTTTGCGGGGTCGAAGGCCTCGTCCAAGTGTTCGAGCACGTCCTCGATGCCAAGTTGAGCCGAGTTGCCGACCGCCCACACGCTGTTGAACGTCAAGCCGTTGCTGATGCCATATTCCTTGATGAACACGGCTGTTGCGCCTGAACCAGTGATGAAGTCGACACCATGCGGGTCTAAGGTCGGGATGGGCGCGTCGAAGGCACCGCAATAGTTCGTATTGAGGAAGCCCGTGCAATTGGGTCCTATGAGCGAGCCGCCCACGCTGTTGATGGTATCGGCGATGTGTTTCTCGAAGGCCGCACCTTCGGCGTTTTCTTCGCCAAAGCCGGCTGAGATGATGATGAAGCCCTTGGTGCCTTTCTGTAAGGCCAAGATGTCGACCGTCGAGGGGCAATATTTGGCGGCGATGGCCAAAATAGCGCAGTCCACTTGCGGCAGGTCCTCGACCTTGGCATAGCACTTAACACCCTGCACTTCAGCCTCTTTCGGGTTGACGGCGTACACCTGTCCCTTAAATGGGCTGTTCAAGAGGTTCAACAACACTTTTCCGCCTGGTTTGTGGATATCGGCGGAGGCTCCAACGACCACGATGCTTTTCGGGTCGAGTAATTCTTTTGCGATCATACTTTCTTGTTTGTATTCGTTTTACAACTTTATTGGTTTTCAATAATTTAGATTGTTTTCTTACGAAAAAAGTTGCTTTCCACGCAGTCGCGAAGCAAGCGGTAATGCGTGCGGTTGAAAAGGCCTTGGCCGCATAATTGCTCGATTTCTTCGAGCGACATCCATTGCACCGATTCCACTTCGTCGGGTTGCAAGTGCAACATCTCAACGGGCACGTTGCTTTTCATCAGATACAGAAACGTGAATTTGTATTCGTAGCGACGGATTTTCACCAATTCCAACTCGCTTTTGGTGGCCGAAAGCCCGATTTCCTCTTTCATTTCGCGCAACATGGCTAGGGCGAAGTCGGTTTCGCCAGCCCTCACATGGCCTGCGGTTGTGGCATAGTAGTTGCCTTTCCTCGCTGCCACCTTCTGGATGAGGAACTTGCCCTCGTCATTGTGAATGATGACGGCGACAATGGGAATTTGGAAGCCATGAGGTATGGTATGCCCTCGCTCGATGGTCATGCCTGTCGGCCTCAAGTCCTTATCATACAAATCCAAAAGCTCCATATAACGTTGGTGTGGTTTTACTTTCCGAACATGTCCTTGATGCCTCCGAGCGAACCCAGCAGGTTGGAGGCCTCATAAGGCAGATAGACGGTCTTATTTTGCTGACCGCCAGCCACTTCCTTCAACGTTTCGATGTATTTTACGGCAAGGAGGTAGTTCACTGGGTCGGCGCCTCGGTCGGAAACGGCCTCGGCAATGTTGCGGATGGCGGCAGCTTCGGCTTCAGCTTGCAGCACCTTGGCCTTGGCCTCGCCTTCGGCCTTAAGGATGTTGGCCTGCTTCTCGGCTTCGGCGGCGTTGATTTCGGCCTGCTTCTCACCTTCCGAGTTGAGGATTTGGGCTTGCTTCTCGCCTTCGGCCTTGAGGATTTCGGCACGACGGTTGCGCTCGGCCTGCATCTGGAGTTCCATGGTGCGGCGGATGCTCTCAGGAGGCGTAATATCCTGCAACTCAACACGATTAACCTTCACACCCCATTTATTGGTGGCATCGTCGAGCACGTTGCGGAGCTTCGAGTTGATGGTATCACGCGAGGTCAGCGTCTCGTCGAGTTCCATCTCGCCCACCACGTTACGGAGCGTGGTTTGCGTGAGTTTCTCGATGGCCACGGGCAGGTTCTGGATTTCATAGACCGCCTTCATCGGATCGACGATTTGGAAATAAAGCAGTGCGTTGATTTCGGTCATCACATTATCTTTGGTGATAACGCTCTGTTTGTCAAAGTCATACACTTGCTCACGCATATCAATACGCGAGGTGCGGGATATACCGCCATTCTGACGGCGGACGATGGTTTCCTTGGCCTGCTCCACAATGGGCAGGATGACGTTGATGCCAGCGTTCAATGTGCGATTGTACTTGCCGAGACGCTCGACAATCATGGTTTCCGACTGGGAAACGATTTTGATGCCCCGAAGGATATAAATCACGACGAGTGCGACTAAAACGATCAATACGACATTAGTAATGCTCATGGTTCTATTTTTTTTACGGTTACTATTATGCTGTCAAGTTTTACGATTTCGACCGATTGACCTTTCTCGATGACTGAGCCGTCTTCGGAAACCGCTTTCCAGTCGTCGCCGTCGATGGCCACGCGGCCTGTATGTTGTGTTGCGTTAATGCGTTCAGAGACAATGCCTTTGCGCCCGACAATGGCTTCGGCATTGGTTTTCACGTCCTTTGACTTTTTCTCAAAAAAACGCATGACCACAGGACGCAGGAAGATGAAGGTCAGCAACGAGACAACGGCAAAAATGACGATTTGCCATGTAACGCTTTCCAACCCCAATCCAGCA
>CAMOCK010000016.1 GCA_946610645.1 uncultured Bacteroidales bacterium
ATTTTTATTGTTTAGTTAAAGACTCGCTGTCCCGTAGTCCCGCTGTCCCGCAGTCCTGTAGTCAATGCATCAATTTAAAGATCATTTCCCGATACAAATCCTTCTCACTTACATCGCCGCTGTTGTAGCCTTTCGACTTCATGTCGAACTCGCGAAGGATGGAGATGTTGCGGATGCAGGTTGCGGGAGAATAGTTGCGGGCAGCGGCTTGGTAATCCCTCACAAAAAACGGATTCACGCCCAACGCGCTCGCCAATGCCGCTTGCGACTTGTCAGTGGCCAGATGCAACTTGAGGATCTTCGTGAAATAACCATACAGCGTTATCGCCGTCACCAACAGCGGATTGTCCTTGCCGTTGTCGCCGAAATAGTTCACGATGCGGTTGGCTTTCAGCACGTCGCGGTTGCCGATGGCGTTTTGCAACTCAAACACGTTGAAATCCTTAGAGATGCCGATGTTGCGCTCCACGTCGGCATCGTCGATGCTCTTGTTCTTGGGCAGGGCAATGGTGAGCTTTTTCAGTTCGTTGGCGATTTTGTGGAGGTCGGTGCCGAGGTAGTCTGCCAACATCTGCGTGGCCTTTGGCGTGATGGAATAGCCTTCGTTCTTCAGATAGTTCTGGATCCAGCCAGGGATGTTGCTGTCGTACAGCCTCTTCGATTCGAACCAAACGCCACGCTTGTCGATCTTCTTGGCCAAGGTCTTGCGTTTGTCGAACTTCTTGTATTTGTAGGCAAAGACGAGCAGGGTTGTTTCGGGAACCGTGTCGAGATAAGCCTCGAAGTTCTCCAAGTTCTTCACGTCTTGCGCTTCTTTGACGATGACCACCATGCGCTCGCCCATCATCGGGAACGAGCGGGCGTGGTTGGCGATGGTCTCCACGTCCACGTCGCGGCCATAGAGCACGATTTGGTTGAAGGCGCGGTCGGCCTCGTCCAAGGCTTCGTTCTCGATGGCGTCAGAAATCAAGTCGATGAAATAAGGCTCCTCGCCGGTCAGGAAATAGACTGGCGCGAACTGTTTCTTGTGGATTTCGGCAAGGATTTGGTCGTAGGTTTTCATCGCGTTCTTTTTTGACTTCGGGACTTCGGGGGCTACCTCGTAGTCTCGCAGTCCCGCAGTCTTGTGTCAATATCTCAGGTGTTTGACGGTCATGCCATTATTAATAAGTTGTCGCAGCGAGTCGATGCCGATGCGGAGGTGTTCGCCAACGAAGTTCTTGCTGACCACCTTGTCGCTTTCCTCGGTCTTCACGCCTTCGGGCACCATCGGGTTGTCGGACACCAAGAGCAGCGCGCCTGTCGGGATTTCGTTGTAGAAACCCACGCTGAAGATGGTCGCGGTCTCCATGTCGACGGCCATGCAGCGGATCTTGCGCAGGTAGTCCTTGAAGTCGTTGTCGTGTTCCCACACGCGGCGGTTGGTGGTGTAGACCGTGCCCGTCCAATAGTCGCGGCCATAGTCGCGGATGGTGGTGGAGATGGCCTTTTCGAGGCTGAAGGCCGGCAGGGCCGGCACTTCGGGCGGGAAGTAGTCGTTTGAGGTACCCTCGCCACGGATGGCCGCGATGGGCAGAATGAGGTCTCCCACCTTGTTAATACGTTTCACGCCACCGCATTTGCCGAGAAACAGCACTGCCTTGGGCTGGATGGCGCTTAGCAGGTCCATGATGGTGGCCGCGTTGGCACTGCCCATGCTGAAGTTGATGATAGTGATCTCGCCGTCGGTGGCGCAAGGCATCGAGCGGTCGCGCCCGACGACGTCCACCCCCTGCCATTCGGCGAAGCGGTCCACGTAGTTCTGGAAATTGGTCAGCAAGATATGCTTCCCGAAGCGCTCAAGCGGCAAGCCCGTATAGCGCGGCAACCAGTTTTCGACTATTTCTTTTTTCGTTTTCATCTCTTCGAATATTTCTGCAAAAATAGTGTTTTTTTTGTCGAAAAGTGTAAGATTCCGCGTTTTTCTGCGATATAATGACAAACGAAGGCCCAAAATGACCCCAGAAGAATTCAAACGAGATGTCCTGCGATTGCAGCCCCGCCTGCAACGAGCCGCCGAAAGCATCATCGGCGAGCCCGACAGTGCCGAGGATGCCGTGCAGGAAACCGTCATCGCACTTTGGGAGCAACGCGCCACGCTGAAAGGAAGCGGGGATTTGGAAAAACTCAGCCTCACCATCGTCAAAAGGCGCTGCATCGACCTGCTCAGGAAACGCCAGCCCCTGCAGCCCATCGACGAGGCAAGCCTGATGCTGGCCGAGCCGGAAAACGACGACCTTGAAGAACGCTACCAAACGGCCCGCAAACTCGTCAACGAACTGCCTCAGCGCCAACGCGACGCCATCCTTTTGAAATACGAACAAGGGATGAGCAACGCCGAAATCGAAAAGGCCACGGGAATGAGCAGCACCCACCTGTACGCCACCCTCTCACGGGCCTACAAATCACTCAGAAACGCCATCGAACCAAATAAAAACGATATGCCATGAAACAGGAAAACGAACCCAACGACGAACTCCAGCAACTGCTGGATGCACTGGAAGAACACGGCCAGAACGCCCGCCGACAGCAGCGACTCGGCGAATTGATTGATAGCATGGAAGCATCGGAGGGGTCATTGCGCGGAGGGACAATGAAGCAATCCTCTCCCGACAATGCCGGGCTGCTTCGCCCTGCTCGCAATGACGCAAAGCGACGCAAACACTATCCAATATGGTGGGCGATGGGGGCGGCGGCGGCCTGCCTCTTGCTTTGGCTGATCGTGAAACCGACTGACAACCATCCCAAAAACGAAAAGGAAGCACTAATCGCTGAGGACGTCGTTGCAAAAGACAGCGTTGCGACTGAAATCGAGGCAATTGCGCCTGTTCAAAAACCCATTCCGCTTCCAGAACCAATTGCAGAGAAGCAACTTTCCAAAACCGCAAAACCGAAAGCGAAGGCAACGAAAAAGGTGGAAACGGACCACACAAGAGCCGAGGAAATCCCCATTTTGGTTGAAGTCGCACAAACGGAAACCACTGACACTGAGAAGACTGAATCCATTGCGCCTATAAATGAAACGCCCAACGAGCCTCTGGCTTTGGAAAACCAAACACCAAGACGCCGAGTCATCAAAAGCGAAAGTTTGGTGGGCTACGGCAAAATGGAAAAGCAACCCGACCAAAGCCGAACCAAACGGCCTGTGTTTGAAGACAAAACCATCTTCGGCCAACCGCAAGACCCGAACATGAAAAATGGGATGTTGGCGATGGAAATCAAATTCTGAATATCAACAATTAAAACCTAATACAATGAAACGCATCACCTTATTATTCACGCTTTTTTGCCTTACATTGTTAGGCTTTGCCCAAGAAGAAGTCGCCATCGAGCAAACCATCAACCAACCCGTCAGTCGTTTGAGAATCGACAAAGGCTGGGACGTGCGGCTCACGCACCGCGACACTGAAGGTTACCGCCTCACCGTTGTCGTTCCCGAACAATTTGCCGGAATCGCCGCCGAGACCCAAGTATGTAACCTCAACGGCGACACGCTGACCATCCTAAAAAACGACATGCTTCCGCAGGAAACCATCCTTGAATTGGAAGGACCTCTTGAACTTCAAGAAATTGCGCTATTCAACGAGGCAAAAGCCGTGTTTGACCGTCTCGTGATTCCTGAAAAAGCCGCCAAATACGAGATTTACATCGGGAAAAGGTCGGAAATGGCTGTCCATCAGATGATTTCAAGCGGAGAACCATATATCCGACTCGGCGACGAAAGCAAACTGACCATCGACACCATACAAGGCCGCAGCAAACCGTTTATCGAGACCTATAATGCCCAATTCCAATACGGCACAAGCCTTTTGGACGGCGAAATCGTCGTCAAGGAATTCAAAAAGCCCTCTTGGTTCTACTACGAAGTGCAAAACCCAAAAGTCATCAAGACAAAACTCGTTGACGGACAACCCGTGACCACCGAACGCTACAAGATTTGGAACGCTTCCGTTGCCCTCGATGCGGGAATCGGTTTCAGAAAACACCAAAACCCGGTCGATTTCAACAGTCCTTTCACCAACAACGGCATACTCGCCATAAATATTGGATTGTCAACGGGTTTCCGCTTCAGCGACCGCTGGACGCTGTCAACCGGTTTGCGCTACAACTTCAACACTTATTATATGGCGCACCAACTGAAACTCAACGAAAACGGCTTGGAAACCATTGACGGACAGACACCTATCCAACAAAACGAACTGGCCAACGACTACCTTGGCATCCCCGTTGAACTTCGTTTCAGCTTGGGTGAGCAATGGAAAAGCAGCCTTTCCGTGGACGCTTTCTTTGGCCGCAGAATACAAGGTGTGTTCCGCACCCGTGGCCCCGAAGACAACTACAAAGACTGGAACATAGAAAAGGCTGCCTCGCTTTTCAACCCGTGGAAACTTGAAGTTGGTTTTAGCGTCAACACCAGTTTGATCGGTTTCATCCACGGCATCCGCGTCTACACCAACCTCCTGCCCGAATACAACAAGGCGGTCACCACGGAGAAGTTCAGGAGCATTGGGGTGGAGATCAAGTTCTGATGCCATTGTCCGAAAATAATGCGTACCTTTGCCGCATTATGACCCACTACCCCATAAAAATCCTGATGGCTTTCGGTTGCACCTTCGACCCCGAGGGCGACGAGTTCTTCGAATGGCTGATGCGCAACGGCTATCCCGAACTCGGCGCCCTAAGCCGCACCATACAAGGCGACACCGAAGCCAAAGACTGGCTGATGGAGCACGGCTTCCCCCATTTGGCCGCCATCGACAGCGTCATCGACAAGGAAGAAAAGGCCGAAAAATGGCTCATCCGAAACCATTTTGAAGTCAATCTTGCCTTCGCAAAATCCATCAATCGCGACGACGAAGCCACCGAATGGCTCATAAAAAATGAGTTGCAGGTTTTCGTCGTCGTTGCCGACAAGATTCGCAAATATTTGGACGACAAATATTTAGACTACCACAAAATCCATTTTTAATTTAAGACGATTTTTTTTGGCCAACATAACGGAAAAAAGCCTAACTTTGCCGCCAATCCGAACTGAATACAATCAGAAAATCATACAACAATGAAAAAAGGTACAAACATCCTTATCAACATCGTGCTGTTTGCCGCTGTTGTGCTCTTGGCAATGCAAGTCATCAAGAGCATCCAAGCTCCCATCAAATTCAACAACGAGCAAAAGGCCCGCGAATCGAAAGTCGTGGAGCGCCTTATCGACATCCGCAACGCCGAAGTGCTCTACAAGAACCTCAACAACAAGTACACGGCCAGTTTCGACACGCTGATTGCTTTCTGCCAGACCGCAGAGATTCCGGTTGTGAACATCATCCCTGACCCGACGGACACCACTTTCACCCGCACCATCAACGACACCATCGACTTCATCAAGGTGATGGACTCTCTTGCCGGAAAGCGTGAGCACTTCAACATCAACGAATTGAACCTCGTACCTTTCAGCAACCCACAACAGAAGTTTGAACTCGAAGCCGGTGTCATCAAGCGCAACGGTATCGACATCCCCGTTTTTGAAGCCCGCACTCCTTATGAGGTGTATCTCAATGGCCTTGACGAGCAACGCATCCTCAACGCCAAAGCCGAGAAGGAGAGCATCAACCGCTATGCCGGCATGAAAGTAGGCTCGATGGAAGAAGCCTCCACCGACGGCAACTGGGAGAAACTCTAATCGTAACGATGAATGGCAACATCGCTGAATCCTTATATCTCCAAGTTTGACGAGGGTTTTGATGTTGAGCAGTCATCAAACTACAGAATGACCATCCAATTGGCGTTGGGTGGTCTTTCTTATGCCCTGCTCGATGATACCCAAAAGCGTCTCATAGGCTTGGAATGTCATCAAGTCGATGCCATCGACAGCAACGAGGTGTTCCTGTTTCTTGAACGCGCCCTTGATGCCAAAGGATTGAACAACAAGGCTTTGAAGTCGGTCACTTGTCTCATCGATGAACGCACCCACCTCTTTGTTCCTGAATCACTGGCGAGCGAACAAAGCAACGCCACTTTCCTTGACTTCACTTTCCGAATCCCTGAAGGCTACATCCAACAAACCGACCGAATCGGGACCATCCAAGCCATAAACGCCTTCTGTTATCCCAAAACTTTGAAAGACAGGATTTTGACAAAATGGAACAAAGCCAAGATCACCCACTCAAGCACGGTTTTCCTGACCAGCTGCTTCGAGTTTGCCCCCGAAGGCAAGGTAGTGTTCGTCAATGTGCGCAACCGCGACTTTGACGTGGTCGTCGTAAACGACGGCAAGTTACTGTTCCACAACAACTTCAAATTCAACACCAAGGCGGATTTCGCCTACTTCCTGCTGTTCGCCTTGGAGCAAAACCAGATATCCAACGTCGAAACTCCAGTATGTTTTTCGGGGCTGATACTGCCCAATTCGGAAATCATCCAGCTTTGCAGTCGCTACATCAAATACCTCGTGTTCGTTGAAGACCGCCATGTGTTGCAAGTCAGCAAGGTATTTGACGATGTGCCCTACCAATACTACCATCTTCATTATCAAGCATTAAGATGAGAATCATCAGAGGAAGATACCAACGTCGGCAAATTGTGGCCCCGTCCAACCTGCCCGTGCGCCCTACCACCGACATGGCCAAAGAGAGCCTGTTCAACATCATCGAGAACCATTATGATTTCGAGGAAACCGAAGCTTTGGACCTGTTTGCAGGGACGGGAAACATTTCCTACGAATTGGTGTCGCGCGGCTGCCCGAAAGTCGTTGCCGTCGATTTGGACTTCGGCTGCGTCAAGTTCATCCGCGAAACTGCCAACAAGCTCAACATGAAGGAGGTGCTCGTTGTCCGCTCCGACGCTTTCCGCTTTCTCGAAAAGCACACCATGCAATACGACCTCATTTTCGCCGACCCGCCCTACGACTTCCGAGACTATGAAGGATTGGTGAACCTCATTTTTGATCGAAACCTGTTGCGCGAAGGCGGTATGTTTGTCCTCGAACACGACAAGTATCAGCATTTTGACGAGCATCCGCACTTCATGGAACAGAGGCATTACGGCAAGGTGAATTTCACTTTCTTCGCACAAACCATCGAGGAAGAAGAGGCGTAAGTCTTCTTTCGGAACAAAGCCTTCAAAACTCACAAAACCTAATTCCGCTGCTGAAAGCAAGCCAACCAGCTGCTTTCCAGCGGCGACGCGGTTGTATAGCCGCTACTGTATTATTGTTTTGTTGGTTTTGCAAGTTTTGTTCTAAATCAAATATACCCGAAACGCTTCCTGACCATTTCCTTCTCTTCGTCGCTGCTGTCGCGGAAGAGCGGCATCACCTCGTCTTCGGGAAACTCCGTGAACGTGAGGAAAAGCAATGCGTCGAGGGTGTCGTTGAAGTCGGGATCGACGTTGAAACAGAGGAATTTGGCGTTCAGCTTCAGGTATTTCTTGAACAAAGTGGGCAAGCGATACTCGCCGTTGCTGAGGCGGAAAAGGAACTTGTCGAACTTGTCCACACTGGTGGTGTGGTTCTGCAAAAGCACATCGGGATCCACCTTGAGGAAATCAGGAAGGAAAGGTGTCTTTGGCTTTACCTTGTTTTGCAGGCTTTCTTCAACAAGGTGGTTTTCAGTCACAAACCGCGCAATCAGGCTCATATAAAACTTGGGATACCACGCGCTGATGCTCACCGGCCCTATGAAATGCCTGATTTGGGGATAGCGTACCACCACATCCGAGAGGCCACGCAGCAAAAGCATCATGGGCAGCACTTCCTTTTGGTATTCGAGCGTGACAAACGAGCGACCCAGTTCGATGGTGTGGCTCAGATGCTCGGAGAAAGAGTCGTCGATATTCACCAACGAGCTGATATAGAATCCCTTGACACCAAGTTTAGGGATGATTTCGCTGCCTATGCCGAGACGATAGCAGCCCGCAATCCGTTGCTTCACTGTATCCCAAAGGATCATGTGCTTGAAATGTGTGTCGAATTCGTCTTGGTCGAGGCTCTTGCCCGTGCCTTCCCCAATGGCGCGGAATGCTTCCTCACGCAAACGGGCGATTTCATGCATCAGATTAGGAATATCTTCATAATCAGCCAGATAACAATCGTAATTGGCAGTAGAATACAAAAAAGCCTTCTCACGGATGGCGTCCAATTCCGCAAGCATGGGTTGCAAATCGGAGGGTGCTTCGATTTCGGCTTGCTTTGTCGGCATTTGTTTGACGCTTTTTGCCGGAATGTTCGCTTCGAGCGCGTAGGAACGGCTGCGAAGATAGGCCGCCAAGTCCTTAGGATTATCGTAAACCTCTAATTCTGAAGGCAATATCGGCTTTCCGATTTGCAAAGCAAAGCGTGTGTCATGCTTATTGATGAGCTCCTTGGTGAGGCGTGCGGTGCCGAGCATGGGATGGATTTTGTCCACCGCATAAAACAGTTTCGAGTTGCGTCCTCCCCAAAACACGGGAATCACGGGCACATTGGCGTTCTTTATGATGCGTGCGATGGAAGTGCTCCATGGCAAGTCTTCCGGATAGTCATGTCCGTGATAACGCGACACTTCGCCCGCTGGAAACACGCCCAAACCGTTGCCGGCAGCGATATGCTGGATGGCACCTTTGATACCACCGACGCTGCTCTTCCATTCGGGATTCTTCTCGAAGGGATTGACGGCAAAGAAACACTCCTTGAGGTTGGGGATGTGCGACAAGATGAAGTTGGCCATGACCTTGAAATCGGGGCGCACCTTGGCAATCGCGCTCAAGAGCATGACGCCCTCGATACCGCCGAAAGGATGGTTGGCGACCAACACGAAACCGCCTTCCTTGGGGATGTTTTCCAACTGCTCCGCGCTGACATCAATGGTGATGTTCATGTTTTCCAAAAGATGGTCGGCGAACTCACGGCCCTGATAATCAGCGGCTCCGTCGAACAAACGGTTGATTTTGCCCAAACGAAGAAAACCATAGGCCATTCCGGCTACACACGAACCGAAAACGCCTTTCAAGCCGAGGGCTTTCTTGAGATCAGATGTCGTAACAACTTTTCGCATGACAAAATTCACGCTGCAAAAGTACGGGTTTTTCCCAAGTAAAACAAAAAAGTCTATTTTTGCGCGAAAAATGCCTTTTCGGAACCATGGTTATCCTTTTCAACAAACCTTTTGGCGTGCTCAGCCAATTCACCCCTGAAGGCGGACATCGGGCACTCGATGAGTTCGGCTTTCCGCCCAACGTGTATGCCGCCGGTCGGCTCGACCACGACAGCGAGGGGGCTTTGCTCCTCACCGACGACGGACGGCTCATCAAAAGGCTGCTCGACCCGAGATTCGAGCATCCGCGCACCTATCTCGCCCAAGTGGATGGGCAAATCACGCAAGAGGCTGTAAACCAATTGAAACGAGGTGTAACCATCAAAGGCTACCGAACCAAGCCTTGCCAAGCGGAAATCGTTGAAGCTCCGGAAAACCTTTGGAAACGCGTCCCTCCTATCCGTTATCGCGCCAATATCCCGACGAGTTGGGTACGCCTCATGCTCGTCGAAGGCAAAAACCGCCAAGTACGCCATAGCACCGCCGCCGTTGGTTTCCCGACACTGCGCTTGATTCGCGTTCAGATTGGCAACATCGCGTTAGGCGATTTGCAGCCGGGCGAGTGGCGCGTCGTCACGGAAAAGGTGATTTAAGTTAGGTTCTCGGTAGGATAGCACGAATCGTTCCATGCAACGGCATAATGCTTTGAGAAGTAGCGTTTCGCGTGGCGGTTGGCGCGGGTTTCGGTCCAAAAGATATTGTGGTTGCCTTTGCCCATCGCGCTCAGCAGGCTCGGCAAACCGATGAGGGGAAGATATGCCCAACCAAAACGCTGACTGTCGGCAGTATGCCCAAATTCGTGCATGCAAAGCTGGTTTCCAACGACAAAGCCATCTCCATCGCCACTCATTTCGCGCCACAGCCACAAGTCGATGAAACTTCCCAACGACACGCCGCCGCCAAACGACCGCGCCTTGCCCGAAGCGAAGGTGATGCCGCCTAATACATCCACCCTATCAACCCGTCCCACCAAGGCGCGAACCACGGTGAAAAGCCAGCCCACGAGCGTTTGCGGCAGTTCCCAAGTGAACCTCGAAACGACTTGCCACACGCCCCCCATCGCCGACCGATTTGGGTCGGTGAGGAAGAGGCCCCGGGTGATTTGGAAGGCAAGCCGAAGCCGTTTCCGCCATTTCCGATTATCGTATGGCATAAACGATGCAAAAATAGAAAAAACCATTATTTTTGCAAAAATAGAAAAAAACCATTATTTTTGCACCATCAAAACCGCTTTCTAAGTTCAGAATTGATGGATTTCAAACATATACCCGCCAATTTGATTCTTTATCTCACGCTCTATGGCGGAGCAACGATGGCGGCACTCATCGCCTGCCTCTATCTCTGCCTGTGCAAGGGCAACGCCTTCAAGCCCGACGTTTCGCCGCCTGTGCGACTGCGCCGATGGGCTGTGGCATTGTTTGCCACGATGTTTTGTGGCCATGTTTTGTGGCTTCTTTGCTACATACACTTTGGTGCTAACAATTCCGTAAAATATGTGGTGATCGCTTTGCTCGATTTCGTGACACTGCTGACCACCATCCCCGCCACACTGCTCGCCATGCTCCAAGACCGCAAGCGACCCGTTTGGCCTATCCTATTGGCAACGATTCCATTAGTGGCATTAGGGGTGCTTTATATCATCCATCCCAACGGTCGTTTCATAAGCATCGCCGTCGCATACTTCATGTTGGTTTACTTGCTCTTTACCCTTTATATGGCGTTTGCCATCAGGCAATATGGGCGGTGGCTGCGCGACAATTACGCCGACTTGGAGAACAAGGAGGTTTGGCTGAGCCATTTGCTGATCATCGTCGTCTTTCTGTTGATTATCTTCTATAGGTTTGTTGACGACAACATCACCATCAGCTTTATCATTCAAGCCGCCGAAATCCCGCTTTTCGGATTCCTGCTGTGGCGCATCGAGACCCTGCCGCAACTGGGGAGCGTAGCGACGGAACAGCCAGAGCAATTGGAGCAAAAAGAACAATTGGAACCCAAAATGCAACATACACACCAGACTGTGGACATCCCTTCCAACATCGAACAACTTTTGGAAGAGCATTGCGTGCGCACGAAACTATACTTGCAGCACGAACTGACCCTGCTCCAACTCGCCCAAGCCATTGGCACCAACCGCTTCTATCTCAGCCAGTATTTCACCCAACAGGGCATCCATTACAACACCTATATCAACAACCTGCGCATCGACCACTTCGTGAATCTCTGTCGCGAGGCTACCGCTGCCGGGAAGTCCTTCACGGCCCAGCAACTCGCCAACGAGAGCGGCTACCGCAGCTACAGCACTTTCAGCCTCGCTTTCAAGCAGCGCATGGGGCAAACCGTGACCGCTTGGATGCACGAAACGGCCCAGTAAGCAACGTCCCGACTTTCAAAATCTGCAAAAAACACAGTTTCAAAATCTGCAATTTTTGCAAAATCTGCAAAACTTGTCTCAAAATTTGCAAAATCTGATGCCGTAGGCATTCAGGCGGCTTCGCGCTTGGGGAGTTTGCCTACTTTTGCACATTTTTCAATCAAGTTTTTAAATAAATCACAATTTAAATAAATCACAAAACAATGACAAAAGCAACAGCAACAATCGCAATTCTCCTTGGGCTGACCCTCGGCGCGGCCTACTTAGTGGCCAAAAAGCGCAAAAACGCCCAACGCGGCGCCATGATGGCGCTCCTCGCCCTGCTCGCCTTCGGGCCGACGGCGTGGGCGCAAAACAGTTGGGACGAAATCTACGCAATGACGCAGACCACCTCGGCAGACTGGACAGCCCTTGCAGGCTCCACTACGGGACAGACGCTCGGCAGTGCGGGTAACACAACGTACTATTACGCCAATTCGAACCTCATCAGCTTCACCAACAGCAAGGCAGGCGGCAGCGGCCTTAAAATTCAGGGCACGGTGTATCTCTACGTGCCTGAGGGCGTGACCCTCACCTGCACGGGCGCCAACGCCAACGGACAGACTGGCGCCGGCGCGGGCATCGAGCTGGCCTCAGGCAACACCCTCTATCTCCTCGGCGGCGGCACGGTGAATGCCACGGGCGGCAACGCTGCCAATGGCGGCAACGGCGGCACAGGCGGTGACGCAACAGGATCTAAAGGTGATTGGACCCAAACAGGTGCGGGTGGCACTGGTGGCACTGGTGGCGGCGGCGCCGGTGCAGGCATCGGCACACGCGGTGGTGCTGGCGGCAGCGGCGGTAGCGGCGGTGCTGGCTATAGGTATGATGACGGTGAAGAGGATGATGCGCAAAATGGAACCAATGGTTCTGCAGGTAGTGCCGGTTCTACCGCTGGCGCGATGGGCAATCTCTATTGGCTCCAGTCTTTCGTCCATATGACTGCCACGGGCGGCAGCCAAGGAACAAGCGGTGGTAGTGGCGGTCAGCGTGGCCGTGGCTATGCATACGATGGATATAGTTATAACGTTTCTGTAGCCGGTGGCGGCGGAGGTGGCGGCGGCGGCTTCGGCGGTGCAGCCAGCAACATCGGTACCGGTGGCCCCGGCGGCGGTGGCGGCGGCGGCGGAGCCGGCGGCGCACAGGATTGGAAGCCCAACTCTACCGGTGGATTTTATGATGTAACTGCCTACGGAGGCAAAGGCGGTCAAAATGCTAATGGTGAATATGCTGCCGATGGTACAGAAGCTGCCACTAATGGTACTGCGAACAACCAAGGCTGGGTCACTGTCGAGAACGGCAGCGCTGATAGCTGGTATACTGCAAGTGGTGCTTGTACTTTTGGCAATGGCGGCAGCGGTGGCGCCTGTGGAAATACCAGCACCAGTATTACCATAGTCACCAGCGAGATGACCACTATGACCTCGGGCATCTATACGGTATTAACGGATGTCACCATCTCAAATCGTATCACCATCGAAGGCAACGTCGTGCTGAACCTCGGCGAAGGTGCCACCCTCCATGCTCCCAAAGGCATCGATGTAAGCATAGGCAATAGCCTGATCATCAACGGCCCGGGCACACTGACCATCGACGGCTGCGACAGTGATAAGGCGGGTATCGGTGCCAAGAATGTGGGCACGCTCACCATCAATGGCGGTATCATCAACGTAAGAGGCGGAGCAAATGGAGCAGGCATCGGTGGCAACGCGTGGAACGAAGGTGGCGGCACCATCACCATCAATGGCGGCATCGTGAATGCCAATGGTGGTTATGGCGCCGCCGGCATAGGCGGCGGTATAAGCGGCGGCAACACCTATAACAATGGACAAGGAACAGGCATGTGTGGCAACGTTTACATCTATGGCGGCCAAGTGACGGCCGTTGGTGGACTTAAGGCTGCAGGCATTGGCCCGGGTGTGTGTACTGATATTTTTTGTTTGCACCCCCCAATTAGCGGCAATCTCACCATCGGCTGGACCAATCCTGAAGATTTCCTCTATAACAGTGGTTTCTACTCTCAAAACGGCAGTTACTACAATAAAACATTGAGCGGCATCAGCTTTGTCGAAGGCAAGCAATTTATCATCGAGGGCCTTGGCGAGATTGCCAATCCATCGGTCCCCACCAACTTCGGCTCCAGGAAGATACTTCCTCTCGTCGATCAGGCCACGGCGCTTCCAGGCTTGGGCTCTCTGAGCGACCCATACCGCATCAGCAACCTCTCAGACTGGATGAAACTGGCTGTCAACGTGAATGGCGGCACAAA
>CAMOCK010000017.1 GCA_946610645.1 uncultured Bacteroidales bacterium
AAACGGTCCACTTGGGCTTCGGGCAGCGGATAGGTGCCTTCCTGCTCGATGGGGTTTTGCGTGGCCATGACCAAGAAAGGATCTGGTAGCCGGAAGGTCTCGTCTCCGATGGTCACCTGGTGTTCCTGCATGGCTTCGAGCAAGGCGCTCTGCACCTTGGCAGGCGAGCGGTTGATTTCATCTGCCAAGACGAAGTTGGCGAAGATGGGGCCGCGACGCACCACAAATTCCTCCTTCTTCTGGCTGTAGATCAGCGTGCCGATGAGGTCGGCGGGCAGCAGGTCAGGGGTGAATTGGATACGGGCGAAGTCGGCATCAATGGCACTCGCCATCGACTTGATGGCCAAGGTCTTGGCCAGACCTGGAACGCCTTCAAGCAAGATGTGACCGTTGGCTAACAGGCCGATAAGAAGCCGTTCGGTCATGTGTTTCTGTCCGACGATGACCTTGTTCATTTCGAGGTTGATGAGGTCGAGGAATTGGCTCTCTCGTTGGATTTTTTCGTTCAGTTCACGAATGTCTGTCTCTATCATTGTGTCAGTTGTTAGTTAATCAAATATATAACTCTTAATTAAACAAATTATTGTAGAAAACAACTTTGGTTTGAGCAACTATTTCTTAGGTTTGTATTCCGAGGCTAGGAAAAGGTCCTGCAAGTCTTTTCGTTGCATCATTTGGGTCAAGTCGAAATCGTGGTTGGAAGCATAGTTTCGGACAATGTTCAGGCCGAAAAACTCGCCCAAGCGCGCGGGAGCTTCGTTGCTGTAGGCTTGCGTAAAAGGACCGTCGCCGAAAAACATTATGTAGGCATCCAACCCGGAGTCGTACAAACGTTTGTTTCCCACCATGTCGGCCCAAACCTGACCTTCGTTTTCTATTGCCCAACGCCATTGCTCCGCCGAATAGCCAAGAAGCGTGCTGTCGGCCATGGCAGGACACATTGCCTCGATGAAGAAGTTCAACCGACCGCAATACACCATTTCGTCAATCACTTGACCTTGCTTGCGCCATTCGTATATATAGTTCATATACAGTTCTTTAGCAACATCCTTTGCCAAGGTCGCCTCGAGGGTGCGCACTTGCCTGTATCTTGGCATCCCGATTTGGTCATAGACCGCATCGCCATGGAGGTACCAATCCAATGAAATCACCATCTGGTTGTCGATGATTTGGACGGGTGGCACGTCTATATTGACACCGGTCACGCAGGTATAAACTTTCTTGGGTAGTTCAATATCAGGGTAATAGTGATGGAAATGCGCAAAAACGTTCTCCACCATCGGTTCCACTTTTTTTAGGTCTGGGAAAACGGTTTTCACCTTGTTGTACAAACTGATGCTGAAAGGGTCGATGGCGAAATCTTTGAGATATTTCACCGCATCGCGATTGTTGAGGTCGCCACTGAGGAAAACACGGTAGCGGTCTTGGATTCTTGTCAATTCCTGTTGGAAATCAGCGGTGTCAAGATGGAAGAGGATGTCCTCGTAACGCTCGAATTCGAGGTCGTAAGGCTCGGTTTTGACGTTGAGTTTGGACTTGTAGGCAGCCTCTTTTTCTTGGCACGAGGCCAACATAAAAAGGAACAGGGTAGAGACGAAAAATCTTGTTTTCATTGATGGATGTGCTTTTGGACGACACCTATTATTAATTATTTTGAATGTTTTGAAATGTTGCATTATAACGCCAATTCGATTAATTTCGTATCTTTGCCGTCCCAAAAAGAGAATGATATGAACGAACAACCCATTCCTGCATCTCAGCTCGTGCTCAACAGCGAGGGCGCGGTTTACCACCTGAATCTCCATCCCGACCAGTTGGCCGACGACGTCATCTTGGTCGGCGACCCGGGCCGCGTTGATATGATTGCCGCCTATTTCGACAAAATCGAAGTGCAACGGCAGAACCGCGAACTCGTTTCGCGCACAGGCTGGTTCCATGGCAAGCGCATCACCGCACTTTCAACCGGCATGGGCACCGACAACATCGACATAGTGATAAACGAACTCGACGTTTTGGCCAACATCGACCTGAAAACAAGAATGCCCAAGGAACAACACCGCGCCTTGAACCTCATCCGCATCGGGACCTGTGGCGCGCTGCAGCCCGAAATCGGCGTCGAGGACACCTACATCGCCACGCGCTACGCCATCGGCCTCGACGGACTGCTTTACTTCTATGAGAAAAACGCCGAAGTGAACGAAACCGCCATGCGCGATGCCTTCATCGAGCAGATGGATTATCCAGCTGATTTGCCCAAACCCTACGTCGTGGAAGGCTCGAAGGAACTCTTCGACCGTCTGGCCGAAGGCTATATTCATGGTGTGACCGCCACGGCACCCGGTTTCTACGGACCCCAAGGCCGCACACTCAGGATGCACTTGGCCTATCCCGAAAGCAACCGGAAGATAGAGGCGTTCAAATACCAAGGCTGGCGCGTTTGCAACTTCGAGATGGAGTCGTCGGCACTCTATGGCCTCGGTAAGATGATGGGCCACAACTGCCTCACCGTTTGCGTTGCCATAGCCAACCGCGTGACGGAGAAGTTCGCCGTGGACTATCATCCATATGTGCAGAAGCTTGTCGTCAATACGCTTGAACGACTGGCCGGACGATGATTTTTCGCAACAAAAAAACATGATTTTTTCAACAAGCATTGTTGGTAACAAAAAAATATGTATTTTTGCCGCTTCAATTTTGCAAAAACAAGGAAATAACAAATTAAAAACAACACAATTACAAAATGAAAAAAGCAATTATTACTGCGATTGCATTCATGGTAGTAGCTTCTACCGCAATGGCCTCTGGACAAGATGACTCTCTTCGTTATCTGTCGACGAAATTCTGGCAAAACTGGTTCATCTCGGCCGATGGTAGCGTGAACTGGTGGCAAGGATCCGACAAGAACCCCAATGGTAACTACACGGCAGTGCAATGGGACAAACCTTCTTTCGGAGGAAGTATTAACGTTGGAAAATATTTCAACCATTGGTTCGCTGTGAGACTGTCTTACGACGTGAACCCTGGCAAGAGCTACATTAACGGTCTTCATGCCAACCGCCCGTTCATCAACTTCCTTTTCGACGGAACGTTCAACTATGACGAAAACTATGCCAACAATGGTGTCTATACATATGAAGGCGGATCGGCTCCTGACGAAAATGGCTACTACAACACCTCGTTCATGTACCACAATCTGCATGTGGACGCCATGGTCAATGTTATCGACCTGTTCAAGGGCTACTACAACCCCTATCGCATTTACACCCCTGTGTTGTATGCTGGAATGGGTGCTGCCGCAGTCAGCGAAAAAGTGTTTGTTACCCCTGATCTGATCAACAACTTCATCACCAATAAGGACAACAAGGATGCACAAAAGGGTGTCAATCTCGAGTTCTCGTTTGCGGCTGGCTTGATCAACACCTTCAGACTGAGCGACCATTTCGACCTGCATCTCGACCTGAAGTGCTCCCTGCAACGTTGGAACATTGACTCGTGGTTCTATGAAGAAGGAGGCCTTTCCAACTATGAAGGATCCGTTTCCCCTAACAAAATTCGCCCCAAAAGAGTCGATGTGAACTACTCAGTGGGCTTTGGTGTCAATTACTTCTTCAGCAGGATTTACGAATTGCCCAACAACTGCATCGAGGAAATGGAAGAGCTGAGAAGAAGGCTTGCCGAATTCGAGAATATGCCCGAGCCCGCTCCCGAAATCGTTCACGACACCATCGTGAAGTTCGTTGATATGCAAACCGAAGACATTGTCAGTTATCCTTTCTCCATCTTCTTCCACCGCGACTCATACCAACTCATGTCAGGCCGCGACCTCGTCAACCTGAGAGAAATCGCAGAAGTGGCCAAGGCTAACGGCTACAAGCTCCGTCTGAGAGGCTCGTGCGACAGCGCCACCGCCACGCCGGCCTACAACCAGACCCTTTCGGAAAACCGTTGCCGCAAGATCATGATGGAACTCATGGAAATGGGCATCCCGGAAAGCCAAATGATTCTCGTCCCGATGGGCGGTGTCAAGGAACTCGACCCGACGGAATACGACCGCCGCGTGTTGGTTGAACTTATCAAGGAAGCCCCGAAACACTAATTTCGGAACGCGACCAGAAACATAAAAGCCTGACGGAATCCGCCAGGCTTTTTTCGTTGCACCAAAACCGAACATCAATAGAGAACGCCTATCTCAATGCCGATATAATAGGCTTTCATGTTGCTGCCCGTTAGATTCTTCAACTCGCTGGTGAACATGTTTGACAAAGAATTACGCGAGGTCAGTTGCGCAAACACGTTTGTTCTAGAGCTGAGTTCGTATTCGGCTCCCAAGCCGAAATGCAGCGCAAACTGCAAAAGACGGTAGTCTGACGAACAATCCGTATAGTGAGAGTCGGCAAACGAAATGCCATAGTAGTCATAGATGTCTTTCCCACGGGAGAACAAATTGACCCCGACGCCGCCACCCGCTTCAGCAAAGGCGTTCCATGAATCCTCGATGGGGAACTTTACTTTGACCTTGACCGGCAATTCGATGTATGCGCCTTTGAATCTGCGACTGACGCTTACAACTGACGGCGTAAGGAAATTCTCCACCAAACGATAGTCGTTGAATTGGTAATGCAGCCTCGTCAGGTTGAAATTCAATCCGATAGACAACGCCAAGTTATCGGAAAAATAGTTGTCGACGAAGGCGCCAAGACCAAAGCCGAGCTTTGTTCCGAGGTTCTTGTCGGCGGTTGAGGAACTGCCGACCCAATTGAAACTAGGCCCAATTTTAAGGCCAATGTCACGAGTGCCCTTTTGGGCGATGCCGTTGAGCGAAAACAACGCCAACAAGCTGACAATTAATGCTATCTTTTTCATATTAGGATTATTTTGACGCACAAAAGTAATTTATTTGCCGATATTATCCAAAAATTCGAAAATGATTCTTATTTTTGCACCGAAACCAATCCAAATTAATAACAAAAAACAAAAAAAATGAAGAAAAACTTCTTGTTGATGGCCGCAGCACTCATTTTGAGTGGATCGGTATTTGCGGGCGGAGGGTTCGACTTGTCCATCGGTCCCAAAGTGGGCTACCAAACCGCCAAGCTTTCTTACCAAAGGAACGACATCAAGGCCGGTTTTGCCAACCATTTCGCGTTGGGCTTGTTTGGCCGTGTGGAAATGGGCGGTTTTTATGTCCAGCCCGAAGCGTTATGGTTCAAAACCTCTAACACTTTCATTTTGAACACCAACGTACAACAAGATGTTGTTATTGGTGACATCACCATCCCAAGCGGAGCCGGCGTGGATTTCACGTTGAATGCCATGAACATCCAAGTGCCTGTTTTTCTGGGTTACAAGCTGGACATCATTGGCAACCTGCTGGCTGTTCGTGCCCAAGTGGGACCTACGCTCAACTTCACCATTCCGCAAAAAACCCTGGTCAGCCAAGCTGTTGGAGAAGCAACACAAGCCGAAATCAGCAACGAGTCCTTCGACACCAAGAGCATCGCTTTTGGCCTTCAAGGTGGAATCGGTTTCGACGTTTTGAAAAACATTACGCTTGACATCAATTACAATTTCGGCATCACAAAGGTGTTTGGCGCCAACATCATCAACAACACGGAATGGGGCCAGTATATCGACACCAACAACATTTCCGATGCCCACACGAACATGTTCATGGTGACCCTCGGCTTCAAGTTCCTTTGATTTCACCTCACCCCACAAAAAAAGGAGAAAGCAAACAGCCTTCTCCTTTTTTTATGCATTTGCTTGCTGGATTAGAAGAGGATACCCACTTCGAGACCCAAGCGGTTTTGGAGCAGATTCAGCTTGGTGTCGCGCTTGCCGATCATCTCGCCAGCTTCGTTATAATACTTGCCACAGTGGTCGGGCTTGATGTAATTAATGTTGTTCACGAAGTCGTGGGAGAAATACAAGCCAGCGAAGACGCGGGTTGAGCCCGTAATGACATACTGAGCACCAGCGCCAATCTTCAGCGAAACGCGAAGGTTGCTGAACTCTTTGTTGGATGAGGCATAGTTTTCGGAGACAACGCCGTCGAAAGCATCCTTTACCAACACCCTTTGGCAATAGCCGAGACCACCACCCACTTGGGCGTAGTAACGAATGGGAAGGCTGCCGAACTGTTCGGTCACCATCTTCAGCATCACCGGAATCTCAAACACCGTCGATTTGTAATACCTGTCGATGGAATAAGGCGTCAGGATGGAATCCACAAGACGAGCCTTGTTGAAGTTGTAGTGGCCACGGTTCAGGTTCACATTGACACCCGTGACGATGGCGTAGTTCTCGGAGAAATAATACTCTCCAACAACACCTAAACCGAAACCTGCTCTGGAGCCTTCGTTAATGGCGGCACCGGTTGTCGACCCCGTCCAGTCGAGGGCAGGACCAAATTTCAAACCAAAAGAGAATCCTTTGTACTGAGCTGAAGCATTCAGCGAGAGCGCCAGAACCAAACTGGCAAAAAAGAATAATTTCTGCATTTTTTTTAGTGTTAATTAATTGTGTTTCGAATTTTGCCGCAAAAATAGTCTTTTTTTTGATAGCAGCCATTGTGGTGGTGCAAATAGAGCAACAAAGGTGCTGTCTTTCAAAGTAAAACCCATAACTATGACTTGGTTTTGTTGGGCAACAAGTAACGTTTTTGGTTCGAATTGTCCCCAAAAACCAAAAAAAAACGGTTTTTTTTGATTACCAAAGAAAAAAAAGCCTACTTTTGCAGCCAAATTTGCTTGAAAACATTTGTAACGACAATTCAATTAATTTATTAAACCAAACAACATGAAAAAAGTTTTCATTACCATTGGTGTGATTGCTATGACAGCAATGTCTGCTTTCGCACAAGGAAACCAAGTTTCCGACCGTTACCTCAACACCAAGTTCTCTCAGAATTGGTTCATTGACCTTTCGGGTAGCATCAATGCTTGGCAAGGCAGCGACAGGTCGAAGTTGATTGATTTCAACACCATGTATTTCAAGAACACGAAGGGCAGCCCCAACTTCGGCGGTTCGCTGAAAGTCGGTAAATACGTCAGCCCCGTTGTGGGACTTCGCGTTGGTGTTGACATGAACCAAATGACCAACCGTTTCGGTGACTACGTTTTCGAAACCGCCCACGCTGATGTCATGTTCAGCCTTGCAGACCTGTTTGCAGGTTTCAGAGAAGACCGAGTCTATCGTCCGGTGTTGTTCGTCGGAGGAGGAATTGCCGGTAAGGGCACCAAGTTCTTCCAAGTGAAGGGTCTGAACCGTGAGTTCTGCGCCGTTGGTGGTCTTATCAACAACTTCAGGCTCAGCAAGAGCATTGATCTCCACCTCGATCTCCAAGCTACTGGCACCAAGTGGTCTATCGAAAAAGAGAACATGACTGCAGACCCGCGTTCCTTGCACTTCGACTTTGCCGCCCTCCTCGGCCTGAATTGGAACATCGGTGGCCGCCAGTTCGATGCTTGCGAAGCCCAAACCATTGTTACCGACTGCAGCGAAAAGGATGCCCGCATCAAGAGCTTGGAAGACCAGGTCAACGATCTTAAAAACCGTCCTGTCACACCTGTCAGACCCGACACCGTCGTGAAGTTTGTCAATGTGGAAAGCGATGGCCAACTCATCAGCACTCCGTTCTCCATCTTCTTCAACAAGGGTTCCTATGAAATCACTTCGAAGCGCGACATCGTCAATCTTGGCGAAATGGTTAAGTCTGCCAAGGCTGGCGACTACAAGATCCGCCTGAGAGGTACCTGCGACAATGGCACTGGCTCGAAGGAAATCAACCAAAAGCTTGCCGAAAACCGCTGCCGCAAGGTGAAAGAAGAATTGGTGAAGCTCGGTATGCCTGAAAGCAAAATCGTTGTTGATGCCGCCGGCGGTGTGAGCGAACTTGCTCCGCCTGCTGAACTCGATCGCCGCGTGTTCGTGGAACTGATCAAATAAGGTTCAAACGATTTCTCTATAAAAACTCCGGCTCGTTTCGAGTCGGAGTTTTTTTATGCAACTACTATAGAAAAGGTCGTCATTTGTCCAGCATTTGCCAGGGTGGAAACAGTCCGCAACAAGCCAAAGCAATGGCCGATGAGATATACGAAAAACCCCGCCAATTTTGTTGGCGGGGTTTTCAAGTGATAATGATTGTTTTTATGCCTGTTTACGAGCCGCTATCAGCAAATCCAGCATCTTGATGGCCGAGTCGCTGACGACCGTGCCGGGACCGAAGATGGCCACGGCTCCGGCGTCGTAGAGGAACTGGTAGTCCTGCGCGGGAATCACGCCACCCACGGTGACCATGATGTCGGGGCGACCGAGTTTTTCAAGCTCTTCGATCACCTGCGGCACGAGGGTCTTGTGTCCGGCAGCCAACGAACTTACGCCCATGATGTGGACGTCGTTTTCAACGGCTTGCTTGGCAGCCTCGGCGGGCGTCTGGAACAAAGGTCCCATGTCGACGTCGAAACCGATGTCGGCATAACCGGTGGCAACAACTTTTGCGCCACGGTCGTGACCGTCCTGACCCATCTTGGCGATCATGATACGCGGACGGCGGCCTTCCAGCTTGGCAAACTCGTCGGCCTTGCGGCAGGCTTCCTCAAATCTTGCATCGTTTTTCGTTTCCATAGAATACACTCCTGAGATTGAACGGATGACGGCTTTGTAACGGCCAGCGACCTTCTCGCAAGCCATGGAGATTTCGCCTAACGAGGCGCGGCACTTGGCGGCTTCGACGGCCAAGGCAAGCAAGTTGCCTTCGCCCGTCTCGGCACACTTGGTGATGGCGTCGAGGCAACGTTGCACGTCGGCCTCGTTGCGGTTGGCGCGAAGTTCCTTCAAGCGCTTGATTTGCGACTCACGCACAGCGGTGTTGTCGACTTCCAAGGTCTCGATGGGGTCTTCGTGGTCGAGGCGGTACTTGTTGATACCGACAATGGTCTCACGCCCCGAGTCGATTCTGGCCTGCTTGCGGGCAGCGGCCTCTTCGATACGCATCTTGGGCAGACCCGTCTCGATGGCCTTGGCCATGCCACCCATGGCTTCCACCTCTTGGATGTGGCTCCAAGCGCGCTCGTAGAGGTCGCGGGTGAGGCTCTCCACATAGTAGGAGCCTGCCCACGGGTCGACGACGCGGCAAACGTTGGTTTCTTCCTGGATGTAGATTTGGGTGTTGCGGGCGATACGGGCGCTGAAGTCGGTGGGCAAGGCGATGGCTTCGTCGAGGGCGTTGGTGTGCAG
This sequence comes from uncultured Bacteroidales bacterium, assembly GCA_946610645.1. GTDB lineage: Bacteria > Bacteroidota > Bacteroidia > Bacteroidales > F082 > Limimorpha. The sequence continues at coordinate 9,238 of CAMOCK010000017.1, forward strand.
CGACTGGGTGTGACCCAATGCGGCTCCCATAGCCTCGATGCAGGTACGGGCCACGTTGTTGAACGGGTCTTGCTCGGTGAGCGACCAACCAGAGGTCTGAGAGGGAGTACGCAGAGCCATTGACTTAGGATTATCGGCACCGAAACTCTTCACAATCTTAGCCCAAAGCAGACGACCGGCACGCATCTTAGCAATCTCCATGAAGTGGTTCATACCAATAGCCCAGAAGAAACTGAGGCGAG
>CAMOCK010000018.1 GCA_946610645.1 uncultured Bacteroidales bacterium
GTGTCCTGGGCGAAGTTCTTCGGCACGCCGCCGCCCACCATGAAGAGGCCGCTCTCGGGGCTGTTCATCTTGATTTCGGTGAGTTCGAGGAAGTCGGCCACCGAGTCGATGCTGACGTAAGGCTTGCCGGCTTTCTTGCGGAGCCACTGGTGCTTGCCGATGCCGAAGCCAGCCGAGCTGTCGCTGAAGGCGGGGCAGAAAATCGGCACGCCGCACTCGTAGCAGGTCTGGATGAGGCTTTCCTTCTTCACGCTGTGGCCGTTGGCGAGCCATTTGCCCACTTCGTAGAGGAACTCTCGGCTGCTGTAGGGACGAGGTTCAAGCTGGTCGGCGATGTCGCAAGTGGTTTGGTCGCACGCTTGCAGCTGTTCCTCGTCGATGAAGGTGTCGTAGATGCGGTCGATATAAAGCTCACGCAGTTTGGTGTCGGGGATGACGTTCTCCTTCGTGCCGATGTAGTGCTTGTAGCCAAGGGCTTCGAAGAGGTCCATGTCGATGATTGAGGCACCCGTGGCGACAACGGCATCGATCATCTTGTTGCGAACCATTTCCACATACACCTGCATGCAGCCGGCGGCCGAGGTGGAGCCGGCGAGGGTGAGGATGTTGGTGCAGTCCTTTTCGGCAATCATCTGGCAGAGGATGTCAGCGGCGCGGGCGGTGTCGCGCGAGGTGAACGACATCTTGCGCATGGCGTTGATGAGTTCAGTCGAGTCGTACTTCTTGATGTCGATATGTTCGACAACGTCTTTCAGTAGGTCTTTTTTCTCCATTTTCGTAATTGATTTATGTATGACTTATAGAATGATTCGAAACTCGAATTTTCAAACTTGCAAAAATAATACTTTTTTCAATTGTTCCATCACAACACGAGGTCTTTATACCCAAAAACCAATTTCAAGCCTTTCTCCTTGAAATAAGTGATTGCTCTATTCTCTGGCCATTCCGTTGCCGCCATGAGGAAGTCGCCTCCCCAGGCTCCCAAGGATTTTAGTGTGCCTTCAAAGTCGGGGAAGCGCTTTTGGATGGGTTCTTTCCCAACGCAACGGGCGATGACGCGCTCGTGGCATTGCATCAGCAGGCCGAAATCGTCCAAAGTCTCGCATTTCGGCACGGCACGACTGATTTCCGACACGGCTTCGATATCTTTCTGTAAATCAATTGGATTTGTCTTTTCCAAAAAAGCCTTGACTTCCCTTGACGAGCTTTGCTTTTGCCCTTGGTAGACGAAAAAGAGGTGGTCGGCGAAGGGCGGGTTGAAGTCGATAGGTTCAACTTGTGGTTGGCTACCAACCAATTGATAACAAATCGGTTGCTTCGCCATGGCGCAGGCAATGTCGTAGCCCGATCCGCCGAAGGTCAGCTTCAGCAGCTCGTAAGGATTCACCTTGGCCCATTGCGCGAGGTTGGCAATCAGGGTGGAACTGCTGCCCAAGCCCCAGTTCGGGTCGAAGTCGAGGCGAGTGGTGAATTTCAAGCCGCTGCCATCAAACGCATTGGGATTCAGTTGCTTGACAGCTTTCAAGATTTGCGACAGCTTTTCGGCTTTGGGCAGGTCGTCGCCATCTATGATTTCGAGGGTTTCTGGGTTCATGGTCACCGAAAACCATGGGGCATTGGGTTTGTGGGCATCCCATTGTAGAGACGTTTCCTGAAACGTCTCTACAATCAGGGTTTGTCCCAATTTCAGAGGCAGAGCCATGGCCAAAGCACCTTTCAATACAAGGTATTCGCCTGTCAGGAGGAATTTTCCGTGGGTTTGGTAAAGGCTCATTTTTTCAAGGAATCAAGGTATTGTTCAACACCTGCATACGACACCGTCTTGTCCTTGAAGTATTCCCTCGCCTTTTTCTTCTCCTCCTCATTGGCATTCAATTGGTTGAGGATGTTGTTCAAGTGCATCTTCATGTGTCCGGCTTGGATGCCTTTGGTGGTCAGCGAGCGCACGGCGCTGAAGTTGTTGGCCAAGCCCATCGTGGCGGCCACCATCATCAGTTCGGGGGCGGTGGGGTTGCCCAAAAGCTCCAAGGTCTTCTTGGCCAAGGGGTGCAGGCTGGTCAGGCCTCCCACGGTGCCCAAGGCCATCGGCACTTCGAGCTCGAAGTGGAAGATGCCGTTTCCGATTGTGGCCGAGGAAAGGCTTTCGTAGCGCCCGTTGCGCGAGGCAAAGGTGTGGCCTGCGGCTTCCACGGCGCGGAAGTCGTTGCCCGTGGCGATGACCACCGCGTCGATGCCGTTGTAGATGCCTTTGTTGTGCGTAGTGGCGCGGTCCACGTCGATGTGGGCAATGTCGACGGCCTTCTTGAATTTCTTGGTGAAGTCGGCTCCTGATAGTGTTTCGTCGATGCCGTCCAACTGCTCCACGGGGCATTCCACCCAAACCCGCACGCGGCAGTCGGGCGTGTTGTTCGACAGGATGGTCATGATGATTTCCACCTTGCGGAGGTCGGTGGGTAGGTCGTTACGCTCGGCGAAGAAGTCTTGCAGGCTGTGTCCGAACTGCTCCAACACGGAGTTGATGAAGTTGGCGCCCATCGCGTCGCCTGTGCCGAATTCTACACGAATCTGGTAATAGTCAGGAATCTGGTCGCTGTAGTCGATGAGGCGCATCCCAAGGATGCCGCCGCCGCGCTTGCGCATTTTCTCTGTCATAGTGTCGGTGTCGGCCAACAGGCGTTTCTCGATTTCGGGGAACAAGGCAAAGAGTTTTTCCTTGTCGCCGCTCCAGCCGAAATGCACCTGTCCGACCTTGCGCACATCGATGACTTCGGCATGGAAACCGCCCCTTTCGCCCCAAAACTTGGCTGCAGCCGAGGCCGCTGCCA
>CAMOCK010000019.1 GCA_946610645.1 uncultured Bacteroidales bacterium
ACAACACCGCGGGGAAGCCCGACGACATCATCCGCGCCCGCGAGGTGTGCCGCGAGATTTACCTCGACGAGAAGATTGAGAACTACATCACCGACATCGTTTTCGCCTCGCGTTATCCTTCGGATTACAAGCTGAAGAAGTTCGCCAACATGATCAGCTACGGCGGCTCGCCTCGTGCCACCATTAACCTGGCTCTGGCTGCCAAGGCCTACGCCTTCATCAAGCACCGTGGATATGTCATCCCCGAGGACATCCGCGCCGTGGCCCCCGACGTGCTGCGCCATCGTATCGGCCTGACCTACGAGGCCGAAGCCGAAAACATCACAACCGAAGAAATCATCAACGAAATCCTGAATACCGTCGAAGTCCCGTAAAATCGTAGGGACGCACCGCGTGCGTCCGTTTTCGTTATACAATGGAATCAACAGAAATTTTCAAGAAAGTCCGCAAAATCGAAATCAAGACGCGGGGCCTCTCGAACCACATCTTCTCGGGGCAATACCATAGCGCCTTCAAGGGGCGTGGCATGACCTTCAGCGAGGTGCGAGAGTACGAATACGGCGACGACATCCGCAACATCGACTGGAATGTCACCGCCCGCTTCAACCGGCCTTTCGTCAAGATTTTCGAGGAAGAGCGCGAGATGACGGTAATGCTGCTCATCGATGTGTCGGGGTCCAATGATTTCGGTTCACAAAGCCAGTCGAAGCGCGACCTGACTGCCGAATTGGCAGCGGTCTTGGCGTTTTCTGCCATCCAAAACAACGACAAGGTGGGCGTGATTTTCTTCAGCAGCAAAATCGAGAAGTTCATTCCGCCCAAGAAAGGCAGTTCGCACATCCTGCGCATCATCCGCGAAATCGTTGATTTCAAGCCTGTTGAGCGCGGAACCGACATCGGCGAAGGTTTACGTTTCCTGACCTCGGCCATCAAGCGGCGCACCACGGCCTTCCTCATTTCCGACTTCATGACGGACCAAAGTTTCGAGAAGGAGATGCAGATTTGCGCCAACAAGCATGACTTGGTCGCATTGCGCATCACCGACCGCCGCGAGATGGACATCCCCAAGGTGGGCTTGGTGAAATTCCGCGACTCGGAAACGGGCAAGGAACGCTGGGTGGACACATCAAGCCGCGCGTGGCATGATGCCTACCGGCAGATGATTCATTACAAATCGGCAGAACTGAACCGCGAATTCACCAAACACGGCATTGACAACTCGCTGATTTACACCGATGAAGACTATGTGAAACCTTTGATGCAACTCTTCAAGAAAAGGGAGGCAAGAAGATGAGAAAAACTGTTTTGTTTTTGATTATTTCGCTGATAGGCGCGACAGAGATCAAGGCTCAAAACATTGAGGTGGAAGGCAAGGTGAACGATACGAAAGTGGAAGTCGGCAAGCCTTTCACGCTCGATTTGAGCCTCAAGGTGCCTTACGGTTGGTTCGTGGAATGGAACGATTTCATCCAAGACACGCTCTCTGAGCAAATCGACATCATCAAGCGCGGCAACGTGGAACGCACCGCCGATGCGGACAGTAATGTCATTGTGAAGCAACAACTTACGCTGATGACTTTCGACACGGGACAGATCCAACTACCCGCCGTCGGCCTGACCTACGCCCAATCGTTTGACGATCCAATGCGCTTGCAAGCCTTCACGGAACCCATTGATTTATACGCCACCACGATAGTTGTGGACACTTTGCAGCCCTACAAGCCTATAGTGGAGCCTATTGCCGCACCCATCCGCATGAAAGACGTGTTCCCGTGGATTTTGGTCGCATTATTGGCCATTTTGATCGGACTCGGCATGTGGTTCTTCCTCAAGCGGCGCAAAGCGAAAGTCGATGAGAACGGCAACGTCGTCAAAGGTCCCGTGATTCCGCCTTACACCAAGGCTATCGATGATCTGAAACGCTTACGCGAGGAAAAAATGTGGCAGTCGGGCAAGGTGAAGGAGTATTTCTCTTCGCTCACCGACATTGCGCGTGAGTACATCGAAGGTCAGTTTGGCGTGAACGCCGTCGAAATGACCACCGATGATATCATGGAAGAAATCAAGCCGCTGCATTTCTCGAAGGAGGCCTACGACAAACTGAAAGATACAATGGAAGTGGCTGATTTGGTGAAGTTTGCGAAATATTCGGCAACGGCATTGGAAAGCGACACTTGCCTGAACAACATGACCGACTTCGTGAACGAAAGTTATGCGCATTACCAGAAGACACTGTCGCCATCTGCGTCCCCGCAGATGGAACAAACCGACTGCGAGACGCAGTCATCGACTGTGGGAAAGGAGGACGTGAAAAATGCTTGAAAACATCGAATTTGCAAGTCCTAAACTGCTGTGGCTCTTGCTTTTGGTGCCGTTGGCCATCGTTTGGTATGTGTTGCGCCACAAGAAGCAGGAAGCGTCAGTAAACTTCTCCGACCTGAAAGGAATGGCGAAACTGCCCAAGACTTGGAAAGCCTATCTGCGTCATCTGCTTTTTGCGCTGAAGATGGCGGCAATGGCCTTGCTCATCGTGGCCTTGGCGCGTCCGCAAAGCTCATCGACCAACTCGACCTCCAACATC
>CAMOCK010000020.1 GCA_946610645.1 uncultured Bacteroidales bacterium
TGCTTTCTCTTCACCGGCATTGGATATCCATACTTTCGTCACCAAGAACAGATCCTCACGCTTCAGTCCACTCTTGCGCCAAGCGTTACCAACACCTTCTTCGTTCTGGTAAGCCTGTGCCGTATCTATCAGTCGATAGCCTACGCTCAATGCATCCGTTACACAACGCTCACACTCGTCGGGGCTTACGAGAAACACGCCGTAGCCCAAGGTCGGCATCTTAACACCGTTTGATAATGTAATGTACTCCATATTATTTCAATCCATTAATCCATTTTTCAACCTTTCCTTTCTCCGTACGAACCTCGTGGCCGTAGATGCTGAAACCCTTCTGGACGTTAGCACCCGGGAAGGCTGATTTCACGTCTTCCACGCAGTTGGCCAGTCCTGAGCCCTCATGGGTGGTAAAGGGAATGACGGTCTTACCCTTCAGGTCGTTGGCATGCCTCTTGAAGAAGGTAAACATCACCTGCGGATAAGTGCCCCACCATACGGGACCGCCGATGAACACGGTGTCGTAGGGAGTTAAATCCACGTCGCCCTCATACTCGGGCAGTTCGCCGTTCTTGGCTTCTTCCTGTGCCAGTTTGATGAGCGGATTATAGGCCATGCCGTCATACTTGTGGGTGACGATCTCAAACTGGTCTGCACCCTTGATTTCGCTGATGTAGTCGGCCACGATCTTGGTGTTGCCGACCTCGATGTTGCCCACGCTGTAGTTGTCGCCCGCATGGGAGAAGAAAATGACGATTGATTTGCTCATGTTGTTCTGTTTTTGTGATTTGTCGTTTTTCATAGACGTTGCACGCAACGTCTCTACCTTGTTGTTCTGTGCATTGCAGTTGGTGACCATGAGGAGTGCCAAGACTGCAGGGATGATTCTTTTCATGGTGTTATTCTCCTATGTTTTTGATGAACTTCGCCGGATTGCCGCCCACGATGGTATTCGGTGCCACGTCCTTGGTAACAACGGCACCAGCAGCCACCACGGCGTTCTTGCCAACGGTTACGCCGGGCAAGATGGTGGCACCAGCGCCAATCCAAACATTCTCGCAGATGTGGACAGGCTTGCAGAGGAGAATCTGGCGATTGTGGAGGTCGTGGTTGTTGGAGATGAGTTGCGCATTGGCGGCAATCATCGCGCCGTCGTCGATGGTGATGCCACCGCGGGCCATCATCAGGCAGTTGTTCATGATCATCACGTTCTTCCCGATATGTACACGGTCGAAGCAAACACCGGTGAGGCCTGGCATCACCCAGCCGCCTTCGCCGAGGTTGTCGCCGAAGAGCTCTCGCACGAGGGCGTTGTACTCGTCGGTGTAGGGCATCGTGTGGTTCAGTTTGAAAAGGACTTGCGCTTGGCGCACGCCTTCCGCGTGTTCTTCGGCTGTGGTCAGCCTGGGGTCAACTCTTTGTTCTTGCATTGTATTAGGTTTTGAATTACGGTGCAAAATTACAGCGACTTCCAGAGAAATATGTTTTACAAAAAGCATCACTATTTTCACAAATTTTACCATTTTTGCGCTGACGAGAGGAATAATTCGTAATTTCGCGCCATGAAGATTGATTTCCAGTACGCTACTGATTTCCTAGGGATGAATGACCCAAAATTGAGTCACACCTGTATGCATTTGCTGTGTACAGAAGGTGAAGGGAGTTTCGTGTTTAACGAGCGTTGTTATCACTTGGCAAAAAACGATTTGGTGGTGATGCCCAATCCGAGCCGTGCCAAAAACCTTGCCGCAACTCCAGAAATGAAGGTGGAGTGGTTTGCCGCCGACTATAAGTTTTTGCAAAACCTGTTGCCATCGAACAACTACAGCATTGGAGGAAGCATTTCGCTCAACCAAGACCCCATCATCAAACTCACCGATGAGCAAGCGGCTATCATGCTTGCCGACTTCCACCGTCTCCGCGACCGCATGGACGACCGCCACTTGTTGTTTTACCGCGAACTGATGGGGAGTCTCTGCCTAACGATGATGTACGATATCTTCGAGCCTCACGCCCAACGGGAGGTCACCGACAGCCACAGCGACCGCACCGCCTATATTGTCAAGCAATTGATGCAACTACTTGACACGGGCATCAGTCGCACCGAGCGAGAGGTGAGCTACTATGCCGAGCGGTTGAACGTCTCGCCGAAGTACCTCTCCGCCACGGTCAAACGCGTGACGGGCCATAGTGTCAGCAGTTACATCAACCGTGCCACTGTGCCCATCTTGAAAGGCTTTTTGGACGATGAGCGCTTGTCGCTTACCCAAATAGCCGACCGCATGAACTTCACCTCATTGAGTTATTTCAGTCGCTACTGTACCAAGCACCTCAGGCAGTCGCCCAGCGAATATCGGCGAAGCCTACAACCAAAGGGTTGAGGATACACGGCTTCATGCTCGCCGAATTGGTGATGTCAGATGGCTTCACTTATTTGTCAATGCTGACAATGGTGTTTTGATTATTTCAATATGGCTACAAAACTACTTCAGCTTCAAGCCGTCCTTGAAGGCCTCGCCAACGCGCTTCGAGACTTGATAATAGCCGTGTGTATATGGGTCGAAAGTGATGGCTTGCAGGGCTTCCACATCCACCTTGCCGTCCTTCATCTTGTCGGCCTCGACGGAGGTTTGCAACACCTTGCCAATGACGCCAAGGCCTGTGTCGTCGCTTTGGTATTCAACGAACTCGCACTCCATGGCGATAGGCAGCTCGTTGATGATGGGAGCGTCCACTAATGAAGATTTGGTCGCGGTGAGACCGCTCTTGGCGAACTTGTCTTTCTCGTTTTTGCCTGAGACTACGCCAAACCAGTCGGCTTCCACCATGTGGGGCGCATCGGCGATGTGGACCACAAAACCTTTGCGTTGCTTGATGTTCTCTACGGTCTTGTGGGTTTCGGTCAGGTTGAGGGCAACGCGGTCGCGGTCGAGCATGGTGCCCCAAGCGGCGTTCATCACGTCGATTGTGCCGTCTTCGTTGTAGGTGGCTACGAGCAAAACAGGCATCGGGAAAATGGCTTCTGTTACTTTAATGGGTTGTTTCATAATAAATTGACAGTTGATAATTGATAATTGAATTTAATGCTATTTCAAAGAGGGTTTAGGCTATAAATTATAGTTTTCTCATTACGCCTTTAAGATGGTTTCCGCCATACGCTTTCCAGCATTGAAGGCCATTTGCAAGTCCTCTTCCCAATGCTCCTCACGATACTTGCGTTTGGCTTCCTCCGAGAATCCGCCCAACTCGAAATTGGCGTAGTTCTTCACCTGGTAGGTGTTGTTGGCAAACAGTTTTTCCGGTTGGCCGAGAGCCTTGGCGATGCACGGTTCCATGCTGCCGTAGCCGTTGCAGTTGCTTCCTCCTACCCCACCGTTTTGCGTCTCCACCAGCACCACGGGCATCCGTTTCGGGGCGGTGATGCTGTAGTCGTTGTAGGAGAGCCATGGGAAGGCCAGCCTTTCCAAAAAGGCACGCATCTGGGCGGTCACTTCGCCGAAATAGTTGGGCGAGCCAAGCACCATGCCGTCGGCTTCGGCGATGTCTTCCAAAACAGGCGTGAGCGCATCCTTGAATTTGCACACCTTCGAGGCCTTGCCCTTGATTTTGCAGGCCATGCACGACATGCAGCCCTTGTAGTCGAGGCTGTAGAGGCGCACGGTTTTCACTTCGATTCCGTTGCTTACCGAACTGGCTCCTTCGGCAAACTTCTGCAGCATGGAGGCGGTGTTGAACGTCTTGCGCGGGCCTCCGTCGATGATGATGATTTTCTTAGTTGTCATAAATCGGTTATTGCGAAAGTGCAAAGATACGGAATTTCTTCAAAAACGCAAAAAGTGCACCAGCTTGTCATCTGATGCACTTCGATCCGATGGTTCGTTTCCCGTGGTTTACTTGGCCGGTTCCCACTTGCAGCGGACGGGCGACACGATGGCGCCTTCTTTCTTGAGTTCGGCAAAAGCCTTGTCGACTTCCTTGCGGTCGGCGTTCAAAGCCTTGGTGACGTCGCCAGCCGAGACGGGTTTGCCAGCCTCGCGCATGGCCTGTAACACTTGCTCTTTCATAGTTTAATGATTTTAGGGTGAAACAAAAATTCACATTCGTTTTATCTCTTTTTCGGATGCATCTTGCGATAGAACTTGAGCGACGACATCAAGGAATTGAAGCTTGAGCGCTCGACGAATGTGGCACGGAGTTCGTCCTTGCGTTCGATGCTGAACCGAATCTGGTTGCTCAAAAGCACACGGTTGCGGGTGAGGGTCACGGTTTCGAGGTCGTCGTCGGGAATGAATTTGTTAAAGCATCCCATGATTTCCATCGTGGCACCTTGGGGCTGTTTGTAAAAGTCTTTAATCTGTTGCAGGACAGTCTCTGCCTCATCGAGCGTGGATCCTAACGGGATGAAAAGTTCGTGAAAGGGATCGACATAGACTTGAATGAAATCGTCGCCCATTCCCAAGTATCCAACGGACAGGTAGTAGGCAACGCCCTCGTCTTGTTCCATGGAAAACAGCTCTAACCGGTCGATGCTGTTTTCTTCTTCTACGACAACGAGTTCCATCCTTTTTGAAAGTTCCGAAACCATGTCTTTACCCTCTTTTTTGGGGGTGTTGTCACCTCCACATCATTGGACGACATCACGGAGGCGCATGTCTTTACCCTCTTTTTTGGGGGTGTTGTCACCTAGGTTCTTTTTGGTTCCGCATGAGGCAAACGCTAAAAGGCCTCCAAAAAGTAGAACCATCATTGCTTTTGTGTGCAATTTCTTCATATCATTTCGGTTTTTAACGCTGCAAAGGTAGCATTTTTCCGCTTACACTGTTGACATTTTCTTTACGGAGTACAAGCCCTACCAAGCATTCTAAATTCGGCTGCAAAGGTACGGTTTTATCACGAAATGATCTACTCCATGGGCAAAAAAAAAGATTACTCATGCTTCAAAATTCCCTATTTTTGCCGCCATAA
>CAMOCK010000021.1 GCA_946610645.1 uncultured Bacteroidales bacterium
GCCTTCAAGCGCTTCACACTCCGTGCCGAGTAATCAGCAGAGAGATATCGGAATACCAAAAATAAGATAGCGTAGAGACGTCACCTGGGTGGCGTCTCTATTGTTTTCAATTGTTAAAACCATACCCTATGAAGATTTTTGCTGTCGGAATGAACTATGCGCTACACAATAAAGAGCTGCATGGTACGTTAAATAAAACGGAGGAGCCTGTCATCTCCACAAAAGCGGACTCGGCACTGCTCAAAGACCACAAACCGTTTTTCCTGCCAGAGGAGATGGGGCGCGTGGATTATGAGACGGAGGTGGTGGTGCGCATCTGCCGGTTGGGCAAGGGCATACCAGAGCGCTTCGCACACCGCTATTACGACGCTGTCACCGTGGGCATCGACTTCACCGCCCGCGACCTCCAAAGCCGATGCAAGGCCAAAGGGCATCCATGGGAAATCGCCAAGGCTTTCGACTATTCCGCACCTATCGGCAAATTCAAGAAAATCAATGAATTGAAAAACACCGAAGACATCTCCTTCGGCATGAAACTCAACGGCAATTGGGCGCAACAAGGTCACAGCCGCGACATGATTTTCACCTTCGACTGCATCATTGCCCATGTTTCGCGTTTTGTCACTTTGCAGGAAGGCGACTGCATCTTCACAGGCACGCCGCAAGGCGTGGGTCCAGTGCATGTTGGCGATGTGCTGGATCTGGTTTTGGAGAATGAGCTTGTTTGTCAATTTAACGTGAAATAAATCAATAGAATACAACTAATATGAAAAAACTTTTCCTTTGTGCCTTTCTTGCGGCAACAATGCAACTTTCAGCCCAGCCTCTCTGGTTGCGCGACAACGTAATCTCGCCTAATGGCGACAAGATTGCCTTTTGCTACAAAGGCGACATTTATGTGGTGAACGCCAACGGCGGGAAAGCCCAACAACTGACCACCACAACGGCCTACGAAACTTCGCCCATCTGGTCGCCCGACGGCAAGCAAATTGCCTTCGCCACCGACCGCAACGGCAATTTCGACGTGTATCTGGTTTCCGCCGAAGGCGGTGTGCCTCAACGCATTACGACCAATTCGGCCTCGGAAACGCCTTTGGCTTTTTCGCCTGACGGCAAGGAAATCTATTATTCCGCCCAAATCCAGAAAGCGGCTGAAAATGTGCAGTTTGCCACGGGCTGGATTACGGAATTATATAAGGTGAGCACCGAAGGTGGCCGGCCGGAACAGGTGGTGGCCGTGCCGGTGTGCAGCATGTCGTTCGACAAGGATGGCAAGTCGTTCCTATACTACGACCGCAAGGGCAGCGAGAACGTGTGGCGCAAGCACCACGTCTCGTCGGTGGCCCGCGACATCGTGTATTACAACGCCAAAAAGAAAACCCACACGATCTTGACGACCAATGTGGGCGAAGACCGAGATGCATGTTACTTGCCTGGATATCAGGAGGTCGTTTTCTTGAGCGAACGCAACAACGGCAATTTCAATGTCTATAAAGCTCCGGCCAACAACCTTGAGAAGGTGGAAAAAGTGACCGATTTCAAGACGCATCCTGTGCGCTTTTTGAGCGTGGCCAACAATGGCTTGCTGTGCTACGGCTATATGGGCGAAATCTATACGCAACGCATTGGAAATGAGCCAAAAAAGGTGAATGTCGAAATCATCAACGACCAAGACACGGAGCAATTAGTGAAGCAGGATTTCCGAGGCATCGGCGACTTCGCGCTGAGCGACGACGGCAAACTGATTGCCTTCACCTCGCGCGGCGAAGTGTTTGTGACGGGTGTCGACGAATACGCCACCACGAAGCAAATCACGCATACGGCGCAACCTGAGCGCAGCCCAAGTTTTTCAAAAGACGGACGCACCTTGGTGTATGCTTCTGAGCGTGACGGTTATTGGAACCTCTACCAAGCCAAGATCGAACGCAAGGACGACTACAACTTCGCCTACGCCACGTTGATTGACGAAAAGCCGCTGTTCGGCAACGACGGCATCGAGCGCATCGCGCCAAGCTTCTCGCCCGACGGCAAGGAAATCGCGTTCATTGAGAACCGTAACGTCTTGAAAGTGTACAACATCGCATCGAAAGAAGTGCGCCAAATCACTGACGGACGGCAGCACTACGGTACCGACGACTATGGCTTCAGCTACGAGTGGTCGCCCGACGGACGATGGTTCGCCCTGACCCTGGTTTCGCACATGCGCGACCCATATTCCGACATCGGCATCGTGAAGGCCGACGGCTCGAAGATGATTTACAACATCACGGAGAGCGCTTATATCGATGGCAGTCCGCAATGGGGGATGGAAGGCAATGCAATCATTTATCGCTCAAATCGTTATGGTATGCGCTCGCACGCTTCGTGGGGCAGCCAAAATGACGCTTTCATCGCCTTTTTGAACCAGGAAGCCTATGACAAATTCCGCCTCAGCAAAGAGGAGTTTGCCTTGCTGAAAGAGACCGAGAAAGGCAAAAAGGATGCGAAGAAAGATGATTCGAAGGATGAAAAGAAGGACGACAAGAAAAAAGACAAAAAAGACGAAAAGAAAGATAATAAATCCAAAGAGACCAAGAAGATAGAAGTGGATTTGGAGCATCTGCAAGACCGCGTCGTCAGGCTGACGCCGATGTCGTCGAGCTTGAGCGGAATGGCGCTTTCGGGCGATGGCGAGAAGTTCTATTTCATGACTTCGTTCGAGAAAGGCTACGACCTTTGGGAACTCGACGTGCGCGAAAAGTCGATGAAGGTTTTGAAGAAATTAGGCCAGGGCGGCGCACAGTTGCAGGTGAAGGGCGACAATATTTTCCTCCTTTCGGGCGGCAACTTGCAAAAGTTGGATAAAGGCGGCAAGTCGACCCCGATTAAGCACGATGCCACCATGCAACTCGACTATGCCCAAGAGCGCGAGTACATGTTTGACCATGTCTTCCTGCAAATCGAGAAGCGTTTCTTTATGAAAAACCACAACGGCGTCGACCTCGCGTTGATGAAGGAGGCCTATCGTCCATTTTTGCCACACATCAACAACAACTACGACTTCAGCGAGATGCTGAGCGAGATTTTGGGCGAGCTGAACGTGTCGCACACGGGTTCGGGCTATCGTCCCACAAATCGTGGTGGCGATGCCACGGCTGAGTTTGGCGTGTTGCTTGACCTCGATTACCGTGGTGATGGCCTGAAAATCGCCGAGGTGGTGGAAGGCTCGCCGTTCGACAAGAAAAGCTCGCAAGTGAAGGCGGGTTGCATCATCCAAAAAATTGATGGTGTGGAGATTACGAAAGGTATGGACTATTATCCGCTGCTCAACAACAAGGCTGGAAAGACGGTGCTTGTGACGGTGAAAGACGGTGGAAAGACTTGGGAAGAAACTGTGAAACCCATCAGCCACGGCGCGATGAATGAGCTGCTTTATCACCGTTGGGTGAAGCACAACGAGGAAACCGTGAAGAAGCTCTCCAACGGTCGCCTCGGATACGTCCACATCCGTAGCATGGGCGACGCCAGCTATCGCGACGTGTATTCGCAAATCCTCGGCAAGTACAACCTCTGCGACGGCATTGTCATCGATACGCGTTTCAACGGTGGCGGTCGCCTGCACGAGGACATAGAAATCCTGTTCAGTGGCGAGAAGTATTTGGAACAAGTCATCAACGACAGCGTGGCTTGCGTGATGCCTTCAAGGCGCTACAACAAGCCCTCGGTGATGATTATTGGCGAGGCCAACTACAGCAACGCGCACGGCACACCGTGGGTCTACAAGTACAAGAAGATGGGCACCCTCGTCGGAATGCCCGTGCCTGGCACCATGTCGAGCGTGACATGGGAAACCTTGCAAGACCCGTCGCTGTATTTCGGCCTGCCCGTCATCGGCTATCGCACCGAGCAAGGCAATTGGTTGGAAAACACGCAATTGGAGCCTGACGTAAAGGTGCGAAACACGCCCGAAAAGATGGCCGCCGGTGTGGATGAGCAATTGGAAGCCGCCGTGAAGGCCCTGCAAAACGAATTGAAGGGATTCCATTATTGGGGACGTTAACGTTGTAGGGCTGTCGTACTACGGCAGCCGCGCTGCAATTGCAGCGCGGCTGCCACGATATGACAGCCCTACAAACCCTGATTCACAATTTTTGCACGATTCTTGCGTTTCATTGGAAAAACGAAAGACTCATGCGTAAGCTCCCACACCTATTAATATTAATGTCGCTCGCCATCACCTCCATGGCGCAAACCGACGGCTGGTACACGGTGCGACATTCTTGGGACTGCGATGGAAAAAACTATTCCATCGAGTTGGAAATCAGCGAGGAGCTGTATGACTATTACCAAAATGAGCGTGAGCATCTGGCCTATCACTTCAGGATTGAAGATGCCGAAACGCCTGTCAATTTCTATAGTTTCATTCTTTCCGACTACGATAGGCCTTTCATCCGCGAGCTGGCCAGACGCTTTTCCGATCGAGCCTTCACCGACCTCGACAAGGTGAAGCTCGCCATGACCTTCGTGCAGTCGTTGCCCTACGCTTTCGACGACGACTCGAAAGGGGAGGAGGAGTATGTGCGCTATCCAATTGAAACCCTTGTGGACGGCAGTGGCGACTGCGAGGACAAGGTTGCCCTGCTGGGGGCCATTTTTTACGAGATGGACATCGACTTCGTGTTGCTCTCTCTGCCCGAGCATTTGGCCTTGGCGGTGCGTTGCGAGGGCGTGCTGGCCGACCGTTACGTCTCCTACCGTAACAAGAAATACTACTATGTGGAAACCACGATGGAAGGATGGGAAGTGGGGCAAGTGCCACCGGATTATGCCTTTTCCGAGTTGGAGGTATATTCCAACTTGGCCGAGCCAACGGTACTCGTGCGCGAGCTGCGCTTCGAGTCGGCGGCGGCACGCGCGTCAGAAAAAGTCGATTGCGCACTGAACCTTCAGCTGCACAACCTTGGGCCGGGACGTGCAACGGGCCTCCAAGTCCATGTTTGGGTTTACGAAGGCAGCCTCGATAACGCCAAAGTAATCGCAAACGAAGTTTTCCATCTCGACGATCTTTTGGAAGGACAGCGTCGCGACGAGACCTTGTCGTTTCGTAGCCTCATCAAGGAAAAAGCCAAGCTTTATCTCGAGCTTACTGGCGAAAACTTCGAGCTTCAGCATTTCGATTTGCCGCTTCATTACAGCAAAACTACCCACTATAATACATTTTGAAAAAAAAGGCAAAAACCCCTTGCACTTTACAATTTTTGATTATATTTGCAGCGCGTTTTTCCGCAAAAAAGAAAGAAAACAATTCAAACAAACCTAATTATTAACTTAACTTTCAACAACATGAAAAAAGTATCTTTACTCATTGCGATGATTGCCTTCGTTTGCGGCAATGCTTTCGCTCAGTTGAGCTTTGATTTCAACGACGGCGTGGCCGGCGCTAAAATCGCTCAGACCTATGGTGATCCTTGGACCACTTGGAGCAACGCTCCTGGCGGTGCCGAGGATGGTGTCTTTGGTGAGGCTGGTGGCTCGATGGCTGCCCATTTCACCTATGGCAACGACCAGATCATCCAATTAGGCGACCCCTCGACGGGTGTCTATGACCTTGAATTCGATGCCTACGTTCCCGAAGGCAAGAACGGTTACTTCAATGTGCTGCACCACTTTGCTGGTGCCAACAGCACCTGGGCCATGCAGGTCTATCTGCACATGACCAACGATGGTCAGAACTCGACCCAGGCCCCTGGCCACGGCACCGTGCACGCTGGTAGCAACGGCACCTGCGACCTGCCTTGCGTCTATGACCAATGGATGCACTTCCGTGTGCATGTCGATGCCGACAACGACGTTGCCCAACTTTACTTCAACGTGGTTGGTCAAGCTGAAGAACTCTATGCCGAATGGCAATGGAGCTTGGACAGCTTCGGTGAGAACACCACCGACCGTGTTCTTGGCGCCATGGACTTCTTCCCGCCTCAGAACGCTGCCACTTCTGAGTATTACATCGATAACCTCGAAGTCACGCTGCAAAGCAATGACGAGGTGTTGATCTTCGATCCTTTCGAGGACTACACTGTTGGCAACAAGATTGCCCAAGACGCTATCGCTCATGGCAATGACTGGTGGACCACTTGGAGCAACGCTCCCGGCGGTGCTGAAGACGGCGTTGTCGCTAACTTCGATGGTACGCAATGCGGTCACCTCACCTATGGTAACGACCAAGTCCTTCTCCTCGGCGACGAAGAAAATGGTAACTACGACCTCGAGTTCGACATCCTTGTCCCCGAAGGCAAGAACGGTTACTTCAACATCCTGCACCACTTTGCTGGTGCCAACAGCACTTGGGCCATGCAGTGCTATCTGCACATGACCAACGATGGTCAGAACTCAACTCAGGCTCCTGGTCATGGCACCATTCACGCTGGTAGCAACGGCACCGCCGATGTGGCTTGCGTTTATGATGCTTGGATGCACTTCCGCCTGAATGTGGACACCGATAACGACATCGCTCGTTACTACTACACCGCTCCTGGCGAAGAAGAGATTCTCGTTTGCGAATGGCAATGGAGCTTGGACAGCTTTGGTGAGAACACCGTTGGCCGTACCCTCGGCGCCATGGACTTCTTCCCGCCCCAAAATGCTGCCAATTCTGAGTACTACCTCGACAACTTCAGCTTCAAGAAGATCGGTGGCGAATCGGCTCCCGAACTCACCATCACTCCTGAGACGGTTTCTGAGACCCTTGAAGAAGATGATATGACTACCGTGGACATCACCATCGAGAATACGGGCAACTCCATCGGCGATTGGGCTGGTTGGATTGACTTCGGCCAAGGCGGTGCTGGTTCTGAGGATGCTGACCTCTATTACCACAATAACGACGTTGCCAGTGCCTCCGGTATTGGCTCGAACGACAACGCTTTCACCCGTGAAATGGGTATCCGTTTGCCTGCCAATGCATACGCTGGCGCAGCCATGGGTATGAAAATCGTTTCCGCTGATTTCTATGTCAATCAGTATAAGTCCACCGACAACAATTACATCTTCCGTGTTTACGGCCAAGGCTTGCACAACCAACCTGGTGAACTCCTTGCCGAAAAGGTCGTCACTTCGTCGGCCACCAACCAATGGATTACGGCCACCTTCGACCAAGAAATCTATATGACGGGTCAAGCCATGTGGGTCACCGTTCAACTCGAACAAGCCGCTGGCGAATTCCCGCTGACGATGGACGGTGGTGAATATGGCGAGGAAGCCGATGGTAACTGGCTCAGCACCAGTGGCAACTCGTTCAGCCACTGCTATAGCGCTGGCAACTTCGGCGGCGCTTGGCTGATTACTGCCCATTGCGAAGGCCAACTTATCCCTGCCACTTGGGCCACCATCAACAAGACCCAAGGTTCCATCCTTGGTGGCAACAGCGATGTCATCACCCTTTCTCTCAACACCATCGGCGTTGAGCAAGGTGTCTACAGAGCCAACCTCTTCATCAACACCAACGATGAAGACTTGGCCCATGTTGAAATCCCCATCGTTCTCGACGCCAACTACGATGCCATTGCCGAAAACAGCGTGCAACTTGCCAACATCTATCCTAACCCTGCCACTTCCGCCATCACCCTCGAAGGCGAGAACCTGAGCACGGTGGCCATCTACAACGTGGCCGGTCAGCTGGTTCGCATCGAAAAGCTCGGCAGCGTGGTGAACACCATCAATCTCGATGTTGAATCTGGCGTCTATTTCTTCAGCGTCTATGACAACAACGGAAACAACAGTGTGACCCGCGTCGTCATCACGAAGTAAGAATTGGATTCTGATGCAGTTAAAAACCGCTCCTTCGGGGGCGGTTTTTTTTTGTTTCAATGGTGAATAATCCAAATAAATCACTATTTTTGCCAAAAATAGTCATGCCATGAAGCTTCCAAGACTGTTAAGTGCGCTGTCATTATTGTTGATTTGTTTCTCATCCTGCAAGCAGGATGTCGATTTGTATGCCGACTACCGCAAAGTGCCCATCATATACGGCCTTCTGGATGCCAATGCCGATACTAACTTCGTGAAGATTACCAGGGCGTTTTATGCTCCTGGCGATGCCACACAAGTTGCCATGAACCCCGATTCGAGCAACTATCCGGGACGCCTCGACGTGCGTTTGGTTGAATATTGCAACGGTGAAGAAATCCGTGAAATCATCCTTGACACCATCACACGAAGCAACAAGCAGCCAGGCGTGTTTTATGCACCTCGTCAAAAACTGTATTACACCACTGAAAAATTAGGGCCCAACACCAAAAACCGCACCTATCGCTACATGCTTTCCGTTGCCCTTCCCGATTCCACATTGCACGTGAAAGCCGACTTGGTAGGTTCAAGAAGCTTCAAGGCGAAAAGCCTCGCGGTTAATTTCTCGAAGGATTATTTCGGAACCAACAGGCCTTATTATTTCTTTCCTGCCACGAATGCAGCCTACTACGAGGTGTCGTTGGCGTTCACCTACAAGGAAAGGCGTACCCCCGAGTCCGATTCGGTGCCACGCACCATGTATTGGAAAATGGGCACTTTCGATACTTACTACTTCGCCAACCATGTTAGCGACGATGGCTCATTCGATTTCACCTACCGGCCTGAGCATTTCTACAACTTGCTTCGTGAGCATCTCGGCGACGACACGCTGACCGATGGAGTGGTACGGTTCATTGGCGACTATCCGATAGAGATTGTCATTACGGCTTGTGGGAAGAACCTTCGGCAATATATCTATTTCAACGATCCCGCCAACAGCATCGACCCAGGCGACCCCGAATTCTCTCTCATTAACGGAGGCTTGGGCGTGTTTTCCTCCCGTATGACCATGCGTCGCAAATTGCGTTTGGGAGGCACAACGGTACCCGAACTGATGGAAAACAAATACTGGGGCTTTATGTTTATGGGTGGCGATTGGAAAAGCGAGCCAGATGAGACAGAATGATGCCTCCGGCCACAGCCGCGTTCAGTGATTCGGTGACGCTGCCGCCTGCACGAGGAATGGTAATAGGGCGGGTGATGTGTGCCCTAACTTCGGACCTGATGCCGTGCGACTCGCTCCCTATGACGATGATGCCCTCGGGCTTCTCCTTCATCTCAAAGAGGTTTTCCCCTTCCAGCAAGGCACCGTAAACGGCTTTCCCCGACTGCTTTTGGCTTGACAAGAAAGAGGGCAAGTCGGCATAAGCCACATTGATTCTGAACACCGAACCCATCGTGGCCTGGATGACCTTGGGGTTCCAAAGCTCAACACAGTCAGTGCTGCAAACCACATCGCGCAAACCGAACCATTCCGCCGTGCGGATAAGGGTGCCCATGTTGCCCGGGTTGGCAATGCGGTCCAAAGCAAGCGTCAGTGGCAAATCGGACGAAAGCGGCTTTGCTGGTGGAATATGGACTACGGCGAGGATGCCAGGTGGCGTGTCTTGTCCGCTCATCTGCTGCATCTGCACTTCGCTGACGGCTTCGGCCTTGATAGTCGGATTGAGTGCGAGGAAGGCTTCCGTGGCGAACAGGTTTTCCGTCCTGAAGTCGGATAGGAGCAGCTCCTCAACCATCTTTCGTCCTTCTACGACGAAAAGCCCCAACTCTTTCCTGTGCTTTTGTTGTTGAAGCGACTTGACTTGTTTTATGACGTTTTTTGTTAGCATGGCGCGAAAGTACAAAAAAAAGGCTGTCCTCACATTGGGACAGCCAAAAATTGAATGCCTTGACAAGGCTTATTCAGCAAATACGTTGAAATCGACTTCGACAAAAACCTCCTTGTGGAGTCTTACCTTGGCCTTGTATTCGCCCAATTCCTTGACAGTATCCTCGTTGAGGACAATCTGTTTGCGATCCACCTCGATATTGGTGGCTTCCTTGATGGCATTGGCGATCATGATGTTATTGACCGAGCCGAAAATCTTGCCCGTGGCAGCAGCCTTGGCGGGGATTTGGAGCTTCAGGCCTTCCAAAGCCTTGGCTACTTCAAGAGCTTCGTTCTTGATCTTTTCTTCCTTGTGTGCCCTTTGGCGCAACTCTTCGGCCAAGATCTTGCGGTTTCTCTCGGTGGCGAGGATGGCAATGCCTTGGGGGATGAGGAAGTTGCGTGCATAACCGGGCTTCACGGTCACGATGTCGTCTTTATATCCTAAGTTGGTGACGTCTTGTTTCAGAATAATGTCCATGTGTTTTCCTCCTTCAAATTATTTCAAACAGTCTGCTACAAAGGGCATCAGGGCGAGGTGGCGGGCACGCTTGATGGCTTGGGCAACCTTGCGCTGATATTTGCTCGAAGTGCCGGTGATGCGGCGGGGCAGGATCTTGCCCTGCTCGTTGACGAACTTCAACAAGAAGTCGGCATCCTTGTAGTCGATGTACTTGATGCGGTTCTTCTTGAAGCGGCAATATTTCTTTCTCTTGGTATCAACCGCGATAGGGGTCAGATACTTGATGTCGTTGTTGTTCTGTGCCATTTTTCTGTTTTTTTAATGTTCGACATTAGGCTTCAGCTGCTGCTTCGGCGACTTTCTTGTTGCGTCTCTTCTCGTTGTAGGTGACGGCGTGCTTGTCGAGCTTCACGGTGAGGAAGCGCAAGATGCGCTCGTCACGTTTCAGCTCGGTCTCGACATCGGCGATGACATTTCCCTCGGCCTTGAACTCAATCAAGTGGTAAAAACCGGAGGATTTCTTTTGGATCGGGTAGGCCAACTTGCGCATACCCCAGTTCTCTTCATGAATGATCTCTGCACCATTTTTGGTCAGATGATCTTCATACTTCTTTACCGCTTCCTTCATCTGTTCGTCAGACAAAACGGGAGTTAAAATGAAAACGGTTTCGTACTGATTCATAATTTGTTGATTGTTAATGTTTTAATAATTTAAGTTGTGTTCCGAAAAACGTGGTGCAAAGGTACGAAAAAAATCTTTACCAGCAACGCTTGGCTTGAAATTTATTTTTCACATGCCTTCAGCATGTTTTCCAGCATGAACTCTGCCGCATGGCCGTCGCCGAAGATTTCGGGAAAATCGCGTGGCGGATTGTCCTTGAACACTTGCCAAGCCTGCATGATTGTTGCTTCGTCGGCATCGGCGAGGACGGCATTGCCAGTCTGCACGATTTCCACCCATTCCGTCTCAGGCCTGAGGATGATGCAAGGCTTCTTGAAAAAATAAGCCTCTTTTTGCACGCCGCCCGAGTCGGTCATCACAAGCTGTGCGTGGCGTTCCAAGGCAACCATTTCCAGGAAGGACACGGGTGGGATGAGGCTGATGTTCGTGTTGTTGAAAACTTGCTTCTGCAACTCCTCATTTAGGTTGCTTTTCAAGAGTTTGGATGTTCTTGGATGCAAAGGAAGCACGATTCGACATTCTTCAGAAAGCAGGATAAGTGCCTTGAAAATCGCGCTCAGCCTTTCCGGGTGGTCGGTGTTGCTGTCGCGATGGATGGTGGCCAAAACGAAAGGCGTTCCGCTGAGGTTCAGTCGGTCGATGATGTCGGTTTTCGTTTCGGCAATGTCGGCGAAATGCAGGCTGTTGTCGTACATGATGTCGCCGCAATGCCAGACTCTTGGATTGTCGATGCTTGGTGTAGAGGCCGTTGGGCCGGTCGAAACGCCGCTCTCTTCGACAGGAAATCCTTCGCGCTTCAGGTTCTCCAAACCAGCCTTGGTGGGCGTGAAGAGCAGGGTGGAGCAGTGGTCGCACACGATGCGGTTGATCTCCTCGGGCATGGCCTTGTTGAACGATCGCAGTCCTGCCTCGATGTGGACGATGGGCACATGGATTTTGGCAGCGGCCACTGCGCCTGCCAAGGTCGAGTTGGTGTCGCCGTAAAGCACGATGAAGTCGGGGCATTCCTTTAGTAATAGGGCTTCGATGCCTTCTGTCATGCGTGCGGTTTGCACGCCGTGCGATGCCGACCCGACGTGGAGGTTGTAGTCGGGGCGAGGGATTTGCAGTTCGTCGAAGAAAACCTGCGACATGTTCTCATCATAATGCTGTCCGGTGTGGACGATGATTTCCTGTATCTGGTTTGCGTAGTGGTTCCTGATGGCTCGACTCAATGCGGCTGCCTTGATGATTTGGGGTCTGGCCCCGATGATGGTGACGAGTTTCATGGTTCGTTTTGTTGTTAGAAGGTCATTTCTCCATGGTCGCGGAAACTGTGGTAGCGTTCGATGCCGATGATGACATGGTCGATGACGGCGATGTCCAACAGTTTTCCGGCGGCGACGAATTTCTTGGTTAGTATGCGGTCGTCCTCGCTGGGGCGTGGGTTGCCTGACGGGTGATTGTGCCCCAAAAC
The DNA here is from genome assembly GCA_946610645.1 of uncultured Bacteroidales bacterium. Classification (GTDB taxonomy): domain Bacteria; phylum Bacteroidota; class Bacteroidia; order Bacteroidales; family F082; genus Limimorpha. The sequence continues at coordinate 12,296 of CAMOCK010000021.1, forward strand.
GATGCAAGTGGCACCGAGATTGATGGCGTTCTTGAAGATGATTTTGGGGTCGGCGATGACGTTGGAAGATCCGCCGTTGCTGACACATTCCACCTTGAGCATGTGGAATCCCTGGTTGAGGTACATGACAAGGAAATGCTCCTGCCTAGGGTCATTGACATAAGGCAGGAATCTCTCGAAAATGTCCTTTGAGCCTTTCACTTCGGTGGATAGGTTGGCTTCGGCGGCGCGTCGGCGCTTGCCGAGTTCAAGAGCTGCCATGATGCTGATGGCTTTGGCTTCGCCAATCCCTTTATGGCACATCAGTTCGTCCAAAGTGAGGTTGGAAAGGCTGATGAGGTTGTTGCCGACGCCATCCAATATTGAGCGAGACAGTTCAACTGCCGACTGTGTGGCGTTGCCCGACCCGATGAGAATGGCGATGAGTTCAGCATTGCTGAGTGCTGACTTGCCTTTGTTCATCATCTTCTCGCGTGGGCGGTCGTCGCTGGCCCATTCCTTGATAGACTTCTTCTCGTTGCTCATTTCGGCTGGCTTATTTTTCGGCAAAGATAGGGGATTTTGTCAATATGACAGCAAAAAAGCCCCTTCCATGGTGTAGAAGGGGCACTTGCATCTATGAAAAAAACAAACTTTACGCTAACTTGGCGGTGTGTTTCGTCATCTTCGACTTCAAGTTGGCAGCCTTGTTTTTGTGGATGATGCCACGACGGGCCACTCTGTCGATAATCGAATAAATCTTGGAGAGCTGGGCCTCGGCCTCGCTCTTGTCGGTCAATGCTCTGAACTTCCTAACCTCGTTACGCATGTTCTTGGCATAATAACGGTTGTGCAGACGTCTCTTTTCGCTCTGACGAACTCTCTTTAGTGCATCTTTGTGGTTTGCCATATTTGTTATTCCTTATGTTTTTCTTTTGTTTTTATTCGGGCTGCAAAATTACAACTTTTCTCTGAATTGGGAACCAAAAAGATGAAATTTTTTCTTTTAATACCCTAAATCGTTGATTCTCCGACGAATGTAATTTTTTCTTCATTTCCGGCATGGACGATTTCGCCGAGCCTAAGATTAATAAATGTGTTCTTTTCGGTGGACGCATCTTTCAGCATAACAGGAACGTAATTCTCGCCATAGCCTCGTGCAACGCCCTTGCTGTCGATGCGCTCGATGAGCATCCTTTGGCTGTGGCCTTGCATCATCTCGAAATACTTGTTTTTGTTTTCTAGTGAAATCTGCCGCATCACTTCGCTGCGTTCGGTTTTCTCTTTTTCTGGCACTTGGTTGGGCATCGAAGCGGCTTTTGTGCCGGTGCGTTTCGAGTATTTGAAGGTGTGGATGTGGCTGAAGCCGATTTCGCGGGCGAAGTCGCAGCTTTCGTTGAAGGTCTGTTCGGTCTCGCCAGGGAAGCCCACGATGATGTCGGTGGTGAGGTTGAAGTCGGGGCGGAAGGCC
>CAMOCK010000022.1 GCA_946610645.1 uncultured Bacteroidales bacterium
CCCGTTTCCACCTTCTCGCGTGAGGACTACCGCAACAAACTGCTCAAAATCGTGTGCGAGTACAATGGGGCTTACATTTTAAGGACCATCGTTCACGATCGAGGACTTTACTGGCTCAAGTTCAACCACGGCAAAAGCCAGGATTTCCTTTACATGAAGAAAGACGGTTCCATGGAGAAGCCCCAATATTTATGCAGTTTCATCGACACCCTCGGCTACCGTGCCTGCCAATCGCAATGGATGAAAATCCAAAACGAATACCATCAGGCGATGGCGGAAAACTTCACCCTCGAGTCCAACTATGTGGAAAATGACGACGAGGACGAAGAAAGCATAGTTTCCAAGAGCATCAAAAAAGCGGAACGAGGAAGTCCTGGCATCGACCTCATCAACGAAGGAGCTTGGGACGGAAATCTGGTTCGCCTGGCTGAAACCCCAACCTTGCTTGGATTGATACAATGGTATTGCTCCATGATGGCCAAAAAGGAACTCCAGATTGTCCCCTTGAAAACCAACGGCATGCTTCAATTCGTCGGCCTCGACAACCGCGAAATCGTGGAAATCGGTCCCGACTTCAAGGTTGCGAAAAGGCAACCTTTGAAAATCACTTCTGGAGAAAAACAGTTCCAAAACGAGTTCCTCACCGACAAAGCCACGGGCAAAACCTACGGTCTGTTCGTGAAGGACGGGATGAGTTACATCGGCCTCTACGACCCAAAAGCGGGCACTGTCGGCATGGGACAAAAAGCCAGCAAAAAGATTTTTCCAAGGGTATTCAAGGTGCATGGTGGCTATGCCTACAGCGTGTTTTTCGACTCGGGGAGCAATCGAGGCACAATCAGTCGGGTGAAGGTGGATTGATTTTTCGCCACGATCCTCGTTTTTTTCCAGTTATTGCAAAATTGAGGAGTTTTCTCCTCATTCGGGTTGTTTTTTTCTTGCTTTCTTTGCAGCGTGAAATACAATTAAAAACAACCTATTCATTAACCTCAAAATCATCAAAGCAATGAAAAAATCAATTTCAAGCATCGCCATCATGGCAGTGGCCATTTGCATGGCATCTTGTGGAAACAAGAGTGAATTCACCACTTACAACAACGAAAAGCACGGCTATTCTGTTGATGTGCCAAGTTGGATGACGCGCAAAGACCCCACGATTGGAAACGACGGAGACGGCACCATCTTCCTAAGCAACCCCAAAGACATGTGGGACATTAACCGCATCGACATTGGCGGAGGTTCAGACGGGAACTGGATGGGCGAAGAGTGGACTCCGGAGAACGTGAAGAAAAAATACGAATCAGAGATCGAAGAATACAACGACTTGATTGAACATGAGTGTGGCGACAATTACTATTCGTATGTCCGCAAAGACCAGGAAGATGAATATTTCACGAGGTACAAGCGAGTGTTCAAGGGAAAGAAGGATGCCAGGGTTACGATCTCCCATTATGCCGACAAGGAAGACAAACTGGGGGGCGACGTGGCCAAGCACATCTTCAACTCCATCACCATCAAATAATCAGACACAAGTAAGAGACAGGTGAAGACTATCGTAACCATCATTGCCCTATGCCTGTGTGCCCTCTGCGGCGCACAGGCACAGAGCCTTCGGGACAACTACCGCTTCGAGGCCTCGTTGGACCTGCCTACGGACGACGGACGCTTTGCCGGCATCATCGTGCAAGGCTTCGTGGACGACGACGACAGCCCCGCCTTCGAGTGTGTACACGAACTGGTGGAATGGGCAGAGCCTGACGAGATGACCGAAAGCCGACTCCACACCTATTTAGACATTAATTTCGACGGTCACAACGACTTGGTCATCTACCTCGGATTCAATGCCATGGGGCGCGTGGCCGAGTATTATGCCGCCTACGTCTGGAATCCACAAGGCCATGTTTACGAGGAGGTAGAGGGTTACGACGGCCTCGCAAACCCCGAACCGAACCCCGACAGCCAAACCATCACCAGCATCGAGCGCACCAACATCAACGAAATAACCACGCGCACCTACGCTTGGAACGGCGGCAAGCTGGAACTCGTCAAGGAAAAAAAGGAGAAAATCTATGACGAAGAGGAATAAAGACGCGCTTTCCGCGTTTGTTAAACACAAAAACCTAAACATGAAAAAGACATTTTTTATAGCCGCAATGATAGCCTTGACCGCTTGCGGCGGCAACACCGTAAACAAGCCGGCGGAAACGACCGCCACTACCCCAACGGAGCAAAAACAAGGCATCGAAGCCATCGAGGACGGCTGGCGCAAAACGCCCATCAAGGTCAATAACGGAGGCGACAACCCCACTGTGATGCAACTGCTGAAGGCGTTCAACGCCGTTTGGCCGACCTCCGCCGCCAACACCATCATCGCCACGGCGGGCGACAAGGACTTTTTCGTGGATGAATGGTACGAGGGCGAAAGTCCAGTGTTTGTGGACAACGTGGACTACTGCTGCGCGTGGTACAACCACGGCGACACCGGCAACCAAAACATAGAAGCCCGTACCTATCAGCGCGAAGACGGCCACACGCTGTTCGCCGTCCGCGTAGAAGAAAACAACCCCGAGCATCGGCTTTTCTGCTGCTTCTACGACTATTATCCCGCAACGCAAACGATAATGCCCGAAGACGAGCCTTACAAAGACCTGAAGCGCAAGTGGCAGAACTCATTTTTCAACTACTATTTGGGCGAAAAATTCGACCAAACCGTGATTGTGGAGGAAGTGTCGCGCAACGACGAAGGCTCCTGCTTTCACCATTACGCATGGAACGGCATGAAGCACGAGTTCCACCATTCCGGAGAAGAGAGCTACGATCCAGAGACGGATTACGAAGACGAAACCCACGATGAAATAGAGGTCGCGCCCGACGAATACTGGACAGAGGAAGCCGTTGCCGCAAGGATAAAGGAGTACTTCGAAGCCGTGAACCGTACTTTCGCGGAAGGCTCGACGCTGGAACCTTTAGACCTTGACGAGCATTTCTACACGATTTATTGGAACGAGGTGTATTTGGCTGTGCTCGCCAAAGACAACGCCCAGGAATCGGCTGAAAAAATGTTTTTCGTGGACGACAACCACTGGACAGGAGGACTTGAGCCGCCTATTGTTGTGGAAAACATCGATGTGAAACTGCTGACGGGCAACACGGCGGAAGCCACGGTCGCGCTGGCAGAGAAACAAAGCGGCTTTCGGAAGAAAGTCAACCTCTCCCTTGATTATCAGCGTGGCATGTGGTGCATCAACAACTGGTTCGAAGAAAGCCACGATTACGATTATTCGGGAAGCATCTTGGACATGATGGAAAAATATGCTGGTTACTAAAACTTTATGGATATGAAAAAGACAGTATTGGCAATTTTGATGCTCTGCGCCGCCGTTGTCGCGCAGGCACAAGTTTCGGAAAGCGGCAACTGGTATGACGGCGACCTCTGCTATTCCGCCAAAAACATGGCCGGCGGCAAAGTGCTGTTGAACGCTACGGCTGAGGGCGAGGAATTGGAGTTCATGCTCGTCCCCGTGGCGGGCAAAAAAGACACCTACACCGTCGCCGACGGGCCAAACGACTACCTCAACTTGTTCGAAAACATCGCCACCGTGCGCCACCAAAAGCGCGAAGGTTTGGACGTGCTCTGCTTCTACGACAGCGACAACCTGCTGCAAACCGTGATGTCGAACGAGACCGAATGGGACGCACAAAAGCTCAACATCGCGAGGTTCAAGGAGCAAATCGTGGGCAAATATGAGCAGAAAGGCGGACCTGGGGAACTTATCATCGAATGGGACAAGGTCGTTGACAATTCCGTGCCGGCCGACTACGAGGTGGAAACATTCAACGGCATGGTGTCAGGCTACATCACTATCACCCCCGAGGTCGCGGAACGCGGCCACCGACTGCAGGGCACCTGGGAAATCGTTTTCACCTTGGACGGACTCGTTCTTTACAGCCTCACTTTAAACGAGGACTACGGTGCCGGATTCTGGCAGCGCGACGGCGTCAACCAGATCGAGTTCCACAAATCGAATCCCGATGAGAGCCGCTTCGCCTATGCCGGCGCCATCCTGCTCAACGACAGGCGATTCCGCTGGATGAGCGGTTCGACGCTACGCATCATGCGCAACGAAATCATGGCGCGACACGGCTACCGTTTCCAGTCGAAGGACTTGCAAGAGTATTTTTCCAGTATGCCTTGGTACAAGCCCGCCGCTTCCAACGACGAGGTCAAGCTCAGCTTCGTCGAGCAACTGAACGTCGAGCTTATCAAAGCCGTGGAAAACGACCCCTATCACGACGACTATGTGACGGAGCCGCAACAATGAAACAAAAGCCTCAAACCGCGTCCGCCATTAAGTCTTTCCGCCCGATGAGGCTGAAAATGCTGATGTCGTTGTCTTCATTGAGAATACGCAAACTGCGGAGAATCTCGTTCAGCGTTGAACCGCTGGTGGCCACATCGTCAATGATGAGGACATTCTGCTGCCGAATGGTGGCGCACAACTCCTCGTCGGCTTGGGTTGCAAACTTCAAAAACTGCATCATGTAAGGGCGAAAACGGCTCTTTTTCACATCCTTGGCGATGGTGAAGTAGTCCTTTTGATGAATCAGGTCAAGCATCTGCCCTATGGACTGTTTCACTTCGGCTTTTTGGGCTTCGGTGTAACGCGGCCTGCCGTTTTCAAGCACATCCTCAAGGTATTGTTGCTCAAAGGCATCCATGTCGAACGAAATGTTTGCTGGCAAAGCTTTGACCAACTCCATCTTCCGAAGTGTCGGCTGGGCAAAACGGTAAATATAGCGTAGCATATACTGGTTCACCTTGCTTGACGACTCGGGCATCACAACAAGGTTGTAATCGTAGAGGTTGATTTTGCGATTCAGGTTGTCCACTGCCCGCTTGATGAATTGGGTCAGCTCGGGATTGTCTTGCAGCTGCTCGGAAAATTTGACGTACTTGATGAAGGCTGAACGCAAGTTGCTGTCCACCTGCTCAGAAAACTCATAGCCATAGTAGAAGCACCTGCCAAAGGCCTCCACCTGATAGCCTTCGCCCGTTAAGCTGACGAGGTCGTCTCCGCCGTCATGCTCAAAGTCGAAAATGAATCTCTGTCCGTTATCGTCAAAGGTTACTCCCATTTCATTATTAATCTTCCAATGCGCAAAAATAAACAAATTCCTAATCCCAGCCAGTTTTTGGAATGATTTTTGTGAGTCGCAGGTTGAAATAATTCACTACCTTTGCGGCATGAAAACCCTATTCAAACTCAGATACGACAGCCGCTGGGGCGAGGAATTGTTTCTCACGGGAAACAGCGCAGAATTAGGCAATTGGAACACGGAAAAGGCCATTCCGATGGAATATGTTGGGCCAGGGATTTGGTCGGTGGAAACCGACGTAACGCCAATGGCCGAATACAAATATTTCATCCGCGAAAACGGCCAAATCCGTTGGGAGAACGGCCCCAATCGCATCCTGCCAGAAGGCCAAGACCGCGTTTGGGATTGGTTTGGTCTCACCGAAAGGCAGACGATGCGCGGCGTGGCCGTACCGCTGTTCAGCCTGTGCACGGAAAATGATTTCGGTATCGGTGAGTTTGCCGACTTGCCGAAATTAGGCGATTGGTGCTTAGCCAACGGCTTGAAAATCATCCAAATCCTTCCCATCAACGACACGACATTACATTACGACTGGCGCGATTCGTATCCGTACAATGCCATTTCAGCCTTTGCGCTGAACCCGATTTATCTGAACCTGCAAAAATTGGGCATTGAGGTCGATGTCAATTTTAGGGTTTATCGAAACAGGCTCAACAATTTGGATTATGTTGAATACCCCAAAGTGCTGAAAACAAAATGGAGGTATTTCAAAAAAGCTTTCGCAAAACAATGGGACGCTTTGAAAGAAACCGCTGATTTCCAGCAATTTCTCAAAGAAAACGAAGACTGGCTCCATGACTACGCCCAATTTTGCGCCGAACGCGACGGCAACGGCACCGAAATCCACCTTTTCCTGCAATACCACTGCGACAAGCAGCTGCGCGAGGCCGTCCGTGCCTTGCACGGCAAAGGCCTGCTGCTGAAAGGCGACATCCCCATCGGGGTGAATCCCAAAGGCGTTGACGTAAAATCGCATCCCGAACTGTTCAACCTCGATGTGCAAGTGGGTGCGCCGCCCGACGACTTTGCCTATGAGGGACAGAATTGGGGTTTCCCGTCCTACAATTGGGAAGCAATGGCGAAGGACAACTACGCCTGGTGGCGTCGTCGCCTGCAAGTGATGGCCCGCTATTTCGACGCCTACCGCATCGACCATATCTTGGGCTTTTTCCGCATTTGGGAAATACCGAAAGGCGAAAGGACAGGACTTCGAGGGCATTTCAGCCCTGCCCTGCCATTGAGCGTGGAAGAAATTGAACGCCAAGGCTTCCGCTTTGTCAAATTAAGACATGCAACAAGAGAAAGGGACACGCTTTTTGTCGCCGACCCGAACGAGAGCGGAAAATACCATCCGCGCATCTGCCTGCAATGGACCAGAACCTATGAAAAGCTCAACGATGAACAAAAAGATGCCATCGACCGCATCTATGAGGACTTCTACTACCACCGCCACAACGAGTTTTGGAAACAGAAAGCTTTGGAAAAACTGCCGGCTCTAATCGATGCAACCCCAATGATCGCCTGCGGCGAGGACCTCGGCATGATTCCCGCCTGTGTGCCTGAAGTGATGCAACAGTTGGGCATCATGAGCCTTGAGGTGCAGCGGATGCCCAAAGTGTTCGGTCACGCTTTTGTGCACACCGAAGACCTGCCCGAAAACTGCGTCTATACCACCGGCACTCACGACATGCCCACCCTGCGAGGCTGGTTAGCCGAAGACCGCGTGCGCACCCGCCAGTTCCTCGACAGCCTCGATCTCGACGACCGAAAAATCACTGGCAAGACAATCAAAAGAATCCTGGAAAAGCATTGCGACAGCCCATCGAAATGGAACATCTACCCGCTGCAAGACCTTTTGGACACAAATGAAAAGATTTGGTCGCCCGACCCTGCGGACGACCAAATCAATGTTCCGTCTGATGCGAAAAACCAGTGGAAATGGCGAATGAAACTAATTCTAGAGGATATCTGAATGGCAACTCGCATTCGATGAGGCCGAATACGACAATCGTGTCATGTTAATCATAGCTGAGACACGATGAGTTGCTGCAATTCAAGGAATTCCGCCTCGGTGAGATGTAAATGCTCCTTTTTGAAGTCCATGTCGCCCTCTTTCGAGATGGGGATGAGGTGGATGTGCGCGTGAGGCACTTCCAGTCCAATGACGGCCACGCCAATGCGCTTGCAAGGCACGGCTTTTTCGATGGCTTTGGCCACTTTCTTGGCGAAAACCATCATGTCTCCCAATTCATTGTCGTCCAAAGCAAAGATGTAATCAACCTCACGCTTGGGAATCACCAAAGTGTGGCCCTTCGCCACTGGGTTGATGTCGAGAAAGGCGAAGAATTGCTCGTTCTCGGCAATCTTGTAACAAGGAATCTCACCTTTCACTATTCTTGAGAAAATGGTAGCCATGGCGAATATGTTTTAGCGTGTGATTTCAAGAACTTCAAACTGCACTTTCCCTGCCGGCACCATGATTTCGGCTGTTTCGCCCACTTGCTTGCCGAGCAGACCTTTCCCGATGGGAGAATTGATGGAAATCTTGCCTTCCTTGAAGTTGGCTTCCTTTTCAGGCACGATGGAATAGGTCATCTCAAGGTTAGACTTGATGTTTTTTATCTTGACCGTAGAATAGAGCAGGACTTTGGAGGTATCCATCTTAGACTCGTCAAGAATACGAGCGTTGAAAACCAGGTCTTGAAGTTCAGCGATTTTGGCTTCTAGCAGGCCTTGTGCTTCCTTGGCGGCATCATATTCGGCATTCTCGGAGAGATCACCCTTGTCGCGGGCTTCCTGGATGGCCTGAACGATGCGTGGACGTTCCCGAAGAATCAGGTTGTCGAGTTCGTCTTTCAGTTTTTGCAACCCCTCTGGGGTAAAGTACTTGATTTCTGACATATCACTAATTATTTGATTCAAAACAAACTGCAAAAAAGAGACCCTTACCGAAATAAGGGTCTTCTTTTGCTTTGCGACTGCAAAGATACGAATTATTTCAATACCGCAAGCGTATCAGAAAATAATTCTTGCGCCAACGGAGTGCGTACCGTTGAAGGTGTAGGTGTCTCGGTAGGAGTAGTCGACGGCAATCTTCAAGCCGTTCTCGTCCTTGGAGAGCGGAGCCTGCACCGACAAGCCGGCACTCAAACCTCTGTTGAGGTTCATGCAGTCGTCGTTGTTCTCGACACCACCCTTGGCCCAAATGCCATTCTCGTAGGTATAGCCGGCACGGAGCATCAAGATGTCTTTCCAGCCATATTCCAAACCGAGGGTGACTTGGTCGTTGGTGAACGAATTGGAATTGAAGGTACCGGCAATCGTCAGACGGCTGGTTTCTCCAATATACCAGTCATAGGCAGCAGCGATGCTCAACTGAGTGGGCAATTCAAACTCATCGGCGCGTTGCACGATGGTGAACTGCTGCGAGGTGCCTTGGGTCAAGAAAGCCTTGAACGACAGGCCGTCGCCCGAGAACTTCATCGTGGGTCCGATGTTCTTCAGCGTAATGCCGAAGTGGACGTTGTCGAACGGGCCGGTGACGTACTGGATGCCAGCGTCGAGGGCGACGCCGGTGGCTCCCATGTTGCGTATCGACTCGCTGATGACTTTCAGGTTAAAGCCGCCGCTGATGCTGTTGGAGAACGATTTGGCGAAGGCCACGTTAATGTTCATCAGGTTGGGCTTGTACGTTCCGAGAGCATAGGGGTCGGGGTTTTCGGTGGTCGTGACTGGAATTTCTCCGATGGAGAAGTTCATGAACGACAAACCAAGCACCGACGACTCGCCCACGCGAACCAGCACGCCAGCAGAGGCGATGGAGATGCCGTTGTCCATGCCGGCAAGCCAAGTCGTATGAGTGAAGTTCAAGTCCAAGGTCTTGCAAGAGCTGATGCCAGCCACGTTGCCGAACATGGCGTCGAGGCCATGCACTTTTGACATTCCAGCATTGCCCCAGCCCGACGAGGCTGCCCACGGGTTGATGAGCAACTCGGCGGCACCGGCCTGGCCTGAACGGTCCTTATTACCCGCAAGGGCTTGAGGAGCATTCAGTCCCAATGTGATAAGGATGCCTAAAACGATATATCCAAATGATTTCTTCATGGTATTTACATTTTAATGGTTAGCAATTACATTGATTTAGAAAGTGTTCAGGTCAACCTTACGCATTGCGCCGAAGAACTTGATGACTCTTTCGCCGCCACTTGTCAAATCCTTGACATGGATCAAATAGAATCCACTGGCTATAGGCGTGTTGGCGAAGTTGGTGAGATCCCAGTTGATATTCGGGTCGCTGTTGTCCTTTCTGAACTGACGCACCTTCGTACCGCTCAACGTGTAGATGGTAACCACGCACTTTTGGGGCAGGTTCACAATCTTCACTCGGTTAGTCAGGGCGTTGCCTTCATAGGCTGAATAGGCATAGTAGGGATTCGGAACCACAGTGATGAGGTTGAGGTCCTCGTCCGTCTTCGCAGCATTGTTCTTTTCAGGAGTCATGCCCTCGATGGAGAATTCATACTTGGGATACAATTTGTTAATCATCAAATCGTTAGCCTCTTGTTGCAAGGAGGTGGTGGCATAGCCTGCTGCATAAGGCTTGGCCAGACGGATACGGATACGGCAGGCATTACCTTCAGGCAGCCATTCGGTGCCTTCAATACCCATAGGCATACCAACCCACATTGCCAAGCTGTAGAGGTTAATATTGATACCCTTTGCCACACCTGCGTTCTGGTTTTGTGCATAGTTCATGGTGTTGTACAACAGACGGCCACCGTCGTAAGCAAAGTTCTTCACATCCTTGTATTGTGAGGTGGCAGGCATAACGATGGAGTCCATACGCCAGATATAGACGAAGTGTTTACCACCCATGACCGGGTCGTCATCAACACCATAGCCACGAACCACGGCAGGATCCATCAGTTGGGCCAGATCGCCATAGGCACTCGCGCCTTCGACAGTGGTCTTGAGCAACTTGGCAGGGTTGAAGATCATGTCGCGGCCATTCATGTCCTCGAGGAAGGAGTCTTCACCGAAGGCAACATTCAGGCGGGTACCCGATTCCACGTCAATGACATAGCCGGGGAACCAACCCATGCCTTGCGGGGCGATAAAGTCGGGATCCGACTCCACGTTGCTGGCTTCACGCTCGTTATAGTCGCCTTCGCGCGAGCGGCCCTTCTTGTCAACGGAAGCGTGCTTGCGGAGGAAGAAGCGCTCGGCATTGCCTTCGGAAAGCTTCTTGTCCATGCACATTTCGATGACGGGGCAACGGGTCCAAAGATTGGTGTCGGCGGTGAACACGATATCAACGCTAGCTGTGTGCATAAAGAAATCGTTGTTACGCGAACCACTATAGACGGGGCCAGGATTCCACGAACCACCTTGACCGTGAGCTGAGCTAAGCAGATAAGGAGCCCATGTTCCGTTGGCAATCTTCTCATAGTTTTGTCCGGGGTCCCAAGGTCTGTTCAGACCGTTACCCTGTGTGGCAGACGACATGCTGTAGTCGTTGTAGCCGGAGTTCTCCAACGAATAGTACGTTCCAGAACGGATCCAGTCGATGACCGTGCCGGGAAGGTCCACGTCGCGGATACCATCGAGCCATGGATTGCTCGGATCCTCAAATTCGATGGAAGAGGTGATGACACCATTGTTGGTGGCAACAACACTATAGGTATCCTTAAACTTCATCGATCCGTCAACATCGGTACCGTCTTCGATCTTACCGACCCAAATGCTACCAATGTCAAACGGTTGATTGATATTGATGGAGATACCACGGTCGATGAACATCTTTTCGTCGCCATAAATCGTGGTGGTGTCGCTCTGGAACACCTCACCGGTTTCAACATCCTTCAGGAACCAGTGCGAAGCAAAACGCTGGGCCGAGTCGCCGAAGATTTCGTTGTCGCCAGTGATGTTGTGCGTATAGTGCGACCACAGGGAGTCGAACCAAAGCTCATATTTTGCCGACTTGACATTGAGCGGGTCAATGACCTTCACGTTGAGCGGACCGTAGCCAGCCTCATAGTTCGGATGATATGAAATCGGATAGTTGGGGCTACCAAGCTTGTTGAGCGGCAAGCCTAAGGTCGTGTCATAAGCGGCCATGGGTTTGCTCAGGATTTCATCAACGGTTTCCTTGGTCATTTCGAGTTCGTTACCACCGTTGCCAATACCCACGATACGGGTGATGGCCGGTTGGTCGCCATAGGTGCATTGCAACACGGTGCCGTCCACAATCTTGTGGGGGATGGCAGAATAGCATTGGATGTTCTTACGGCCTTCGAGATAAGGCTTCTTTTGACCGAGGAGACCATCAGCATCGTCTTGCGAATAGGGAGCATAGTTGTTGTAGGCATAGGCCACAGCCATGTAGTAGTAGGTCTTGTGGTTGACCAGCGACGGGTTGTCGCCCGTGGCAAACTTGTCATCCTTAATGACAAAGCTGTGGGTGATGCCGGCATCGCCGCCTTCCACCTTCAGGGCAGGCACGTTGGCTTGGAGCGATTCGTCGTACTCATAGTTCAACAGGCGGTTCACACCGTTTCTGATGTCGCATTGGAACACGAGACGAGCCTTGTCGTTGTTGTTCAACTCGTCGGCACCAACTTCGGCGTTGGCAAGCTGATACACCTTATAGCCTTCGAAGCGATAGTATCTGTCATAGGTAATCTCGATCTTATCTTCTGTTTCGGTCACTTCAACGACGGTATCACCATGAGGAGTGATGACCTCTGTTGAGTCTTTATGAATCTCAGTGATGACTCTTCCACTCGGAATTTCCGGGTCGATTTCGATGTAACCTTCCTTGTAGTTGTTGGAGAGAGCGGTATTCGACAAGTAGATGATAAGTTGTTGGTCGAGTTCGCGGATGGTCAGGTCGGGAGCGTTGGGGCCGTCGATGACCTTGAAGCAGTTGTCGAACAGGGCTTGGCACTTGTCATCAACCACGCGGAGCAGTTCCACTGAAGCCCAGGCACCGCCAGAGGTGGCACGAGCCCACGGCACACCGAAGGTGATGTAGTTCACAGCACCAGGTTGCAGGGTGAAGGGACCAGCAGATTGCATGAAACGGCGGTCGTTTGGTGCGTTGCCGGAGGACTCTTCCGACCAATAGCGGCCGTTCTCGTTGTAACCACCATTGGGCTTGATACCGTTGGTACCCCAGTTCCACGGGTCGGAATCGCCGGGGAACATGAAGTCACATTCAGGACCCACCACGTCGGAACCCGACAAGGCATTGCCGCCATAACGCATCTTGGCACCGTTTTTCCAGATACCGCGAAGGTAATTGTAATATTGCGGGGCGGTTTTCGGGTCGCCGTTGTCGGCATCGCTGTTGTTGTGATACACGAAGCGGCGCATACCGAAACGCTCGTCATCGACGATGCCGTTGCCGAAGTTCACGCCGTTGATGCTTTCGTCGCGAATTTGTTCATATCCCGTAGTGTCAGGAACGAAGATGGAGTCGCCAGTAACAGGGTCGAGTCCAGTGAAATGGTTTTCGATAACATAATTGTATTTCGGGTTGTCGATTCCGTCGGGATCCATATAGGGGCCTTGGAAGAAGTCGATACCAATCGCGGGAGGTTGGCTACCGTAGGCTTCGGGTTCACCGTTACCGTCGGTCGAGGAACCGTTGTAACCGTAACCGAGACCACGGCCGACGTCGCAGCCTACATAGTCGTCCCAGCCATAACCGAGGTCCACGTCGGTCCAAGGCGAGAAGTAGGTTCCCGTCAAGGTGTAGGTGGAGCGGTTGATGATTTCGTAGCTATAGAACGTCATGTTGTTGATTTCGTCGTTGGTGGCAAAGGCGAAAGCCTGTGCACGCACTTCGATACCGATGGCCTGACCGTTGGATTCGGTGTGGGAGGCACCTTTATCATTGAAAATCCACCAAAGGGTTTGGTCGCCTTTCAGCACTTGGTCGGCGAGCAGCGAACCGTGAACGGTGCCCTTGTATTCTTCTTCCATGGTCGGAATCTTCGTGTGGCAGAGTTCGTTGTCGATGTCGTAGTAAGGATAGTCGCCTTGGGTGGGGTCGTAACTACCGTCGCCGTCGGCATCGTAGAAGGGAGCCAGATAGTAGCTGATGCCTTCCGGGTCGAGTTGGTCGGGGTGAGCGGGCCAATTCTTGATGATGGTGGGGATATAGCTTTCATCGATATGTCCGTCGGCGTCGGCATGTGAGAGGAACTCGTCCACTTCGGCGCGGGTAATCTTGAAAATCTTGTCCCACTTGGCGCAAGTGGCGTCGGTGATAGAGGCGGTGCCGTCCACAGTCAGAGGACCGGTCCAGTAGTCGTTACCGACTTGGCGGAAACGCAGGGCGGCGCACTTGAGTTGTTGGTTAACGTCCACACCGGCGATCCAAAGGGAACCGGCGAACAAAGAGGTGGCCGAACCATTGGCGGGGATGTAATACTTGGAACCTGTTCCAGCGGGAAGGTCCCACCACATATCGCCGCCAGCGTTGATACGTGTTTTCACATTGTTGATGTCCAGCCATTCGAAAGCTGCGGAGGGCGAACATCCGGCTGCGGTCTGGGCACGTTGGCCTTTTGCGGCATCTTCATACCTATAGACTTCAGCCTTTCCAGGAATCACAGCGGCCACGATGAGCATCGCTGAGAACAATAATCTAACTATATTCTTCATAATATTGGTGATTTTTCGTTATGAATGATTTAGAAGTTGATGCTCATACCAATTCTGATTTGGCGCGGCATGGAATAGTTGCCACCAGCATTGACAAAGAGTTCATACATTTGGATGTAGGCCTGCGGGTCAATCTGGCTTTGGATTTCACGTTGCCACTCGGGAGCGGAGAGATAGCCGTCGTCGTTGGGGTTACCTGTGGCGGCATACACATTCTTGATGTTCTTCGAGTTCAGGAGGTTCAAAACTTGGAGATAGACGTTCACGAAGGCATCGCGGCCCGCCTTGCCTTCCTTCTTGCCGAAGGTGAAGTCGAAGTCCTTGTCAACGCGCAGGTCGAAACGGAAGGAGGCCGGGATTCTGGAACCGTTGTAGGTACCTTCAAGCAGGTTGTTGCCGCCCGAGAGGGGTGACGAAACCGTGCGTGAAGCCGTGAACGGGGTACCCGAACCGCCGTTGATTGTCAAGGCGAAACCAGTGTTGGAGAGCACTTGGATGGGCGACTTGCCGTCCTTACGGTTGATGACGGGACCATCATAGTTCTTGCCCGAGCCGAAACGATAGTCAAGCATCAGGTTGAAGCTGTGACGACGGTCGGCATTGGTCGGGAAGGTCGATCTCAAGTTAGGCACACCGGCAGCGATCAGGGCCGAAGCCGTGGAGGTCGAAGAACCGGTCATGCTGGCAAACTGCAAAGTGTAGCTGGCACGGATACGGGCGTTCTTCGTACGACGCATGTCGTAGCTGGCGGTCAAACCTTTGACGGTACCAAAGTCGAGGTTGCTGAAGGAGTTGTATGACTTGGGGAAGGCACCGTTGAAACGGTACATCTGAATCATGTTACGCAACTCGTGGTAGTAACCCGAAATGGTCAGCGACGAGGTGTTGGTCACTTTCTGGGTGAAACCGAGTTCATACTCGATGGTTTGAGCAGGTCTCAGGTTGGGGTTGGCGATGGCACCCGAAATGTCGTTGAAGTTGTAGTAATACAGCGGGCTGCAGTAGAACGAACTCGAAGGACGCTGGGTCAGCACGTCGTAGTGGGCGAAGAACAAGGCTTCGTCGGAGATGGGGAACGAGAAGGAGATACGGGGCATGACGCTCCAAGCGGGGTCATAGTCCTTGAACGAATTCATATCAACTCTCTGTTGGTCCTTGTTTTTCAGCCAAGGAGTGGAACCACCGACACCGATGTTGAACACCGACGGGTCGCTGACTTCCCTACCTTCTTCATTATACCATGTGTTGCCGTTACGATAGGCCACAACTGCGGTCTTTTCGTTGATGTTATTGACATAAATGGCGTAATCGTTGCCGATGTTGTCCGGGATGTTAATCGGGGCGTTGTCCACAAGGTGGTCAGCTCCGTTCTTGATGTCGCCGACGGTATAGTAGTCGTAAAGGACAAACGGGTCCTTCAGCACGTCTTGGTTGGCATCGAAGCGGTCCACACGGACACCGATATTGAAGATCAGGTCTTTGAAGGCGAACTTGTCTTGGATGTAGCCGGCCATGTAGATAGGCTGTTGGGCACCAATCGGACGAGTCAGGATGCCGTCGGAGTCGGTTTCGTTGAAGAAGTTGGAGAGTGACGGGCGCTCGGTGAGGCCGTACTTTCTGCTGCCGTCGTAGGTATAGCCGTAGTAGTAAACGTAATTGTTGCCGTCACGCGTCAGTTCGTCGGCGGCAAACATACCGAGATTGAGGCCACCATTGACGGTGCCGGTCTTCAACTTGCCATTGGCATCGTAATACTTGATGGTGTTGTTGTTGAAGTCATAAGTATCGATCAGGATGTATTCGAGGCCATCCACCGGCAGGCCCATGGCACGACGCAAGCGGGCGTCGAAGGTGTATTGGGCGTTGGCATCATACTTTCTGTTGTACATGATGGTGTCAACGTAACCGTCGTGGCTGGTGGCATACGGGTTTGCCATATCAAGTTCCATGATGTGGAAGTTGGTCAAGTCGCGCATCAGCGTCCAGTAGTTTGAGGAGAAACTCATGGCGGCGTTGTTTTGCTGCTCATATTGGAAGCCCAACTTGATTTCATGGCTGTTGTCGCCGCGGCCGATGGTCATGGAGCCGTTCACGTTCACTGCGATTTGGTCTTCCACCGTTTTGCCATAGCTGGTTTGGATGGTGCCAGGCACAGCATACATGCTGTAGGCTGAGTTCGGCGAGATGCCGTTGATCAAACCGTTGTTGAGGCGGATGTTGTCCATGTTATTGTAGTAGCCAGGAGCTCCATAGGGTGCATAAAGGTCATAGTAGTTTTCGACATACTTGGCCAGCAGGGGATTGAAGTCGTAGGAAGGACGTTCATAGCTGACGAGGGTGTCGTAATAGTTGTTCATCACCCAAACGTTGTTGAAGCTCTGGTAGTGGTTGCCGTCCACAAGCACCGAGTCGATGGTGTTCTGCGAGAACATGAAGTTAGGAGCCTTGTGGGTAGTGAACTTGCCGAGATTGCTATAGGCAAAGATGTTGTCCCAGAGGTCGGGGTCGCCCGATTCGTACTTGTAGTGCGAATAGTCGGCCTGAATGCTGTAATAGACGTTGGAGATCAACGAGGTGCTTTCAGGATCCGAGGGGAAGCGCTGTGTGAAGCGGACATAACCGCGATAAGTAGCCGACTTGCCGAGATAGTTCTTTTCGGTATTGAAGAAATAGTTTCCACGACCATTAGCGTAGTGTCCGCCTGATCTGTAGAACGAGCCGCCGATGGTGAGGTTGGTGTTCTTACCGGTACGGACGTTGATGTTGCCGGTGAGGTTCACGCTGTAGTTGCTCGTGTTGTTGAGGAATCTCGTTTGGAAGAGATCGTCTCTCGAGGTGTAGGCGGCTGTGACGTTGGTACCACTTCCGATGGTCGAGAGGGTGAGCGGGGTGTTCTTGATATGTTCCATCCATTCATCTGTGGCACGCCAATAGCCCACTGCGGAGGTGCTACCGTATTTCTTGCGGCTGAGGTCGAAGGCGAGGAAGAAGCCAAGGAGGGCTTCCTGGTCGTCTTTCTTGCTCTTCAAGAGGGGCCCTTGCAAGCTACCACCTATACGGCCGTGGCCGTAACCGTCGACTGAATACTCGGCTTCGAGGCCGCCACCCCAGGTACGGCTGGGGCCTTTGGTGGTCATGTTGATGATACCACCCATGGCGTCACCATACATGGCAGGGGTACCGCCCAAGATAACATCGACTTGGTCGATGGCGCTTTGGGGGACGCTGGCGCTACCAATGACCTTTACGCCGTCGATGTAATAGACGGCACCTTCGCGTGAACCACGGATGGAGCCGACTTCACCGTCGGACGAGAAAACGCCACCAACGCTGGAGGCCACACCTTCTGCCGAGCGGTTCGGCAACTTGGAGATTTCCTCAGCGGTGATGGATGCACCCGAGGTCGTGTTGTCCTTCGAGATCAAGGGGATCTCGTAATCGACGATCGTGACCTCGTTCAGGTTGATGGCACCACTGGCCATCTTGATGTCGTAGTAGGTGATCTTGTTGGCCGGAATCACGAGGTTGTTCGCTTGGTACGGATTGTAGCCAATGCAGCTCGCCTTCAGGGTGTAGGTTCCCGGAGGAATCGGGTTGATGTCATAGTTACCGTCGAAGTCAGTGGAGGTACCACCCACTTGTGTTCCGCCTTTTTCAACAATGACGTTTGCAAATGGCACACCTTCACCAGTGTCATCGGTAATCTTGCCTTTGAGTCTTCCTTGCGCCTGAGCCATGGTCATCGTGCAGGTGGCCAAGACTACGGCAAGGGTCATTAGTAAATTTTTAAACATACCTTGAATTTTTATGTAATACTACTTTGTTTAGTGCTATGTATAGTGCATTAAAAGTCGTCAAAATTACAACCTTATTTGAAAGTACGCAAGAAAAATCATCATTTTGCTTGTTTTTTTTCTTCCAAAAAAAACCTTATTCATTTTATTTTACTGAATTTTAATTATTTACAAAAACAACTTTTTTTCCGATATTTTATTTACCAATTCATTCTCCTTTTGCACCTCCTACACCTTATTAATATATAGAGGCTCAGGAAGAGAAGAATGGATTGGAGCGTTGCCTACGGCGCATTCGCTCGGCATGGCGCTTGTCCTTCTTGATCATGCTCTTGGTCTTTGGGGCTTGGTGCTTGTAATGGGCCGCCTTGGCTTTTTTGTATTGCTTCTTGCTCTGTCTCTCCTGTTTCTCCAACTGCCTTTCGGCTTTCCGCATGGCTCTCGTGGACTGGCTTGAAGCGCACGACCCTGACAGCAGGACAAGCCCAAACAAGACACAAACGATGACAATTATCTTTTTCATGACATTCAATTTTGGGGACAAAAATAACAAAATTAGACCAAAAACATACGTTTTTCGGAAAAATCACGTTCTTTTTACATGAAGAAACAAAGAATCATTGGCTTTTTTATCGCTGTTGTTGCACTTTTTGTTGTGCAATCTTGCGAAAACTATCCCGAGAACCCGAACCGGCCCAAGACTCCTTTTAACTTCTCGATTTACCCAAACACCATTCAGTATCAAGCACTTAATGTGACAAGCGGATGGATCTACCTTACTTCGGAAGTGGAAAGCACCAGCCGAGGCATCATCGTCTACCGTCAAAGCGAAAACGAGTTTTTGGCCTACGATCGCCTGCCGCCCAACGAGCCTGACGCTTGCACCGACAGCCAGGGCAACACCACACGCATGGTGGTGGATTTCCCCTACGTCGTGGACCGTTGCAACAATGCATATTACAACATTTTGAATGGACAAATCATTGTCAATGAACAATTTGACATGATTCCGAATTTCCCGACCACTGGTGTCACCATCTATCCGCTCATTCAATATCACACAACCTACGACGGAAACAAATTGACCGTTTATAATTGATTTGTCAAGTAACCGTTCAAAATCAAGCTGCCATATCTTTTGACTTCGGGACACGGGACTGCTATACTTCGGGACCAGCAAATGCCTGTTAGTCAAGCAGTTTCATGGTTTTACATCCAACGTATAAACTAATTTTGCCCATCTACATACCCATTAATTATACTTAGGTGTAAGGAAGCGGAATCAGTCTCCCATGATGTGGCTCTGCCGCTCGATGGAGGCCTGATGAATGGCCTCGAACACCTCATTAATTAATTGCGGCGACAAGCCCAAATCGTTGCCTGTGGCGACATGTTCGGCGAGGATTTTCTTCCAGCGGTCCATCTGTACCACGGTAAGGTTGTTGCGCTTCTTGTATTCTCCAATCTGCGCACTGACATCCATGCGACGAGCCAGCAGTTGCAGCAACTCCGCGTCGATGTCGTCGATTTCGCCGCGAAGGTTGGCAAGGTCGCGCTCCGTGCTGCTTGAGTTCTTGGATCGGAAGGTCAGATTGGAGAGCAGAGTCTTCAATTGCTCCGGCGTGATTTGCTGCTTGGCGTCAGTCAAAGCCACGTCAGGGCAAATGTGACATTCAATCATTAATCCATCGTTGGCCAAGTCGAGGGCTTTCTGTGCCGTGGGCAACAAAAGCTCTCGGTTGCCGCAGATGTGGCTCACATCGGTGATGAGCGGCACATTCAGCCGTTGCGTCAGTTCGATGGGGATTTCCCACATGGGGAAGTTGCGATACGGCGACTCCTTATAATAAGAGAAGCCGCGATGGATGGCCACCAACTGCTTCACGCCCGCCTTCTGGAAACGCTCGAAGGCGCCGAGCCAAAGATTCAAGTCGGGGGAGACAGGGTTTTTGATGAACACGGGAATATCCACGCCTTTCAAGGCATCGGCTAATTGCTGCACCGAAAAAGGATTGACCACCGTGCGGGCACCAATCCACAAGGCATCGACATCGTATTTCAATGCCAGCTCCACATGCTCGGGGGTGGCTACCTCGGTAGCACTGGGCAACCCCGATTCTTGTTTGGCTTCGCGCAGCCATACGAGACCTTCCTCTCCCCTGCCCTCGAAGACATCGGGGCGGGTGCGGGGCTTCCAGATGCCACCACGCAGCATGGTCACTTGCGGGATTTGTGCCAAGGCCTTCGCCGTGGCGAGGATTTGCGCTTCAGACTCGACGCTGCAGGGGCCGGCGATGATATATTGGGCACTATCGGACAGGGGTTCCGTCCTTACGGACTTCACCGCCTGCTTAATGTCTGCCGTCACTCCGTGACTGTCAAAATCGAAGCCGTTCTTTCCCAAAACCCTAATGGAGGCAATATTGCGCTCATAAACCTTAGCCGTTATCTTATCGAGATCCAATTCACGAAACGCAATTTCACAAATTTGCGTGACGGCATCCGTAGCAAACCCCTTCGACCAATGCTCAGTCAACAGCATATAACCAAGTTCGCCTTCATTTTTATCGCCCGAATTACGCTCCACGGAAACACTTCCAATGATTTTGCCATCCAATGTAATAGCACGGAAAAGTCCGTTCTTTCCTTCATTCAAGCTAACCATTCCCAACCACCAATCGGCATCATCTTCGGTATAAGGAAATGGCATTCTGTCGGACAAAAAGGTGCGGTCGACGGCGTTACATAACGTGATTAATTCGGCTTTGTCGGTGGATGACCATTTTCTTAATACTACGGTATTCATCGTTTGATATTTTCTTTTCGTCATTATTTTCATTTTCGTTATCGGCAGGGATTTCGCCCCTTCGGGGCTGCATCGCCTGCCTAATATCCGTCGTCACTCCGTGACTTTTGCGACACAGTCACGGAGTGACGGCGGACACTAAGCGGGGATAAAATCCCCGTCTTTAACCCCACGTCACACGTCCATCAATCCTCAAAAACACGCTGCTCGTCATAATCAACTCCATAGTTCTCCAAAATAC
>CAMOCK010000023.1 GCA_946610645.1 uncultured Bacteroidales bacterium
AAGCCCAGGTGGTGAAATTGGTAGACACGCCACTTTGAGGGGGTGGTGCCGATTACGGCATGCAAGTTCGACTCTTGTCCTGGGCACAATCACCAAGCCCCGATGGCGGAATTGGTAGACGCGTACGTTTCAGGTGCGTATATCGAGAGGTGTGCAGGTTCGACTCCTGTTCGGGGCACGTAAAACAAAGCAACCCTAATTGATTATCAGTCAGTTAGGGTTTTTCTTTTGTTGTAACCCATTTTTCCACTTCTCATGGAGGTTTATTGGTGGATTAGTCTTCGTTTAATTGTTTGGGAACGGTTTCCCAAACACCGCAGGGAACGGTGTTTCGAACTCCATGTCCTTGTCTTTGATGGGATGGTGGAAGCAGAGCTTGAAGGCGTGCAAACACAGGCGCCCCAATGAGTTGTCGCCGTTGCCGTATTTCACGTCGCCCACCACGGGATGCCCTATGTCGGCCATGTGGACGCGAATCTGGTTCTTGCGGCCAGTTTCCAATTCAAGTTCCAACAAGGAATAGCCCTTGTGGGTCATCAGTGTTTCGTAATAGGTTTCGGCGTATTTGCCGCCGTTGTCGGTGGGGCTTGAGTAGGTGACGAGATCACGGCCCTCTTTCAGCCACGAGGCCACCTTTCCATCCTTTTCCCTGACTTCGCCGCACACCACGGCCACATAGCGGCGGTCGTAAACGGTGTTTTTCCAGTCCTCCTCAAACATCAAGGCCACTTCCTTGCTTTTCGCAAAAAGCATCAGACCGCTGGGGTCGCGGTCGAGGCGGTGGATGGTGTGGGCGCGGCAGCGTTGTTGTGTATAGATAAAATATTGGTTCAGAATATTTTGCGCGGTTTCTTTTTTATTAACGGGGCCGTTGGAGAGCAGGCCTTCCTTCTTGTTGATGACCACCAGGAACTTGTCCTCATAAACGATGTCTAACCACGGATTGCGGAAGCGTTCTTTGGCCGTCGGCTTTCCGATTTCCACCACCATGCCGGGTTGCAAGGCAAAGTCGAATTGGGTGGTGCGATTGCCGTCAACTGAAACGACTTTGTTGGCCAACATATTCTTGACCTTGTTTCGGCTGATGCCGTCTAATTTTTTCATCAGGAACTCCATCAGCTTGGATTCCTCTGAAACGTTGAATTTCAGAGGGTTGCTTTTTGAGTGGGGTGTTCTTTTGTTCTCTTTGTTCATGTTTTTTGTTTGACGCGGGACTTCGAGATGCTGGACACGAGACGGCGAAGCCCAATCTTTAATGTAATTATGAATATTGAATTTTGAAATCTGAAATCTTGAAATCTTGAAATCAGAACGGATCAGCCTCAATGGAGGGTTGGTAGTGCGACATTTCGGTGTCGTCGTTCATTCTCGAACCGATGACCATTGAGGGGTTGTCGAATTGGTTGTTAGGCCCAATGCTGGTGTATTCGCTGTTGTCGAAACCTTGCTCAAACTCCTCAAAACGAGCATATTGTCCCACGAAACGCAGTTCCACTTCGCCTAATTTTCCGTTGCGGTGCTTGGCGATGTCAATAATGCTGTAGCCCTTAGGCTTGTCCTCGGCATCCACGCCATCTTTGTAATACTCAGGGCGATAGATGAACATCACCATGTCGGCGTCCTGCTCGATGGCACCTGATTCGCGCAGGTCGGAAAGGATGGGCTTTTTCGAGCCAGGGCGTTGCTCCACGCTACGGCTCAGCTGCGAAAGTGCCAAAACGGGGATTTCCAGTTCTTTGGCCAAACTTTTCAACGATCGCGAGATGGTGCTGATTTCTTGCTCGCGGCTGAATCCACGGTCGCCCTTGGCGGTCATAAGTTGCAGATAATCAATGAAAATCATCTGAATATCGTGCTGCTGTTTCAGTCGGCGGCACTTGGCGCGAAGCTCAAAAATGGAAAGTTGAGGCGTGTCGTCGATGAAGATAGGCGCATTGGTCAATGGCGTGACTTTGGTGTTCAGTTGCTGCCACTCATATTCGGCAAGGTCGCCGCTGCGGAGCTTGTCGGCAGTGAGCGAGGTCTCGGTCGAAATCAAGCGCGTAACCAGCTGAACTGAAGACATTTCCAAGGAGAAGAACGCCACAGGCCGGTTGAATTGGACGGCGGCATTTCGTGCCAAATTGAGCGCGAAAGCGGTCTTACCCATACTTGGACGCGCTGCCAAGATGATGAGGTCCGACTTCTGCCAGCCTTGCGTGATGCGGTCAAGTTCGGTGTAGCCTGAAGGCACGCCCCGCAGCTTGTTGTCAGTTTGTTTGGCGTTCTGAATCTCCGTAATGGCCTTGCTGACAAGGTCTTGCATCGAGTCGTAGCTGCGGCGCAAGTTGTTCTCGCTGATTTGGAAAAGGTTGTTCTCTGCCTTGTCGAGCAGGTCAAAGACATCGGCTGTGTCTTCAAAAGCCTCGTGAATCATGTCGGAAGAAATCATAATCAACTGACGCTGAATGTGTTTCTGCATGATAATGCGGGCATGATACTCGATGTTGGCCGCCGAAACGACGCGGTTGGTGAGCTTCGAGATGTAGTAGGCACCACCCACCATCTCCAATTCTCCACGGGATTTCAGCTCGTTTGTAACGGTCAGAATGTCAATGGGATCCGACTTTCCGAAAAGACCTTTGATGGCCGCGAAAATCTTCTGGTGCTTGTCCAAATAGAAGGCTTCGGGCGAAAGGATGTCAATGATTGCATTGACAGCTTCTTTTTCGAGCATCAGGGCGCCGAGCACAACTTCTTCCAAGTCAGTGGCTTGGGGAGGGATTCGGCCTTGATTGGCCAATAATTGCTCGGGTGTGGCAATATTGCGTTTGGCGAGGTCGCCGAAAGGACGACGCGCAGTCATGGTTTCGTTAGGCATGATTGTGTGTTTTGAGTGGACAAAATTACGAAAACAATTCTACCCAGTTTTCGGAATGGCAACAGAAGTTTTCAACTACTTGAAAAAGTGTTGATAAGTTCTGGCAACCATTTCATTTTCAGCGATTAAGTCTTCCTTTGCCTGTTGATAACCTATTAGGTCGTTGCTGGTCGCTTCGAGGATTATCCTGCTGTGTTCAAACAACTTGGCATCGGGAAAAAGGGCTTCCGAGAGCCGTTGCAAAGTCAGGCCGCGCTTGATGGTGGGATGGTAGAAATGAGCCACTTGGAGTGTGTCGAAGAGGTTGAACACCTTGTGGCCGATCTCACGGTTTTGGAGGATTTTGTGACGCAATAGGGTAGTGGTAAGGTTTTGCGGCGTGAAGCATACAATCAGCTCATAATGAGAGAGTTTATCAATCAAAATAGGAATGGATTCGCTCCAACGGTTGCGGTCGTCGAAACAGTCCCAAACGAAGCAGCCTTCTGGCTCATGCTTGCCTTGCAAGGCGAAGGCCAGAATCATCTCTTCGTATGGCCTTGTGCCGTCGATTTCGGGCACAGCAGGACGGTTCAGAAGCAGGTTCAAATAGGCCACCGATTTCGGATCGGGCTGTGGTTTTAATGAGTAAAGTGTCTTGTAATCAATATAATACGAATTGGTTTCCAAGGCTTCAATTTGATGTGTCGTCTCCGAGTCGGGGGCGAGTTGCTGGAGCATCTTGGCGTTGCTGTTCACGCCGTTGAAATAGCTTTCAAATAGCGTTTCATCGCCCATTGCGGTGGTAAACAGATAGCTGTTTTTCGGCACATGTTTCCAGCAATGTCCTTGAAAATCACATGGGTAGGGGTTGTTGCATTGCGTCCCAATGTTCACCACAGGCGAGTGTGGCAACGCGACCACAGATTTTAGCCGTTCCACGTTTTTTGACACAAATTCCTCTCTTTCAATGACATAATCCAACACCGATTCCAACTTGAACAGCTGCTTCACATCGATAGGGCCGTTTTTGACATAATCGGCGTAGAGGTACATCAACTTGAAATCGCTGAGCGGCACCCCGCAGCCGTGCAGCACATAGTATTGCAGCGCGGCGTCATTATAATAGGTGTCGCTGAGGCGCATCGAGCTTTTCACCTCCACGGCCATCCATTGATCGCCGTCGCGGACGAGCATGTCGAGCATGATAAGCGTATCATTATGCTGAAAAACAGCTTCATACATCACGTTCACGGCGGGATTGGCGAGATTTGCCATCGTTTCTTGCACCTTTTCCTGGAACTGCGAAGGTGAATCAGGCGACATATCCATACCGCCTGGGAAATATTTGTGCGCCAACACACCGACATCCGTACCGCGCTGAAACTTCGCCCTTTGCTCGATGCTCAATTTGTCGCGCAAATAAGGGTGTTTTTTGTACATATAGAGTGCCTTCTCGCACTGCAACCCTTTGATATACGTTGATTTGGAGAGGATGGCCATGGTCAGTTGGTGTAGTCCACGAGGTCTTCGGTGATGAGCGGAAGGCAGTTGAAGCGGCGCATGAGTTGTGCAACGGCGAGCACGTCCTTTTGGCAGTAGGTCTTGATGCGTTCAAGGTCGTTTTCCTGCCAATACACGCGCCCCACCTCGCTCCCGTTGATGTCGTCCTTGGGCGTAGGGATTTCCAAAATAGCGCAAAGCAAGTCCAAGGAAGTGTAGCTTTTGTAGTCGCCGTATTTCCAGAGTTCCATAGTGTCGATAAAGCTGGTTTCCCAGGGCTTCTTGCCTGCAACTTGCAGAACGCGAGGGATTTTGATGCCGTTCACCATCATGCGGCGGGCGATGTAGGGGAAGTCGAATTCCTTGCCGTTGTGGGCGCAGAGTTGGGCTTCTGGGAAGGCATAATAACGGTCGAGCATGTTGGCGAAATCGGTGAGCAGGGCTTTCTCGTCATGGCTGTAGAATGATTTCAGGCGGAAGCGTTGGTCGTTGAAGAAACCCACTGATATACAAATGATTTTGCCAAATTCGGCGTAAATTGCGGCGCGGTCGTAAAGCGACTCGGGCGTGGCGCTTTCGTCGCCTTTTGCGATTTGTTCGGCCTTGTGGTCCCATAGTTTCTGCATCCGCTCGCTGAGTTGGCTGTAATCTTTATGCTGCGAAACGGTCTCGATGTCGAGGAAGAGGATTTTGGAGAAGTCGATCATGTCAGTTGTCAGTTATCAGTTGTCAGTTATCAGTTATCAGTTATCAGTTGTCATTGGTCATGGTAGAATTATCTTATTTCTTGAAAATCAGCATATTTGTTGGTCGATTCAACAGTCTCAACCTTCATGTCGGTTATATATGAATAAGGTGTGCCTTCGCCGCAAAGCAAGGTGAAACGTTCCAATTCTTGTTCCTCGCCGTGGGCTACGATGTGGACGCAATCGTCGGCGTAGTCGTTCTCCACAAAGCCCACGATGTGGTTCGCTGTGGCATAGCGGTGCACATAGCGTCGGAAACCCACGTTGAACACGCGACCGTAAATCCTTATGTCGTAGGCTTTTTTCATAGCGCAAACTTGATTTCGGGGATGGTTTTAAGTCTGTCGTAAACTGCGTTCATCTGTTCTTGGCTCTCAAGGTCGATGTTGTAGGTGTAGGTGATGTAATTGCCTTTGGCACTGGCTCTTGCGCTCACGAAG
>CAMOCK010000024.1 GCA_946610645.1 uncultured Bacteroidales bacterium
ACAAATATGAAAAGAGACGAGAAAATCTTTGATCTGATTCGCCAAGAAAAAGAGCGTCAGATGCACGGAATCGAGCTCATCGCTTCGGAAAACTTTGTCAGTGAGCAAGTTCTGGAGGCTATGGGTTCTGTCATGACCAACAAATACGCCGAGGGTTATCCCGGCAAACGTTACTACGGCGGCTGCCAAATCGTCGACCAAAGCGAGCAAATCGCCATCGACCGCGCCTGCCAGCTGTTCAACGCTACCTTCGCCAACGTGCAGCCCCACTCGGGCGCACAGGCCAACATGGCCGTGATGCAGGCTTTGCTTGAACCCGGCGACACCTTCATGGGCCTAGACCTTTCGCACGGTGGTCACCTTTCGCACGGCAGCCCGGTCAACGCTTCGGGTATGCTCTACAAGCCCGTCGCCTACCATGTGGCCAAGGAAACCGGCCGTGTCGACTACGACGAGATGGAGAAGATCGCCCTTGAGTGCAAGCCCAAACTCATCATCGCCGGTGCCTCGGCCTACAGCCGCGACTGGGACTACAAGCGTATGCGCGCCATCGCCGACCAAGTGGGCGCCGTCCTCATGGCCGACATCAGCCACCCTGCCGGCCTCATCGCCAAGGGCCTCCTGAACGACCCGCTTGAGTATTGCCACATCATCACCACCACCACCCACAAGACCCTGCGTGGTCCTCGCGGCGGCATGATCCTCATCCGTCACGACTTTGAAGACCCGCGTGGCCGCAAGACCCCGAAGGGCGAAACCAAGATGATGTCGGCCTTGATCAACAGCGCCGTGTTCCCGGGCATCCAAGGCGGACCGCTTGAGCACGTCATCGCCTCCAAGGCCGTTGCTTTCGGCGAAGCCCTCAGCGACGAGTACATGGAGTACATCCAACAGGTGAGAAAGAACGCCGCCTTCATGGCTCGCGCCTTCATGGACAAGGGCTACGACGTCATCAGCGGTGGCACCGACAACCACTCGATGCTCATCGACTTGCGCGGCAAGTTCCCGGAAATCACCGGCAAGATGGTGGAGAACACCCTCGTTCTGGCCGACATCACCGTCAACAAGAACATGGTGCCCTTCGACACCCGCTCGCCTTTCCTGACCTCGGGCCTGCGCGTTGGCACGCCTGCCATCACCACCCGTGGCCTGAAGCAAGACAAGATGGCCGTCATCGTCGACTTGATCGACGACGTCATCAGCGACATCAATCCTGAGACCAAGACCGCTTCGGAGGCCAAGATTGCCGCCGTCCGCACCGAGGTGAACAAGATGATGAAGGACTACCCGCTGTTTGCGTGGTAAGCCAACTACACCTTATTAATAAAGGTCGCCCCGAATCGAGGCGACCTTTGTTTTTGTTTTGCTTTCCGGATTAGTCCCGCTTTCCGTCCAAGGTGTCGATGATGCTGTCAATCAAGTTGTAGGCGCCATCGTAAACATCCTTCAAGGTGGCATCGAGCATGTAGGCCGGCGTGGTGAAGACGAGTTCCGCATTGTCGGCGCACACGTCGCCGTGCTCGGTCTGAACGTGTTGCGCACCCATCTTGCGGATGTTGTCGGCATCGGGTGTGCCTTCGTTGCCCAAGGTGACGCACACGTCGGGAATCAGCCTAGCGAACATCACCGGCGCGATGCACATCCCGCCGATGGGTTTCTTGGCTGCGTGCATTTCGAGGATGGCGCGTGCCACGTCGGGCTGCACTTCCATCTCCGCGCCTTTGTAGGCATAGTCGCACAGGTTTTTGGCCACGCCGTAGCCGCCGCTGAAGAGCAGGCCGTCATAGTCCTCGGCCTTGAATTCCTCGACGGGACGGACTTTGCTTCGGGCCAGGCGGGCGGCCTCGGTCAGGATGTTGCGCTTTTCCTTGGTCTGCTTGTCGGTGAGATGGTCGATGACCTCGGTTTGCGGACGGTCGGGCGCAAAGCACTGGTATTCACAATGATGTTGCTCGATGGAGAGCAAAAGGGTGATGGCCTCATTGATTTCGCTGCCATCCTTGCGGCCACAGCCGGCCAAGATTACTGCAAATTTCTTCATGGAGTGTGTTTTTCGGTTGATTCTGCGGCAAATGTAGTAAAAAATTCGTTACTTTGCGCCATAAAACCAATCGCGACGAGAAAAATGAGAAAAGAGCAATTCATCTGTCCCTATGAGGTTTATGACAACCATGACGAGTTGGAGCCGCAAGATGCCGATTTGTTGCGCAAGGCGCACGAGGCCACAGCCCGTTCCTACGCGCCTTATTCAAAGTTCCATGTGGGCGCGGCGGTGCGCATGGCCAACGGCGAGATCGTGATGGGCTGCAACATCGAGAATGCTGCCTATCCCAGCGGACTTTGTGCTGAACGCGTGGCCTTGTTTGCGGCTCAAGCCAAGTTCCCCGACGTGCCCGTTGAGGCGGTGGCTATAGTGGCTCATTCCAAGACCAAGACGCTTGCCGAGCCTGCCGCGCCCTGTGGCGCCTGCCGTCAGGTGATGCTGGAAGCGGAACAACGCTCGAAACGCCCCTTGCGCGTGTTTTGCCAAGGCGAAACCGGCCCCGTCATGGCCTTCGATGGCATCGAATCGCTCTTGCCTTTTGTGTTTCAGGCGAGGCTGTTATGACTACGCAAACGTAAACACCAGGTTCCCAAAGAAATTCCATAGTGTTGAGACACCCACGGCAAACACCTTGCTGAGGTAGAAGTTCCATTTCAGCTTGCCGTTGAGCACATACACCGTCAAGGTGTCGATGCCCAAACCAACCAAAGAAATGGCGAAATACTTGGCGTATTCAGCCCCGATTTGCGGGTTGGTGCTCTCGAAAGTCCAAATGCGGTTAAGGATGTAATTGGTCGTGGCGGCAAAAACGAACCCAAGGATGTTGCTCAGGTATTTGTTCCATTTCAGCCATTCCTTGCAGACGTATGTGATACCGAAATTGACAAACACGCCCGAAAAACCCACTACGCCGAATTTCAGGAATTTCATCAAAAACTCACGAGTCATCTCGATTTTTAACGATGTTAGGCCCATCTCTTTTTCATTTGCGGTGCAAAAATAGGAATAAATCCCTACTTTTGCGCAAAATTTCAATGATGAGCGCAGTAAAAGACATCTCTATCGAGGCCTACGACTATCCTTTGCCAGACGAGCGCATCGCCAAGTATCCCTTGCCAGAGCGCGACGCCTCGAAACTTTTGGTGCTGAAAAACAACAAAATAGAAGAGTCTTTGTTTAGGAACATTGGTGAGTTTTTGCCGAAAGACACCTTATTAATATTCAACGAGACCAAGGTCATCCGCGCCCGATTGCAGTTCCACAAGGCGACAGGCTCGCGCATCGAGGTTTTCTGCCTTGAGCCGGAACAAGACTATCAAGTGGCTTTCGGTGCGGCATCGCCTGTGCGCTGGAGGTGCCTGATTGGCAACGCCAAACGCTGGAAAGAAGGAAAACTCGCTATGCCTTTGACCATTAACGGCGAAGCCGCTACGCTCTATGCCGAATGTATGTCACGCGACGACCAAGGTGCCGAAATCGAGTTCTCGTGGTCACCCGAAGGCTTGCCCTTCGCCTCGGTTTTGGAGGCCGCCGGCGAGATTCCCCTGCCGCCCTACCTGCACCGCGATGCCGAACCCGACGACCGCGACCGTTACCAGACCGTCTTTGCCCGATACGATGGATCAGTGGCAGCTCCCACGGCGGGACTGCATTTCACCCAACCGCTCATCGCCCAACTACGCGAACAAGGTTTCCGATTCGATGAGGTCACCTTGCATGTGGGCGCAGGCACTTTCCGCCCCGTGGCCACCGACACCATAGGCGAACACGCCATGCACTCCGAAACCATCATCATCCGCAAATCGCTGATTGAAAGCCTGTTGCAACAGGTCGGGAAACCCATAATCCCCGTTGGGACGACGAGTACACGCACTCTTGAAAGCCTTTATTGGATTGGAATCATGCTGAAGGAACAGGGGCTGGAACTGCGTCCATTGCATGTGGAGCAGTGGCTCCCCTATGCAGACCATGCACCATCGTCGGCTCCCGAAGCCTTGCAATGTGTTTTGGATTATATGGACCAGCACGGCCTCACCCGCCTCGAAGCCAGCACCGCACTGATGATTGCGCCGAGTTACAAGATGCGCGTCATCACGGGACTCATCACCAATTTCCACCAACCCAAAAGCACTTTGCTGCTGTTGGTTTCGGCCCTCATCGGCGAGCGGTGGCGCAACTGCTATCGTTTCGCCCTCGACCACGGGTTCCGCTTCCTCAGCTATGGAGACAGTTGCCTCTTGTTGCCTTGACGAGGGGATTATAAAAAAAACTCTATTTTGGAGATTTTGGAACAATATTTGCAATTGAAATACGTTATTGTGAACACACTAAACCAAATTACCATGAAAAAATCACTTTTATTTGGCGCATTGGCTTTTTTTGCCATCGGCGCAATGAGCATCCAAAACGCTCAAGCACAAGAACCCGTCAAGAAAAACAAGACTGAAAAGGCTGTCGAGAAAAAGGTAGTCAAAGAGATGAAAGCTGACGCTGAAGAAGCCAAGGCTGAGGAAGCCAAGAGCTGCTGCAGCTCCAAAGACGCCAAGAAAAACTGCAAGGAAGAAAAGAAAGCCGGTTGCTGCGCTGCTGACAAGAAGCACGACTGCAAGAAAGAAGACGCAGTGAAGCCTGAAAACAAAAAGAACAGCCAAAACAAGGACAAGGAGGAAAAGAAGGACAGCAAATAAACCTCCCATGCCAGTAGCATCGAAAAAAAGATTTCTGCAAGGAAATCTTTTTTTTTGCCTTTTTTTTGCGTGCGTCTCGATAAAATGTCTATTTTTGACCCCTTAAACAACACTCAAACAATCCTTAACACAATGAAAAAGTATTGGCTATTATTCTCATGGGCTTTATTGAACGTCAGCCTGCTCAACGCCCATCCTGTCGATGTCGAACGCGCCAAGGCAGTAGGGCAAATGTTTATGGGCAATCATCTCCAAACCCGAAGCGAAGCCCTTGATTTACAATTGGCATACACTGCTACGACAAGCCGCGACGAAGCCTGTTTCTATGTGTTCAACATCGGCAACGAGGGCTTTGTCATAGTATCGGCCGACGACCGTTTCCGGCCCATCGTGGGCTATTCCGACGAAGGCCCCTTCGCCACCGAAAACCGTTCGCCAGAGTTGGATTATTACCTCGACAACCTCATCAAGACACGCACAAGCCGCAACGTCGTGCTGTTTGACGACACCGAAACCGAATGGCAAAGCGTGATGCGAAACGGCAAGCTGATTTCGCGCAACGGCGGCAGGGGTGTGGACTACATCTGCACCACCAAATGGAACCAAGACTCGCCTTATAACCTCTACTCGCCCGAGGCCAGCGGAGGTCCGGGCGGACGCTGCTATGCAGGCTGCGTGGCCACTGCCATGAGCCAGGTGATGAAGCGTTGGAACAAACCCACACAAGGCAGCGGAAGCCATTCCTATTATTGCTATGGCTATGGGCAACAAACAGCCAACTTTGGTGCCACCACCTACGATTGGGACAACATGCCCGACCGTCTTGGCGGAGCCAGCCAAGAGGAAATCGAAGCTGTGGCACTGCTGATGTACCATTGCGCTGTTGCGGTCGATATGATGTTCTCACCCAATGGCAGCGGCGCCTATTCGTGGGACGTGCCAAACGCCATCCGGAGGTATTTCTCGTACTCCAACCAAGCCAAGTTGCGCGAACGCTACGACTACACCTTGTTCGAATGGCAAGACATGCTGAAAGCCTCTTTTGACATCGGTTGGCCAGTGTATTATTCGGGCTACAGCGAAAGCGGCGGCCATGCCTTTGTGTGCGATGGCTACGACGACAACGACCTGTTCCACTTTAACTGGGGCTGGGGCGGCAGCAGCGACGGCTGGTTTGTCATCGATGAAATCGACTATGCCGGAGGCGCTGCGGCCATCTTCAACTATGTGCCCTCCGAAGTCTATGAATACATGCCCATGAAGCCTGAAAGTTTTGAAGTCGTCTCGTCTGGCAGCCTCGATTTTGCAGCCACCCTCAGTTGGACCAACCCGACCCAAACCGTGCGAGGCACGCAGCTTGATGCCATCGACCAAATCGTGGTTACCCGCGATGGGAAAATCATCCATACTGAAGACAACGTAGCACCGGGAGCCAACATGACTTTCACCGACCATTTCATGCCCACCGTGGTGCAATATGGCGTGTATGCCATCGCCCATAATGCGATTGGTTTGGAAGCCATCGAGGAGAATGTCGTGCTTGGCCCGAATTGCGTTTGGACTCTGGAAATGGAAGCCCCCGAAGGACAAGATTGGAATGGTGCTTCTATCACGCTGCAAAACGCTGCCGGCATCGTGATAGGCAACTATGCTCCCGTCGGAAGCAAAACGGTCAGCAATGTGGAGATGCCCCTCGGCCATGTGTCGTTCCGTTTCAACAAACCCCAGCAACCCATTGAGCAGATGCACTTTGCCGTCAAGGATGCGGACGGACAGACCCTCGTGGCTTTCGACGGTGCATCCGCTGATATGACATTGGGACTTTTTTTCGTGGCCGACAACACTTGCGGTGCAGAAAAAAACCGCAATGTACCGCAAAACCTCAGAGCACAACGCAACGACAACACCGTGACCCTACAATGGGATGCCGAAAACAACCCAATCGATTACTATTGCATCTATCGCGACCATCTGTTGATTGCAGTAACAGCAACCAACCAGTATGTTGATGACGAAGCAGACGAAGGCCTTCATACCTATTATGTGACCACACTGAACGGGCAAGGCGAGTCGGAACCGTCAAACCTATGCAACATACAGACGGACTGCCCTTGCAATCCTCCGTTGAACCTGAGATTTGAATTGGCCAACAACAATAAAATCAAACTGACATGGGACGCCCCTGAGAACACGACTCCAACAGGTTATTTCGTGTTCCGTCGCGCCCAAGGACAAGAGTTCAAGCGCATCAAGTCTGTCGTAAACACAACCTACACCGACAACCTCAACAACCAACACGACGATGTTTTCGAATATGCCGTGGCCGCTTACTATCAAGCCGACGATTGCACTTCGTCCTACGCCAATGCCAACGACAACCCAGAGATGTATTTTGTCGGCGTGAACAAGACCATCATACCTCGACATCTCGTGGGAGAAACCCTCAACAATTCGATGAAACTGCAATGGGAAAGCGCATTGACGGCCGAGTCATACAACATCTACAGGAACGGCGAACTGATTGCCGAAGGCCTGACGGAACCTACTTATTCCGACGAAAGCATTACCACACAAGGCACCTACAACTACATTGTTACAGGTAAGACCGGTTTCTTGGAGTCAAACCCGTCAAACGAAGTGATGGTTGATTGGGGCGCCACCGTTGTCGAAAGCATGGAAAGCCCATCCTTAAGCGTCTATCCCAACCCCACTACTGGTCAGTTGTTCCTCGTGGAGGAAGGCATTAGCCAAGTTGTTGTGCTCGACTTGATGGGACAGGAGGTGATGCGCCAATCGGCGCAAGACGGCCAAGCCCACCTCAACCTCTCCCCCCTGCCCGACGGCACCTATTTCATCAAAGCCATCACAGCCAAGGGAACCTTGATCCAAAAAATTGTTAAAACACAATAAACCAGATGAATATGAATAGTTTTATGAAACTGGCGACCATCGCGCTGCTGTTTGGAACAGGTTCGACGCTCCTCGCCCAAGAGAAAAAAGAAGAGAAACCCATCTACGAGTTCACGGAAACCGTCAACGTGAAGCACACGCCCGTCGACAACCAAGGCAGTTCGGGCACTTGCTGGTGTTTTGCCGGCACCGGTTTCGTGGAGGCCGAAATCCTTCGCTTGTACGGCAAGGAGTTCAACCTCTCCGAGATGTTCGTCGTCCGCAACGCCTGGACTGAGAAAGTGAACAAGTTCGTCCGTATGCACGGCAACAACACCCTCAGCCAAGGCGGCGAGGTGTGCGACGTGCTTTACATGATCGACAAATACGGCATGATGCCCGAGGCCGACTACAGCGGCAAGGTCATCGGCGAGGAACGCCACATGCATGGCGAGATGAACGAGGTCATCAACGGAGTGGCCCGCGCCATCATCAAGAACGGCAACAAGAAAATCTCGCCTGCCGGCCCCAAGGCCTTGCAAGGCGTATTGGACGCCTACCTCGGCGACGCCCCAAAAGAGTTCACCGTCGATGGCAAGAGATACACGCCCAAGTCGTTTGCCGAAGCCTATCGCATCATCCCCGCCGACTACATTGAAATCTGCTCGTTCACCAACGAGGAATACAACAAGCCTTGCATGGTGGAAATCCCCGACAACTGGACTTGGACCCCAGCCTACAACCTGCCCTTGGACAAGCTGATGGAGGCCGTCGACTATGCCCTTGAGCACGGCTACACCCTCGGCTGGGCGCAGGACGTGAGCAACCCTGGCTTCTCGCGCAAGGAAGGCGTCGGCATTGTTCCTGAAGACCCCAAGGACGAGAACCTGTGGAAAGAGATCGTGGCCGAAAAGAAGGTGACCGACGAAATCCACCAGGCAGCCTACGACAACTGGGACGCGGGCGACGACCACAGCATGCTCGTCGTTGGCATCGCCAAAGACCAGAACGGCAACAAATACTACAAGATCAAGAACTCGTGGGGCGATGCCGGCCCACACAAAGGCTATTGGTACTGCTCCGAGCAATACCTGCGCCAATACACCATCTTCTTCACGTTGCACAAGGATGCCCTTTCGAAGGCCATGCGCAAAGACCTGAATCTTTGAATCTTAAATCTTAAATCACAATACAATGAAATTCAAACACTTACTCACCGCAACCGCCTTGATGCTCAGCGTCGGCGTCGTTGCACAGCCAGAGGCTAAAAAAGACGAAGCCAAGGAAGAAAAAGGCTTCAAGTTCGAAACCATCAAGGAACTGCCCGTCACCTCAGTGAAAAACCAAAACCAAGCCGGCACCTGCTGGTGCTACAGCTCGTTGGCCTTCTTCGAGGCCGAACTGCTCCGCATGGGCAAGCCTGAGTACGACTTCTCGGAAATGTTCATCGTCTACAAGACCTACCTCGACCGTGCCGAGGCCGCCATCCGCACCCACGGCGACGTTTCGTTCTCGCAAGGCGGCTCCTTCGGCGACGTGCTCTACGCCATCAAGAACTACGGCCTCGTGCCCGACAGCGAAATGCCCGCCGGCGCCATGCACGGCGACTCGCTGTCGAACTTCAACGAGCTTTCGGCCGTCACCGACCCGTATGTGGCCGGTGTCATCAAGAGCCGCAAAATCCAAATGGACAAGGACGGCAACCCGCTGTGGAAGAAAGGCTTGGCTGGCATTTACGATGCCTACCTCGGCGTGCCTCCCACCGAGTTCACCTACAACGGAAAGAAATACACGCCCAAGTCGTTTGCCGAATCCACCGGCCTCAATATGAACGACTACGTCAACATCACCTCGTTCACGCACCATCCTTTCTATGAGGAGTTCGTCATTGAGGTGCAAGACAACTGGCGCTGGGGTCGCGCTTGGAACCTCCCCATCGACGAGATGATGGCCGTGATGGACAACGCCATCGACAAAGGCTACCCGATTGCTTGGGGTAGCGACGTGAGCGAAAGCGGCTGGCTGCGCGGCGAAATGTCGGGCGTGGCCGTCCTCCCCGACCTCACCGCCAAAGGCCAAGACCTGCAAGGTAGCGACATGGCCCGCTGGATGGGCATGAGTGCCGCCGACCGCAGGAAGGAAGCCCAAAACGGCCCCACCCCGCAAAAGTGGGTCACGCAGAAAGAACGCCAAATCGCCTACGACAACTACGAGACCGGCGACGACCACGGTATGCTCATCTACGGCACCGCCAAAGACCAAATCGGCAACGAATACTTCATCGTGAAGAACAGCTGGGGCAAGGCCGGCAACTACGACGGCATTTGGTACGTCAGCAAGGCCTTCGTGCGCTACAAGACCATGAACTTCGTGGTCCACAAGGACGCTCTGCCGAAAGACATCGCCAAGAAAATAGGCATCAAGTAAACTATAACAAACATTTTGGTTTAAGGGAAAGCCAACGCTTTCCCTTAAACTTTTATAAAACAATACTTTATGAAAAAACACACCATTATGCTCGGATTGATGCTCGCCATGGCATCCTGTATCGCGCAAAACCCCAAAGACATGAAGACAGAACGCCTTACCTACTTCAGTTTCGACCAACACAACACAATGCGCATCTTCAACGGCGAAAAATACGAAGTCGCCACCATGAAGGACGGACGAATCCGCATCGTCATTGACGAAGCCTTCCCCGACGAGAAGGAACTCTACATTGAAGACACCACCATCTTCGCTGAACTTCAGGCCATCGTCAATGAATACAAGATGGACAAGTACAAGAGCGACTACCAGCCACGGATGCGGGTTTTCGACGGCGATTCGTGGTCGATTTATTACAAATACGACTCGGGGCGCAGCAAAAGCTCTGGCGGCTACATGGCCTGGCCCGACAACTTTGGCGAAGCCCAAAATGCCATTTCGGAGTATTTCAAGAAATGGAGGGAATACCCCGTCGCGGAAAAAAACATCGACACTTTCCTTTTCACTTGCAGGAACAACGCAGGCCGCGACATCGAATACAGACTGGAGCCTTACTTCAACAGCAAGTCGTTGGTCGTGATGCGCAACGCCGAACAAGACCAAAACGACACCATTGTCGTGGACCACGATTTCAGGAAGAAACTGAAGGAGTTCGTGAACGTCTATCGCCTGAAAGACTGCTACGAGTATAAGTCGTCAAACCCAGACGACACGCAATACGAGTATCACATCCGCTTCACCAACGGCGAGACGCTCGATTTGGAAGGCAGCTACGGCAGCTTCATGGGCGGCAAGGAAGAAGCTCTCTTCGGGCTTTTCCAGCGGTATTTTATGAAATAGTCATCGCTTGATCTGCTCGAAACCCTTGCCGTAGGCCCCCATTACGGTGTTCATCGTCATGAAAGCCTTGGGGTCTTCCTCTTTCACGATTCTCAAGATGTGCTGCGACTCGCGCTTGTGGGCCACCACCATCAGTATGGGGCCTTCGTGCTTGGTGTACCAGCCGGTTCCATTGATCATCGTTACGCCGCGCTGCAATTCCTTCGACACGCGCTCGGCCACCTTGTCGGGCTCGGAGGTGAAGATGAAGGCCTGCACACTCTGCTTGTTGCCCGTCAGCACGAGGTCGATGCAATAGCTACACACGCCCAGCACCACGAAGCTGTAGATGAAGTCCTCGATGGTGTTGCCCACGATGAAGCCGCAGGCGATGATGAAGATGTCCAAGAGGAGGATGACGCGCCCTTGCGAGATGTTGCGATACTTGCACACAATCATGGCGATGATGTCGGTGCCGCCCGTGCTGCCCCCTTGCGTGAAGGCCACGCCGATGCTCAAGCCCGCCAAGCCACCACCGAGGATGGCCGCTAAGAAATGGTCGCTGACGAAAGGCTGCATCTCGCCCGCCATCATCGGGTCGGTGATGAAATGCTGCAAGAGCGACATGAACACCGAGGCCATGATGATGGAATAACCCGTCTTGATGCCAAAGCCCACGCCGATGATTTTCAAGGCGATGAGCAGCAAAATGGCATTGATGACGAACACGGTGATACCCGTGGAGATGCCTGTGCCCCAATAGACCAAGGCCGCGATGCCGCTCACGCCACCTCCCATCAAGTG
This sequence comes from uncultured Bacteroidales bacterium, assembly GCA_946610645.1. Taxonomy (GTDB): domain Bacteria; phylum Bacteroidota; class Bacteroidia; order Bacteroidales; family F082; genus Limimorpha. Next base: position 11,731 of record CAMOCK010000024.1, read on the forward strand.
GTTCGGGATGAGGAAGGCCGTCCAGCCCAAACACATGCTGAACAGCGCCAAAGTGATGACGACGTAACGCTTCACTTCGGTCAAAATCTGTTTTTTGTCTGCCTTCATGATTCAAAAGGATTTGATGGGGCAAAGGTAGTGATTAATTCGGAATGAGGAATGAGGAATGTAGAATGTAGAATGAAGAATGTAGAATGAGGAATGCTCCGTAAGAGCTTTTCTTTTAATTGAAAACCAGCTTAACACATCGAGTTATACTCCGTAGGAGTTTTCTTTCATTTGCTTCAAAAACCTGTTTTCACTGCAAATGCCTGAAATTCAGGAATCCATTGTCAGGTTTGAGCCATTCCTCCTGTCCGTCGTAAACGACTTGGGTGAGGCTGACGCTATCGCCCAAAAGGTTCCTGAAATAGTTGAGGTCGCTGAATTATTATACATTATAGGTTATTGATTATAAACTAATTATAATAATTATGGCCAATTTTGGAGTTGAACTACAAATTTGTCCGCAAAAATAGACAATTTATCATAAAATAAGCAAGCATTTTTCAAAAACGACAGAAATTATTGCTCGTATTTATTACTGATATAAATTTCAACATATTGTTAATAAACTAATTATAATCATTTTGTCCATATTTGGAGTTGAAGTACAAATTTGGATGATTATTGATGTTTTTGCAATATGGAAGAACCATCTTCAATATTTTTTCGCGCCACACGTCACAAAACGGCCTACTTGTGCGTCTTGTTATCGTAAAAGTTCCCGAAATGGACCCCGAATTTGAAAGGACATACCAAAGCTATTATCCGAAGCT
>CAMOCK010000025.1 GCA_946610645.1 uncultured Bacteroidales bacterium
CTAATCCGGCAAACGATGTCTTGTTTGTGCAGACGTTGCGCGCAACGTCTCTACCAGCCTACCGCATTACCAACCTCATGGGACAAACCCTGATGCGAGGGTCAATTACCACTGAAAACCAACAGATTGACATTGAATCTCTGCCCGCAGGGATGTATTTCATCAGTGTGGGCGAACAAACGGTGAAATTTGTGAAACAATGAAAACCTAAAACGATGAAAAAGCTATTCACAATTGCAATATTAATGGTCTTGGCCATGAGCACATTCGCTCAGCAATTCAATTTCTCGGCTGTATGTGAATCGGGGCAAACTTTGTATTATCGCATCCTCTCCGAGGAAAACCATGAAGTTGCTGTGACAATTCCATGCAACAGTCCTTCGGGTTGGTGGGGCTATACCAAACCCGAAGGCGACCTCATCATTCCTGAATCTGTCGAACACGGCAACATCACATACATGGTGACCGTTATCGACGAAGGGGCTTTTTCCAATTGCTTTGGAATAAAGAGTGTCATCGTTCCAAATTCTGTTACCACTATTGGCAATATGGCTTTCAGTGGTATCAATGCCTTATTGGATTTCTCCTTGCCCAACTCGGTAACTAATATGGGAGATTATGTTTTTGATGGAACCTCCGATATAATGAATGATGTGTATAACGACAAAATCTTTGCCTACCATCCAAAATATGACCAATCGCCATACGAGATTCCAGAAGGGATTGAAGAAATCGCAAGTGGTGCTTTCTATGGCTGTTCATTGATAAATGTTGACATTCCAAATTCTGTTCAGAGAATTGGGAAAGGTGCATTTATGTATTCCGATTTGGTATCTGCCATCATCCCTGAGGGTGTGACAACCATCGAAGAAGACGCTTTTTCTTTTTCGACAATTCAAACCATAACCCTTCCCTACTCGGTGACCCATATCAAACAGGCAGCATTTTTAGGTTGCAGCAGGATGGATTCCATCCTCTTGCCAAATTCTTTGCAAACCATTGGGAAGGAGGCTTTTCGTTCTTGCGAAAGACTACAAACCATTGTCATTCCAAACTCGGTTACCAACATTGGAAAATACGCATTCTCAAATTGCGCATCATTGACAACCTTTGAGCTTCCTAATTCTGTGACGAATATGGGGGGATGCGTATTTGAGGGCTGCGGCGGACTGACCGAACCTGTATATAACAGTCACTTTTTTGCTTATTATCCTTGTGATTACGCTTCTTCTTACCACATCCCTGATAGCGTGGAAATAATTTTAAGTCGGGCGTTTTGGAATTGTACCCATCTTGACTCTGTTATCTTTTCCAACACTGTAAAAACCATCAAATACCAAGCCTTCCTTCATTGTGACAGTCTAACCTATGTTTCGCTTCCCGAATCGCTGGAAACCATCGAGGAAGATGCTTTTGGGGAATGTTCACTAATAACAACGATAAACCTACCTAATTCATTGACATACATAGGCGATGGCGCATTTAGCGATTGTCAAAACTTGAGTGAGCCTCTGTATAACGACCATTATTTTGCCCATTTCCCCAAAAACTATGCGACGAACTACACTATTCCCGAAGGCATCCAGGAAGTCTGTAATGCCGCATTTAATGGTTGCGACAGCTTGGTGTCAGTCAGTTTCCCAAATTCTGTGACAAGAATAAGAGATTATGCCATATATAATTGTCCCCATCTTCTGAAAATCAACATTTATTCCGAAACTCCACCCGTCATAAACCTGAATGCTTTCTATCCATGGTACGTAAGACCTGCAGATGCCTATATATATGTTCCATTAGGTACACTCGAGACTTATTTGAATGACAAGAATTGGTGTAATTATTTTTGGTGCTTGGCAGAGATGGGAAACCTACTTGGCGGCAGAGAAATGTATTACGAAATCCTCAACGATGACGGCAGCATCACCTACCAGCATCTGGAATGTGTCGGCGACACACTCATCAATCGGGCTGGCAAACGCCCGAAGGTCATCGTGCGCAGCAACACACACTACGACCGAAACCAGATTACCGAGGTGACCCATGAATACATCTATGAAGAAAACGGCAAAGTGTATTGGTGGAACAAAACCACTGAAGAATTCACAACATTATATGACTTCACAGCGAACGTAGGCGATGAATGGGACATAAAGGTAGGAAACGAAACCGTTACTGTCCATGTAGATGCCACAGATGAAAACTACGTTTACAACAACACGAATTACAGGATGTTGTATATCACCGACGCAAACGAAATTTTCAGCGGCACCATCATTTGTGGCATTGGCCATCTGACGAGTTTCTTCCCCGAAAAACTGATGACGCAAAGTAAAAGCTTCCGTGTTGAGGGTTTGCGTTGCTATTGGAGAAATGGTTTTTTGGAACTCAAATACGGTGAAAAGGATTGTAATGAGGTTTACCATCAGTATCATAGCGGCATTGACGAACCTGTTGACAACGGCTTCACGATATATCCCAACCCCGCCACGGGCGTTCTGTTTGTACGGCTGCCACAATGTGACAGCCCTACGGCGACCGAAAACGAATACCGCATCACCAACTTGACGGGACAAACTCTGCAGAAGGGCTCCATCTATGCTGAAACCCAACAGATTAATATTGAAAAGCTGTCGGCAGGAATGTATTTTATCAGCGTGGGCGAACAAACGGTGAAATTTGTGAAACAATGAAAACACGATGTATAATTTGTGCGTTCCTCGTGCTGGCAGGTCTCAACGCTTGCCAGCACAAGGCGCGATGGATCAAAGAGGCCGAAACGCTCTTCGAACAAGGCGTCGAACAACGTGCGGCCAAACAATCGGAAGCCGCCGCCGAGTCGTTCAGCCAAGCCTTGCTGGCCATTGAGCACTGCGACATGGGAAAGCCCGAAGTTCAACAACTGAAAGGCCAAATCGCGGACAACCTCGGCTTCTGCTACTGGAAGCACGAACTTTTTGAGGAAGCCCTGCCGCTCCACACCGATGCCGCCAACCTGTTCCGCACCCTCGGCAACGACACCTTATTAATGATTGCTTTGCGCAATTGCGGTCGGGCTACTGCCTCGTTGGGTGACATCGAGGCTGCACAACAGCATTACGACAAGGCTCTTGAAATAGCCAAAGCATTGAACGACAAAACGATGCAAAACAACATTCTGCTTGAGTCGAGCCGCGACGTTCTATTGGTGAAAGAAGACTACAAACAAGCCATTGAACGCGTCAACCAAGCCCGCGCCAATGGTGCCGAGGGCGACAGCCAACTGATTTTGGGCCTGGCTTATTACTACTTGGAACAAGACAGCCTCGCCCTTGTCCATCTTACCGAAGCCACCCGAAACGAAATGGCGGGCGTACGCATGTCGGCCTACCAAAGTCTGCATTATCTCTACCAGTTTGCCGGCGACTACCCCAAAGCCCTTGAATGCCTCGAACTTTTCAACGAGAACATGATGCAAGCCGACCGCGAGCACCGCAGCGAACAAGTGCAGCGCATCAAGGCGGAATACGACCTCCAAATGCAGAAGAACAACCTCGAAGCCTCGCAGAAACTGAAGAACGTTTACTTTTTAGTCATCTCTGGTGCACTGCTTGCCGCGTTGCTGGTGGTTCTGTTGTTGTTGCGACAGAAATCGCTGAATGCCAAGCTGAAAGCCGAAGAGATGAAGAACCAACTGGAGCTCGAACTGAAGAAAAACAAGGTGTATGTGACTGCACTCGCCCTCACTGAGCAAATCACCGCCTCCACCCTCGACTTCGACCTTAAGGAAAACGAATGGGACGACTTCGTGACGCTCATCGGCAAGGTTTACAGCGACTTCACCAAACGCTTGATGGAGAAATACCCCACCCTCACCAAGAGCGACCTGCAAATCTGCTGCCTCACCAAGCAAGGCTTCAGCAACCAGGTCATCTCGATCCTGATGAACCTGCAAACCAACAGCTATGCCCGCCGAAAGTCGCGCATCAAGCAGGAGAAGATGAACGGATTGGAAGACGAGCGAAGTTTCGAGGAGATAATCCAAGAGATTTGAACAATTAGTGGCTCGGAAACGAGAAAAAACGTATTTTTGCACCAACTAAAATGCAACGTTATGATTCGTTCCATGACTGGCTATGGCATCGCCGAGCAAACATACCTTTCAAAGAAAATCGCAGTCGAAATCAAGACCCTGAACAGCAAACAGTTGGACCTGATCATCAAATTGCCTAACGAACTTCGCTCATCCGAGTTGGACTTCCGCAACCGCATCGGGGCCAAGTTGCAACGCGGCAAAGTCGACGTGGTCGTCACCGTTACCGACACCGACCTGACTCAAACTTATCATATCGACCATGACATCGTCAAGGCCTACAAGGAACAAATCGAGGCAATTACGGAGCAACTCGGCATTCCTGCTACAAACGACATGGCTGCAGTCTTGTTCAGGATGCCCGGCATTTTCAACGTCCCGGTCGAGAACTATGACGACGCTTTTGTTGGCAAAGTCGGCGAAACCATCGACCAAGCCTTGAATGCCGTTGATGATTTTCGCATCCAAGAAGGCCAGACTTTGAAGAAAGACTTGCTTCATCGCGTCGGGCTAATTCTCAACCTGTTGGAACAAGTGGAGCCTTTTGAAAAAAGCCGCCATGAAGTCATCAAGCAACGCCTGACGAAAAACCTCGCCGAACTCACCACTTCAGGCCAATATGACGAGAATCGCTTCGAGCAGGAACTTATCTATTACCTTGAGAAGCTGGACATTACCGAGGAAAAAGTACGTCTGCGCCAGCATTGCAACTATTTCAACGAAAGCTGCGACGACGACCAAGCAGGCAAGAAACTCGGCTTCATCGCGCAGGAAATGGGACGCGAAATCAACACGCTAGGATCAAAAGCCAATGAGGTGAACATCCAGAAACTGGTTGTGCAGATGAAGGATGAATTGGAAAAAATCAAGGAACAAGTTTGTAATATTCTATAATCATGAAAGGTAAATTATTGATTTTCAGCGCACCGTCAGGTTCTGGCAAGACCACTTTGCTCAACCATGTGATGGCTAACATCCCGGAAATGGCCTTTTCGGTTTCGGCCACCACGCGCCCACCACGCGGGGAAGAAGTGAACGGCCGCGAGTATTATTTCCTTACGATGGACGACTTCAAGCAGCGCGTCGAAAACGGCGAGTTCCTTGAATGGGAGGAAGTTTATCCTGGCCGATGCTACGGCACGTTGCTGTCAGTCGTCGAGCAAATGCAAGACGAAGGCAAGCATGTGGCCTTCGACGTCGACGTGTGCGGAGGGGTGAACATCAAAAACCATTATGGCGAGAAAGCTTTGTCCGTATTCATCCAAGCCCCATCCGTTGAAGTGTTGCGCGAGCGTTTGATCAAGCGTCAGACCGACACGATGGAGGAAATCGAGAAACGCTTGGCCAAGGCCGCTTGGGAGACCGCGTTTGCCCAAGGCAAGTTCGACTGCACCATCATCAACGACGACCTCGAGACCGCCAAACGCGAAATCCTCGAAACGGTTCTGGCTTTCCTTGAAGCCGAATAGTGCCATGCCATGAGAAAGGTAGGCATCTATTCGGGTTCGTTCAACCCCATCCATCACGGCCATGTGATGCTGGCGAACTATCTGGTCGAGTTTTCAGACTTGGACGAATTGTGGTTCGTTGTGTCGCCACAAAACCCATTGAAACAGTCCGCCGAACTTTTGGACGACAAGGAGCGCCTGAAAATGGTGCAATTGGCCATTGGCGACGACCCGCGTTTCCATGTCAGCGACATAGAAATGCATCTCCCCAAGCCATCATACACGATAAACACCTTATCCATTTTATCGGATCAGCATCCTGATTATCAGTTTGTTTTCATTTGCGGAATGGATAGCTTGCAAAACCTGCACCGTTGGCGTGATTACCAAAAAATCCTTGACCGTTTTAAATTGCTCGTCTTTCCCCGCGAAGGCAATGATGGCGGCGAACTCATTCACCACCAGTCAGTTACAGTGCTAAAAACACCCATTTTGGAGATTTCTTCCACTTTCATCCGCCAATGCGTCAAGGAAGGTCGTGACGTGCGCCATTTCATGCCTCAAAAAGCCTTTGAATACATGCGCGAACAGCGTTTTTACTCTATTTGACATCGGCATATTCCGCCTCAATTTCCTCGCGCTCTATCTGCTTCTCGCCCCAGTCGTCCATCAAAGCCTGGAGTTCTTCTTTTTTCTTGCCGTAGGCCCAATACCAGTCGTTATCTATCTTAATGTCAGGATGTTGTTCCGGGCTGGCCATGATGCTGTCTTGCTCGGCTAATTCGCTTTCCAATTTGCCGATGGCTTCCTCAAGTCGTTGGATTTCCTTGTCAACCTTGCGGAGCTTGGCATCGATTTGCTTTTTGCGCTCGTAGTTGATCTTGTTTTGCGAAACGGGTTCTGAAAAAATTTTAGCAGATTGTTTCTTTGCATCTATCTCCAACTCTTTCAAGTGGTTAAGATTCTTTTGCTCTAAAAAGTCATAAATATCTCCGACATACTCCTTGATGCTCGGCTTGCGGAATTCGTATACCTTGTTGGTAAGGCCCTGAAGGAAGTCACGGTCGTGGGAAACGATGATCAATGTGCCGTCGTACTGAATCAGTGCGTTTTTCAGTATGTCCTTGGAGAGCATGTCCAGGTGGTTGGTAGGCTCGTCGAGCACCAAAAGATTGCAAGGGAAAAGCAGCATCTTGGCCAAGGAAAGTCGGGCTTTCTCGCCGCCCGAGAGCACTTTCACCTTCTTGTCGATGTCGTCGCCACGAAAGAGGAAAGCACCCAACAATCCCTTCACCTTGAGGCGCATGTCGCCAACGGCAACATCATCCAAGGTCTCAAACACGGTCTTGTTCATGTCAAGCATATCTTGCTGGTTCTGTGCATAATACCCAATCTTCACCTCATGGCCGAGCTTCACCTCGCCTTCGTGGTCGAGCACGCCGCAGATGATTTTCGACAGCGTTGACTTTCCTTCGCCGTTGCGCCCAACGAAAGCGATCTTCTCCCCTCTCGGAATCAACAGGTTAACGTCTTTCAGAATCTCATTCTCACCATACGACTTCCCCACATGGTTGAGTTCGAGCGTCACTTTGCCAGAATGTGGAGCGGGCGGAAACTTGAAGTGAATGGCTGTGCTGTCGATGTCGTCAACCACGATTTCATCCATCTTCTCTAGCAATTTCACACGGCTTTGCACTTGCTTGGCTTTGGTTGCCTTGTAGCGGAATCGCTCGATAAACGCCTCGATGTTCTTGATTTCGCGCTGCTGGTTCTCGTAGGCCGAGCGCTGCATGTCCACGCGTTCCTCGCGCAAATTGACATAGTCGGAATACGGCACCTTGTAGTCATAAATCTTGCCGTTCGAGATTTCCACCGTGCGTATGGTGATGTTGTCCAAAAAGGCGCGGTCGTGCGAAACCATCAATATCGCGCCGTAATAGGCCTTCAAGAAGCCTTCCAACCACTGAATGGACTCAATATCAAGGTGATTGGTAGGCTCGTCCAAAAGCAGAAGGTTGGGTTTTTTCAGCAGGATTTTGGCCAATTCCACACGCATTTGCCAGCCATTGCTGAACTCGCGCATGGGTCGTTTCATGTCGTCATGGCCAAAGCCCAGGCCCACCAGAATCCGCTCCGCCTCGCCCTCAATGGAATTGCCACCGAGCAAGGACAAACGGTCGTTCAGGTTGTTTAACCTCACGATAAGTTTCTCATATTGAGTGCTTTCGTAATCAGTCCGGTCAGCCAATTCCTGTTGCAGCCGCTCCAAGTTGCGCTCCATATCATGATACTCGTCAAAAGCGGTCAGGGCTTCGTCCAAGACGGTTTTCGTGCTGTTGACATTCTTTTCTTGGGGCAAATACCCAATCGTAACGCCCTGAGGAACAACCACATTCCCTTTTGAAGGCTGTTCAATGCCACAGATAAGCTTCAATAGTGTGGTCTTGCCCGCGCCGTTTTTTCCCACGAGGCCGATACGGTCTTTTTCGCGAATCAAAAAGGAAATGTCGGTGAAGAGGTCTTCACCCGTAAAGTGCATACTCAGGTTTTGGATTGAAATCATGGCTTACCGTTTGCTTTGCGTTTGTGCGGCAAAAATACGGAATTTCGGGCAAATTCTTCAATGCGCCACCACAAATCGCCTGCTTGCCACGCCATTCTTGGTTTCCACTTTGAGCAGATAAAGTCCGTTTGGAAAATTGGAAAAGTCGAGTTGGATTTCATCCTTGGCCAATTTCTCCGAAATCACACATTGCCCCAAGGCATTGAAAACATCCAAACGACAACCATCTTTCGCCTCAATGTGGAGCAAGTCTGCTGCTGGATTGGGATAAACAATCACTCCATTTTCCTGACATTCAGGTATTTCCAAAATATCATCAACCATGACATAGTATTGTTCTGGATACAACAGCGAAGCTGCATAATCCGACTCACATTCCTTGCCATTTTCCGAACGATAGAGAGCCGTCAAACGATAATAATAGCGGTCGTAACTCGTTCCTACAAGCCTGTCCCTAAATTGGTAAAACGACTGCCCCTCATTGAAAGAAATCGATGCAATTTGCTGATAATCAATATTATCAACAGAGCGATACAGATTATACTGCTGAAGGATGAAATCGTCGTCAATAGAGATTTCCCTTCCCTTTCTATTGGTGACAAAGGCTCGCAGCATCCAAGTATAATGCAGGTTGTAATGATGAAGGTCGTTCCAATCGCTTCCGTTCAGCGAAATCCATCGGCCATTGGGGTTGCCCATATCGGCGCAGGCTGCAGCAGGGCGATTGAGCCCTTGTTGCCCGACAACGACCCAAATCGGCCCGTTTTCAGGTATTTCAACAGCCGTCGCCAAAAGCTCGTCATGCCATTGATGATTACCGCTAAAGGTCATGCTTTGGGTGCAAGCCATGGTTTGAGGGGCATTTTCGCCACCAATGTAAACCCATAGCTGATAACTTCCTGCCCCAACATCAAAAACAGAAACTTTTGTCAGCATAGAACCTTGATAATCAACCAAATCCTCTTCATCAAAACGAATACTCCAGAAAAGGACAGGTTCGTCGCCACCTCCCACAGAATTCTTATAATCGCCATTGTCGTAAAACAGCCAGTCCTCAATCAAAGGGGGGCGGTCGCCCCATGATATCAAAGCGCCAAAATCATTATCGTCTTCATAATAGGGTTCGCCTTCAAGATGCGCCGGCGGTTCGCAATAAACTGGAAACTCGACGGTCATCAAGGTTTCACACGACATGGAAAGATAATGTCCGTCCTTTTCGCCGCCATAGACCACTTTCAATGCATACACGGCGTAATCATCCATGACGACGGTGCTATCCATATATCTCTCACCTTCCACCAAGCCCAATTCCACGCCGTCGCGACTCAACATCACCCCCAAAACCGTATCGCCCTCGGGCAGGCTCCATTCAAGCAATACCGCATCGTCCATAATAGTCGAAGAAAAATCATCAACACTCTGAAATTCAGAACAATCCGAATACAACCAATCAAAAGAAACCCAGTCGCAATTGGAAGAAAGATACACAGGGCGCACAGCCACTGAATAGGTCATGCCCGATTCACAGCCACTGACATCCAACTGGAAACAGGTGTCGGTTGTTTGGGCAACAATCGTTCCATCCACCTGGATGTCAAAAAACTGCAATCCTCTACTCAAGGTATCGGACAAATGCCATACCGCCCAGCCCGTGGACGACACATACAAGCTGTCCAGACAACGTATGGCCTCTTGCAACTCAACGGACACCTGTGTTGGCTCAACCACCAGAATCGTGCTGTCGGAAACATAGTCGGAAAAGCCTTCCATACTGACCCGTAAGGAATAGTTCCCACGAAACACGCTGTCAAACACCATAATCCCATCCGGACCTATGGTATCTTGATAAGCGAGCCATTCCGACTCCACCGAAACCAATGCTCCCTCAGAAGGAAGCCCTACATTGGTGTGAACCTCAATTGTCAAGCTGGTGGTCATATCCTTGTCAAGATACGCCGACCAAACCGTATCCGAGTCGTTACGGTTGCCCTCATAATGGCAACTCACACCCCAGCAGTATTGTCCCCAATCCAAATGGCCCCAATGCATATCCATGAAAACGGTGTCGGTCAGGTGGGAAATCAAGCCCACCGGCTCCTCGTCGAAACGGCGGCGAAACAACTCAAAATAGCGGAACGAGCGTAGCGTATCAGGAGAAACGCTGTCTTGCATCGTCCATGCGATACGCACGAAATCATCGTACAAGATTGTCGCTTCCACATAACAAACAGGAGAAAACACCTCATATAGCACCCAATTGAAATCATCTACATCCACGCCGTTTTCAATCAGCAAGGAATCAGCGATGACCTTTGTGGAATAGCCCTCGGCAGAGGCAGCTACCTGATAGATACCATTTTCAACTTCGGCCTGATAATAACCTGCCGTGTCGGAAAACGCTTGAAAGAGCAGGGTGTCGCCTTCGGTACCATAGCCAGAAAAGACTATCGAAGCACCTACGATAGGGGTAATGCTGTCCTGCTCATGCACCCATCCAGAGACAAAAGCCTGCCCGTGCACCATCGAAACATGAAGCATTGAAATGACAATCAGCAGTATATGTCGCATTTTCTTTTCCATCGATCAAAGTTTAATGAATTTCAGCATTTCCCGTCCCGAAGCATTTTCGACGACAACGAAATAAACGCCCGACGACAAATCGCTTATCGGAACCTCAACCTCACCCAACACATTGCTGCGTTGTTTCATTGGAGGCTTTACAACATTACCAAAGACATCGGCAACCGTAATCACATAGTCTTCAACACGTTGCAATCCGCCAACAGCAAGGGTGCTTTCGGCGGGATTGGGATACAGCATACAGCGCGAGTCGGGCTGCTCCACTTGCTGGAACCGCATGTCCACCCTACCCTCTCCATTGACAAAACAGTGGAGGTCGTTAATCACTGGATTTTCGGGAGTAAGCACGATGCGTTCCACCGTACCTCTTCCATAACGCGGCAAATCAGACATCACATAGTAGATGCCAAAAGGCAAATTGTGGAATGTGAACCTGCCGTGGGCATTGGTTAGAGTAAAGCCCAACATTTGTCGCTTCGTGGCATCGAGAAGTGCCACCGCGACATTCGATAGGCCTTCAAGACAATAGGGCTCATCGGTGCCGACAAACCAAGGTGTGCAATAGAAATCTTCGGCCTTGAAGCCAAATTCGGGATAGTCGAACCAACCGCTAATGCTCCCTTGTCCGCCCTCAAAACCAGATTTCACATCAAATAACTGTATATCAACATCATAAACATTACCATCGACCAAAACCATATTGGATTCGTTCCATTGCAAACGTCCCAAATAATAGGATCCTCCTGCCTTCTTGTCTGTGGTGTCAGGGAAGGCATACAAAACATAGTTGTCGGGCATCAGCGACTTAAAACCGAAAAAGCCATCCTTATCCGATATGGTACGATAAAACCCTGACACATAAGGATTTTCATTGCTCATTGCCACCAATATCACTTGTGTTTGCGGACGTGGAACTCCTCCCTTCCATGTCCTTCCTTCGAGTGTGAACTCCTCAATCAAATCAAATCGAACCGTGTCGCTGACATAGCCACAATACGACCATGCCTCGATCACCAAACCGACTGAACGTCGTTCAATATCCTGTTCTCCAAGATGATACACTGCATTCAACAGCAAGGAGTCCTCAAATCTTCCATCACCCAAAGTGTGCCATGCCAATGAGTCGAAATGGTTTGCCTCCGCCTGATTGAGAATGATGGGACGGTCGAGGCCGCTGTAGTAGTCTTCGCCAGCGAACACCTCCAACTGGCCAAACAGCTTCAACTCCATGGCATCAGTTTTCCAGCTGCCTTGGCTGTAAACTTCCAATGTCAGCGTAACCCTTCCCAAATCAAAGTCGGATGGGGAGGGATAATAGACAGGTTGCAAGGAAAGGGAATCGGAGAATGTGCCCGTTCCTGATGTCCGCCAACGGAATCGGTTGTATGTGTAAGGGATACTGGCATTGCCAATCTCGAGGCCTGGCGTAGGTGCGCACAATACGGCATCTTCGCCCGCATAGGGATAATAAACGGCAAAAGCATAGGCACTTTGGCTCGGTGAGGCATACACATGGGAGGCATAGGCTGAATCACAGGCCATAACTGCCACATTCTCAATCTGTTGCGAAGATACCACAAATGAAGTGTTATAGATCGAATCGATATGGTTGGCAAATCTATAATAGTTGAAATTGCCGTAAAACAGCACATAATGGTCGATGTCGGCCTCTGGATTGTTGTCCCATGAAACCAACCAGGCACCGTCCACCCATTGCTTTTTCACATTGAAAGGTGGCGAAACCGGAACCGTCGTGTCACATTCTAAAAGGCGTTTCTCATAAACGATCTCGCCCAATCCTGGCATGTCGTGCCCGTCAAAAATCATGGCGTCAATGTCGGCGGTAGTATCAACATCCCAGTAGTTTCCGCTCATATCGACATCCTCGGCCGAAGTGTTGGAAAACAGCGTTCTGCCTCTCCCCAGATGAATGAAATTGTTTCCGTTCATTCTCGACAGTCCGGAAGGGAACGACACAATCGGCCGATTGGCACCACTGATCACATTGCCCCGAAAAGACAAGAGCCCGGACTTAAACAAGTTGGTGACTGTCAGTCCGTTGTCGTAAAACGTGTTGCTCTCAACGATGAGGTGGCATGCACGCATCATCCTGACGGCTTCGTCATTGCTCCAAAACACGTTGTTGCGAATGACCAGCGTATCCATGGCCGCCTTGATGCCGAAAGTCGAATATCCGCCGCCGCCTTGAGGCACTTCGGATGAAATCAGGTTGTTGAGCACATAGTTTGTCGCATCTTGGTCGGAAGGGCCTCCCACCGACTCAAAACTTATGGCCGTGGCAGCGCCTTGGAAGCAATTGGAGGAGATGATATTGTCGCGGCATTTGAAGCCGTATTCGGCATTGGAAACCTCAATGTTGATTTGTCCTTGGTCGAAAATGCAATGGGTGAAACGGTTGTTCTCGCAGTTTTTGGTCTTCGATTTCAGCTCAATGCCCGAATTGCACCGGCTGAAAAAGCAACTGTCCACTTCAAAAACGCTGCAATCCACCATCTCGATGCCACAGCCCCTATAATAATTGTTGAACGTACAATGCCTTATGCTTGCGCCAACACTGCCAGAAGCGGAAATGGCCGCCAATGCGCCAACCGTTTCCACATACGACAGAGACACTTCGTGACCTTCTTCGACATCTATCACTTGGATTCCCAACCAATCGTATGAAAGCTCATAGCTCCTCAGGTGGATGGTGTCATCCACACGGCCGTTCATCAACAGGTTTCCGCCCTTGACGCGCAAATAGGCCGACTGTGCGAAATGCATCTTGACTCCTGCCTCAACCTGCAACATTCCGCTGTCGGTCACCGTCAGCGAATGGCTCACCAAATAAACCGAATCGCCTCCCAATTTTGGCAACACGAGAACGGAGTCCACCAACCCACCTATCGGCACATAGTGTTGAGCCTTGGCCGCAAACGCATGAAGGACGAGTACCAAAAACAAAAACGCTACTGCTATGGAACGAGGCCTTCTCATCGATTAAAAATAATAGGTCAAACCCAATTTCAGTTTCCACATCTGCATACGCAAATCAAACGGGAAGTCGGCGGCGTAAATCGGCCCTGCCGTCTTCCTGAATGTCACTTCCGGAACCAGTTCCAATTGCTTCACGACCTTGAAGGCCGCGCCCAAACCAACGTAATACGAGAACTTCACGGGATTAGCTTGTGCCCTCGAAATAGCTCCATGGAAAGGCAATTCGACAGTTTGGTATGAGCCCGATGCCGAAAGCAGAAAATCAACGGTAGCGCCCGCTTTCACAAACATCCTGAAATGCTCACGCTTCCAAAAATCAAATGTAGCGAACGCACCAAGTCCCAGATAATCAAGGCGATTCACGTCGCGATAGGAATGGCGGGTGGTTTCAAGCGGCACATAGGTCGAATCCAAAACATAATAATAGGAAGTGTCGCCCGACGAAGGGTAAACCACATAATAAGTGTCCAATGTGTCATTGACATAATAGTCGCCCGAAAAAGTCAACTGTTCAAGGGAAAAGCGATACTTGCATGAATGGTAGTCGATGCTGAAGCCCACGCTCAATCGGTTGCTCTTGTAGCCTCCATCAAGGCCAAGGCTGAATGCTGAAATCGGGGAGACATTGACGGAACCGCTGTCGGCCAACAACTTGTCATGGAAACCGAAGCGCGGGAAACCGAAGGCCATCGATGGCGAAACGAACCAACCGTTGTCCCTAAACTCAGGCCAATGTATTTCCAATCCCTTGTATTTCACCGTATAAACCGTGTCAGTCTTTTCAACCTGCTCCACGCGTACCACAGTGTCGAAACGCATTACGGTGCGAATGACAGTCAAAGTATCGTAGATCCTCACGGTGTCGGCGGTACGGTTCACCACTGTATCGACCTTTTGCTGAACTGTCTCCTTGATAGGCTTTACAGGCACAACAGGGTCTTGCGGGGGGTCGGGCGGGTCTTGTTGGAGCTGTATGTTTTTCCTTATGACATATTGCGTGCCAATTCGTTTGAATCCGTAATCCGTTCCTTTGAGGAGGTCGGCAAGAACATCTTCCACCGATTTGTAGTGGCAGGAATACTTTTCGATGCGTATGTCGCTCAGTTCGGCCTTGCTGAAAGCCACGTTCAGTTCGTAGTCGGCAAACAGTTTCTCCAATGCCACATCCAAGCTGCACGATTCCACCGAGAACGAGATCAATGGGTTGAAAGACTGTGAAAATACGGGTTTTGAGAGGGCAATCAGTAGCATAATGAGGGCAACCGCCGCCTTGAAGGCATTGGATGGCGACATAATTCCTTGTTTTCCAATAATATTACTTTCCGGTGTATATTTCATTTCCAATGTGTACGTCAAATCAGGCCGCTAATTTACGACAAAATTCGACAACACTCCAAGTTGGAGCAGAAAAAAGAGCAGAAAAGTGATGGGGGCGGTTTATCGAATCACATAAACGCCATCTGTCTTGGCTACCTCGAATCCGAAAACGGTGGCTATGGTTTCCACCACTTCTTCAACGGGATCCTTGTCGGTGAAGCGGGCAGTCAGTTTCTCGTTGGCGTGGCTTTCGGGCAGTTCAATCTTGGCCTCGAAGATGTATTCCAAGGTTTCGACTATCGTCGAGAGGCTCACGTCGTTGAAGTCGAGCACATGGTCGCGCTTCAGCTCTTCGTCTTTCACCTCAGGATAAGTCATTATCGACAACTCGCCTTGGGTTATGTCGTACAAGCCTCTCTCGCTTGGCAGAATCTCGATTGACGACAACACGTTGCCTTTCTTGTCCTTGCAGGTCATCCTGACTTTTCCGGAATACAAATCAACGGTGACACGCTCGGCTTCTTTTCGGGCGTCGAGCAGGAACGAGGTTCCCAACACTTCCACGTCGGTCTTGCCGCAATGGATGACAAAAGGCTTGTTGGCATCTTTTGCCACATCGAAATAGGCAACTCCCTCGAAATCAACCGACCGGCTGTTTTGGTTGAAATGTTTGTCATAAGCGATTTGGCCTTCGCCACCGAAAGATACTGCGGTGCCATCGGGCAACATATAGGGTGTTTCGTGGGTCCAATCGCTGGCAGCCATCATGACGGTGGAATCCGTGCGCGTCACGAGGAAACCTACAAACAAGGCCACAACCAATGCGGCGGCAATGCCGGAAACATACTTGTAGTTGCGTTTCAGCCAAGGCATTTGCACCGTTTTGGCCTGTTCTTCTTGGGCGTCAATCTTGGCATTGACGGAAGCAAGCGCAGCATCCACATTGAGGATGTCGGGCATGGGGAAAGCGGTCAGCTCCCATACTTTCTTGAACGACTCGAAACGGGCTTGGTTGGCTTCCGACTCGGCAATCCACGAAAGCAACGACAATGTTTCCTCGTCGGAGCAGAGCCCGTCGAGGTAACGCATCGTTAAGGCATCGTATTTTTGGTTTGCCGAAGTCATTTTTCGCTTTTTTCCCGTTATACAATTTTATGACACACAACTTCTTTTTTACCCTTAGTCTGTTTGCAAAAAATCTTTTCTTTTTTTCTTCTTCAGATAAACTCCTTCAGTCCTTCCCTCAATTGCTTGATGGCGGCTCCCATGTGGGCTTCGACCGTTTTGACGGATATGTTCTGTTTTTCGGCGATTTCGGCGTATTTCAAGCCGTCGAAACGGCTGGCCAGAAACACCTCGCGACGCTTCTCTGGCATTGCGGCGAGAATCTGTCCATAGGCGGCTTCAAGGTTTTTCGACTGCAACGCTTCGGAGGGGTCGGTTGTGTCGATGTCTTCCATCGCCAATTTTTGATGCACTTCCTCATGCGATCGCACCTTATTAATATATGATATGGAGGCGTTGCGTACCGAGCGCAGCAGATACGACTTGAAAGAGGTATTAATGTTGAGCTTTTCGCGTCCCGTCCACAGCCTGACAAACAAGTCTTGGACTATCTCGGTGGCCACGTCCACATCGCCGACAAACCGGATGCAGAAACGCACCATGGGCGTATAAAACCTACGGAAAACCGCATTGAACGACTCGCGGTCGCCAGCCATCATGTTCTGTATCAGTCTATTTAATTCGTTGTCGTTCATTTGCCTAAAGGTGCAAAACGGCGCAAAAATACGATTTTTTGGCGAACACATAACGGAATCTAAAACATTGCTTATTGATAATTATATATAATTTTGAATTTCAATATCTTACACGTCATGTACAAAGATTTGGGAGAAAATTTTCGAGAAAAAGCAAAAGAAAAAGTTGTCCTATTGAAAAAAGTTGTATTTTTGCAGTCCGAAAAAAACGAGAGTCAGTATCTAACTTAAAGATATCGAGAAATGTACGCAATAGTAGAAATCGCAGGACAGCAGTTCAAGGTGACGCAAGGACAACAGATATTCGTCAACAGACTGCACGAAGAAGAAGGAAGCAAAGTTTCTTTCGACAAGGTATTATTGATTGGGAACGACGGTTCGACGAAAGTGGGTGCCCCGACGGTAGCCGGTGCCAATGTCGAAGCCACCATCTTGCAACACTGCAAGGGCAACAAGATTATCGTTTTCAAGAAGAAGAGAAGAAAAGGCTATCAGAAGTCTAACGGTCACCGTCAGTATCTGAGCCAAATCAAGATTGAAAGCATCACTGAGTAAAAACCCGAAAAAAAGAATAAGATATGGCACACAAAAAAGGCGTCGGTAGTTCCGAGAACGGTCGTGAGTCAGCTAGTAAGCGACTCGGAGTGAAACTTTTCGGTGGACAAGCAGCCATCGCTGGCAACATCATCGTGCGTCAGCGCGGCACCAAGCACTATCCCGGCAAGAACGTCGGTATGGGCAAAGACCACACGCTGTATGCGAAATGCGACGGCATCGTGGAGTTTTCGAAGAAGAGAGGCGTGAAGTCATTCGTGAACATCATCCCTGTCGAAGCCGAAATCACCGAATAACCCCATCAGAACTTGTTTATATATGATGATAAGAAAGTCCCTGACCATCGGATGATGGTCGGGACTTTTTATGCCCATTAGCCAAAAATGCGTATTTTTGCGGGCTAAACACACAAACCCATGAAGACACGAAACCTCATCATCGCCTTTTTCGCCATGACGCTTGGAGGCATAATTGGAAGTTGCCAGAACCAACCTCAAACTTTGGTGGGGCAAATAGACCGACTGAAAGAGCAGGTTGTGGCCGACTCAACCGCGTTACACAAGCTAAAAACAGACGACTATCAAAAACTCAACACGGATTTTGTCTATTGCGACTCTTTGCTGCAATACCTAAGCCAAGAAGAGATAGAAACCGTTTTCGGCACACTCAACCTGACCCAAGCCTATCTCCATCAGTTCGGAGAAGTGCATCCCGGCATGACAACAAAGATGCGCTACCTCCTGCTCCAACTCGACCTGCTCATGGCAGACGCAGAAAGCCATTATCTCTCCGACTCGTTGGTGCTTGCCTATCTGGAAGACGAAAACCGCGTTGCCGACACACTCCACAACCAAGTAGCGTATTTCAAGGATCGGTTCGACCAATGCCAAAAGGACTTGAAAACATTCAAGAAAAAACACAGATAAACACCATGTCTCGCCTCACGTTTTTGATACTTGCTTCCCTGTTTCTTGCCCTATCAGCCAGTGCACAAATCACAACGCCACCGAAAGGCGACAAGCAAAAGGCGAAGAACGCGCAAGTGCAAATTGACGAACAATTGGCCTACCAATATTTCAGCCACCAGGAATACGAAAAGGCAAGAGATTTGTTCCAAAGTCTCTATAAAAAAACATCACAAAATTCTTATTTCCAACAATATACAGAATGTCTTCTGCAACTGAAGCAATTCAATGAGGCCGAAAAGGAACTGAAAGCATTCATCAAAAAGAACCCAAACCAAACCAAGCCACTGATTGACTTGATTTACGTTTACACCTTAGACGGAAAGTCAGACAAGGCCAAAAAACAGTTCGACGACATCCTAAAGCATCTCCCTGAGAATTTCCAAAGCCTCAAAGGAATCGGCAACGCATTGCAAAACAGGGGCTTATATGACATGGCCATCACACTCTACGAAAAAGGCAACAAACTGTTAGACGGAAAAGACAATTTCAACTTCGAACTGGCCAATATCCACCAATCCATGGCCAATTATCAAGAAGCGTTCCGTTACTATTTCATCGAGTTAGAAGAGAAACCGACCCAATACAACTCCATCAAGAACCGCCTTCAAACCATGCTGTTCTACGACGTGAACAACAGCATCACCGACGAGATGCGCTTCGCCCTTCTGAAACGCACACAGGAAAAGCCTGACAACCTCGAACTGGCCCAAATGCTCGTGTGGTTCGCCATCCAACAGGAAGACTATGACATCGCCTTGGCGCAATGCCAAAGCATCGACCGCAAGACCCACGACCAAGACGCACAAATCATCAACCTTTCGGGCATCTGCCTGAACAACAAGCAGTTTGACATAGCACGCGAAGGCTACGACTACATCATGGGAAAAGGCAAAAGCAGCCCCTTCTACGGCCTCGCCCTCGCCGGAACCATCAATGCCGACTACCAGAAACTGAAAGCCCGAAACAACACCGACACAAAAGCCTACGAAAAGCTGTCGAAACGCATCGACGAGGCTTATAACGACATCAACACCAACGACTTGACCAAGCTGACTGTCGTCCAAGCCGACATCATGGCCTACCAACTCGGTCAAACCGACAAGGCCGTCGCACTGCTGCAAAACGCCATCAACAATGTGGGCAACAAGCAAGACCGAGCCGCGCTGAAACTCAAACTCGCCGACATCTACCTGCGCAACGACGAAGTGTGGGAAGCCACCTTGTTATATAGCCAAGTCGATAAGAGCCTGAAAGAGGAACCGCTTGGCCACGAAGCGCGGTTCAAGAACGCCCAACTGCGCTATTTCATCGGCGAATACGAGTGGGCCGAAAGCCAGCTGAAGGTGCTGAAAGCCGCCACCTCCAAGCTCATCGCCAACGACGCCATGACGCTCTCGTTGGTCATCAAGGACAACCTTGAAGCCGACACGTTGGGGCTGGAACTCAAGCGATTGGCGCAGGCCGACTACCGCATCTACCAGCAACGCGAAGACGAAGCCGTTGTCTTGCTCGACGACATTATCGCCACAGGAAACGACGTCAGCAAGCCCCACGCCATGTTCCGCAAAGGCGAGATCGCCGAAAAACACAATGCGTTTGAGGAAGCCGACCTGCTGTTCCTCCAAATCGTGGAACAATACCCCGACAGCTACATGGCCGACGCCGCATTGATGCGCGCCGCCCTAATCGAACAAAACAGTTTGAAAAACAAGGAATTGGCAGGAGAACATTACGAGAAGCTGATTGACGAATACCCGACGAGCATTTATACCGCACAAGCGAAAAAGAACTTTAGGAAATTATGAGGTAGGAGGTGTGAGGTAAGAAGTAGGAGGTGTGAGGTAAGAAGTAGGAGGTATGAGGTAAGAAGTAGGAGGTGTGAGGTAAGAAGTAGGAGGTTGGAGGTGTGAGGTAGCCCTGAAAGGGCGTTTTATTACAGCCCGATGTGAAACGTCGGGAAAATTGGCGAATGCCAAAAAAAACGATAATCATGCAAGAAGTAAGACCCAAGAAGAGTTTAGGCCAGCATTTCCTGACCGACCAAAGCATAGCCCAGCGCATCGTGGAGCAATTGTCGCCCGACGTGGAAAGCGTCATCGAAGTGGGCGCCGGCACAGGCGTTTTGACCCAGTATTTGGTGCAAAGTGTTTTAGACAAGTTCCACGTCATCGAAATCGACAAGGAGTCAATCGCTTATTTGCAAACGCATTTCCCCATGCTCGGCGACCGGCTGATCGAAGGCGATTTCCTCCGCACCGATTTGAGCCAATTCGGACAGAAGAACATGGCCGTCATCGGTAATTTTCCGTACAACATCAGCAGCCAGATTTTCTTCCAAGTGCTGAAATACAAGGAACAGGTCGTTGAAGTGGTGGGCATGGTGCAGAAAGAAATGGCCGAGCGCATGGCCGCCAAGGAAGGCAGCAAGACCTACGGCATCCTCAGCGTGTTGATGCAGGCTTGGTACGACATCGACTATCTCTTCACGGTTCACGAAAACGTTTTCAATCCACCGCCGAAGGTGAAGTCGGCGGTCATCAAGATGCGACGCAACGCCACAACCGACTTGGGCTGCGACGAGAAGCTGTTTGTGAGCATCGTCAAGCAGGCCTTCAACCAACGCCGAAAGACCATGCGCAACTCGCTGCGCCCGATGCTCAGTCTCGACATCATCGGAAACGAGGTTTTCGACAAACGCCCCGAACAGCTTTCAGTCCAGGAGTTTATTGATTTGACGAATTTGATTGCCTCTTAACCTCCTCATACAACTCATTATAATCAAAAAGGTGATAATTGCCCACGGCAACCTGTCCATATAACCATTCAAAGAAGGCTTCATAGTCGTCCGCCGTCAATGTCTTTGCCTTTTCGGCAATCAGATCCTTGATATGTCCGTTCCAGGCATCAATAGTGTAACGCGGATAAAAGCCGTTGTCAAGCACCTTCACCAAAGTGTCAAATGAAGTGATGGCATTAAGCATCTGGTCGTCATCCTTGGTTATCATCCTTTCGTAATCAGCCCGTAATTCATCATAGCAGGCAACCACTGAATCCATCAAAGGTTGAGGCAGATGCCATTCCTCATCCAATCGCTTCCCACACAGCACCATCTTCTTGGCAATTTTGACAGCTTCCGTGGTATTGCCCTCAAAAACATAACCAGCCAAGACCTCCAAATCCCTTGGAAAAGGATAAGGGCCGCCATCCCCATAAAAAGTAGGAAGTTGTGAAACATCCTTGTTCTGATAATATGCCTCAATAAAAGCATACATGTTTGTGTTGTTGATGTAATAGTTGTTCAAATAATCCAAAGAGAGAGGTGAAATCTTCAAAGAATCAAGCCCTTTATCTGAAAACGCTTTGAAATAGTCTTCTATGGGTCCCATGTCCATTAAGAGCCTGCGTTGATTGACCCGTTTCGGGTCGATGATTGGGAAAAAGTAAGTCACCGAATCAATTGTACATAGTTGAGTCCCATAAATCTGAGGCCTGCTCTGTAGGGTCAGATAACGGTCTTCCATATAAGCCAATGAACGCCTTTCAGCGTTGTTGTCCATGACAGCCTGCTTATAGTGTTGCAGATACCAAGGCAAAAAAGACTGCGAATGTTGGGCAATAAGCCAAGCGCTATTAGCAGCCTCCCGCCCTACCAACTCCCATGTCGGAAAACCGTACTGCGCTATCAATGCCTTAAGTTTGTCGGTATTGACGGAATCGATGACAGCCATTTGTTTCCACTGTTCCTCGGAATGCAGGTTATTTCTTATGGCCTGGTCTCTTTCTCTCAACATATTCAAGGAATCGGCGAACAGCTTACATCTTTTGCCTTCTGCAAGACCAATAAGCGAATCCAGTTTTGGCCAATAAGGCCTTTCTCGTAATCCAATCTCTTCAAAGAACTTTTGGTTCAAAGTAAATCTTTCAAAACCATTATTCTCCACTAACCTAAACAGCAGCTCCTTGCTCTTGACGGTATCCTTTACTTTCTCAGCCGAGACATAAAACTGCCATAAATCATAATAATACACAATAGAATCCGCCGAATCCAAGGCCAAATAAGAGACATACGCTGTAGGGAAGTCAGCCGAATTATAGGCTTGTTTGGCAGTGAGAACAGTTTCTTCCTTTGTCGGTGACTTTGGGTTCAGTCCGAAGCCTTCACTCCAGAAAACCGTCACCAAGAGGACAAACACGGTTGTAATTCTTGTTGCTTTCATAATCCTATGGTTTTGACTATTTTCTCATCACAGCTCACAACTTCCCCTCTTTCCTCAAAGCATGTCTCACCGTAAGAAAGGCTGAGGTGCATCCTACAACCAATATCGTGGCGAAAATCAGCACTACATCCTTGATTTTCAGCGAGACGGGATAGGCGTCAACGACATAATTGCCGCCGCCCGAGCCGAACTTAACGAAACCGAATTGCTGTTGCAGCAACACAACGATGATGCCCAAAAGCAATCCGATAATGCCACCAACCACGGAGATCAGCAGGCCTTCGTTCATGAAGATTCTGTGAATCAGTCTGTTGTCGGCGCCCATAGCTTTCAGTATTTCGGTATCCTTGCGCTTCTCAATCATCAGCATTGAAAGCGAACCAACCACATTGAAGGTAGCCAAAACCAGAATGAAAGTGAGGATGACATAGACCGCCCATTTTTCGGAACGCATGATGCGGTAAAGCGTCTCTTGCTGCTCCTGCTGGTTTTTCACGGTGAAGTCCTCCCCTATCACAGCCTGTACCGCTTTTTTGATTTTATTGGCATCGGCGTTGGGGGCGATGAAAAGCTCCACATTATTCGCTTTATTCTCGTATTCAAGCAATTCCGAGAGCCAATCAAAAGGCACGAGCACCAATTTCTCGTCCTGTTCCTGTTCGGTGGAGAACACGCTGCGGACAGTCAACACATCGGAATTGAAGCTGTTTTCGAGGCTCATCAGCGAGGCGTTGCCGCGTTTGGGCACATAAACGCGCACCATCGCGTAAGGGTTGTAGGCATTGATGCCGAGATACCATGCCACGCCAGCCCCCGGCACGGCGAAACGGTGTTCGTCCTCATCTGTGAGTTGAAGGCCATCACCACCATAGACAATTTCTCCAATTCGGCTAATGTTTTGATACTCAAGGCCAACGCCTTTCACCTGTCCGATGTGCTGCTTGTCGTTGGCTCGGAAAAGCGCGTCTTCGGTTATGGTAGGAATCACATACTCAATACCTTGGATTTCATTGAGTTGTCCCAACGGAAAAGCCGTCAATTCGATGTTTTTGCCTTTCGTTGGGGCAATTTGCAAGTCAGGTGTGAGGCGGCTATTCATTGACGAAATCCCCTTCTCCAAGCCATTAAAGGCCGAGAGCACCACGATGAGCGCAAACGAGCCCACACTAATACCCAAAATGGAAATCCAAGTGATGATATTAATGAGGTTGTGGCTCTTTTTGGCCAGCAGGTAACGGTTTGCTATGAAGAGCGGAAGTCTCAACTTTCGGGATGCAAGAGGTTGTCGATGTTTTCGATATAGTCGAGCGAGTCGTCCTCGAAGAAACGCAGTTCAGGCACCACGCGCATCTGATGGCGCACGCGGTTGCCGAGCAAGCCACGGATGGCCTTACCGTTTTGGCCCACCTCCTCGACCACCTTTTTCTTGTCGTCGACACCGAAAACGCTCAAGTACACATTGGCATAACCCAAGTCGGAAGTGACGCGCACATGCGTCACCGTAATCATCAGCATCGGCACTTTGGGCTTCAGTTCCTTCTGGAAAATGTCGCCCAATTCCTTTTGTATCAGTCGGTTTACTTTTTCTAGTCTTTTGCCGTCCATAATACCAAATTCAAAGATTCAAAATTTAATGATTTAAAATTCAAAAATTTATGAGGATGCAAAAATAGGCATTTCTTTTGAAATTGATTGGAAAAGCGGCGAGGAATCTGAAAATGATTATTTTTGCAGATTGAAAGTTTGATTAAAAAATGTAATATTATGAAAGCCATACTCAAATCCGCTGCCATTATAGGCGTAATGCTTCTGTCCGTGTTTTCCTATGCACAGCAAGCACCATCAAATGCCAAAAGCGAAGAAACAGCCACCTACGTGGAAAACGAATTCATCATTTGGTTGGAGCAAGGCGTTGAGGCCTCAACCTTTGCCGCCAAGTGCGACGTCGCAATCGTGCCGAAAAGGCTTTTATCCAAAAGACTGAATATCTGGCTTTTCGAAATCATCGACAATAAAGAACCAAGAGAAGAAAAAATGCTCCGCCTATCGAAAAACGCCGATGTTCGGGTCATACAAAACAACCACACCAATATCAAACTGCGCGAAGCAATTCCTGACGACTCGTATTATAATATGCAATGGGCACCAGCCATCATGAACCTTCCGCAAGCTTGGGAAGAATTCACCACGGGCGGCGTCACGGCGACGGGCGACACCATCGTCGTGGCCGTCATCGACGGTGGCGCGGATTGGACCCACGAAGACCTCAATTGTTGGAAAAACATCCATGAAATTCCTAATAATGGCATCGACGACGACAACAATGGCTATGTTGACGACTATCGTGGATGGAATGCTTACAACCACAATGGAACTGTAGGTGCCAACCGCCACGGCACCCATGTCTCGGGCATCATCGGAGCCGTCGGAAACAACGGAAAAGGCGTTTGCGGCGTGAATTGGAACGTGAAAGTCATGTCCATTTGTGGGAGTTCGAACAATGAGTCCATCGTTGTGGAGGCCTACTCGTATGCTTTGGAAATGCGGGCGCGATACAACGAAACCAACGGCGAGGAAGGTGCTTTCATCGTGGCCACCAATTCCTCTTTCGGTGTCGATTATGGGAATCCTGACGACTATCCCATTTGGTGCTCAATGTATGACGAAATGGGCAATGTGGGCATACTGAGCTGCGGCGCCGGACCCAACATGAACGTAAACGTTGATGTGGTCGGCGATGTCCCTTCAGCCTGCCCGGGCAACTACCTGATTGGCATTACCAACACCACTTCCGCCGACGAGAAATACGGAAGCGCCGGTTATGGCATCAACAACATCGACCTTGGCGCACCTGGAACGAGCATCTATTCCACGACACCCAACAACGACTACGGCAACTCAACCGGGACCTCAATGGCCACCCCACAAGTTTCGGGAACCATTGCACTGATGTATGCGGCCTTGCCTTACGAAAAAATGGTAGCCTGCAAAAGCGACCCGGCCAGTTTCTGCCTTTCGGTAAAACAGTCGCTTTTCGACGGTGCCGACCATTTGCCTTCCCTCGACGGACTTGTCGCCGAAAGCAGAAGGCTCAACGCGTATGGTGCTATCGACAAGTTATTGAACGACAGCATCATCCCTTCATTGATCGGCGAAGTCAAGATTGTTGGCGATCCGGTTTTCGGGCAAACGTTGACCGCCGAGGCCGATTTGAGTTCCATGCCACCCATTCCCGACTTTGGCGCGTTGACTTACCAATGGCGAAGAGACACAACATACATTGAAAACGCTGTATTCCAGACTTATACATTAACAGAGGACGACATAGACGAGATTATCCGTGTACAAGTGACAGCCGAAAACTGCATCGGAAATGTGGTTTCGCCTCTTGTCGGCCCAGTGAGAAAAGCCGAGCAAACCATGCCTGAGGCTCCCCAATTGGAAAGCAACACCGAAACAAGCATCACCCTTGTCGCCATAGAGGATGGCGAGTATAACATCAATGGGGGCGCATGGCAAAGTTCTCCTTTGTTTGAAGGCCTTACGCCAGGCACGTCCTATCTTTTCACACAACGCAAAATGGAAACGCGCTCACATTATGCCTCACCCATAAGCCCCGAGGCTGAGTTTTGCACCACACCGTATGATGCTGTTTGCGAGAATCATAGAAGCAGTTTCAAACTCTATCCCAACCCAAGCAAGGGATATGTGACGATTGAAGGCTTTGGCACTTTGACCGTCGTAAACGCCATCGGCCAAACCATTCTGACAAAGGAAATCAATGGCAAAGGAAAACTGGAATTGCCCCAAGGAATCTACTTCGTGAAAATGGGTGATGAGACACGGAAAATCGTGGTGGAGTGATTTTTCACTCACGCCTTTGCGAGTCCATCAAAATCGTCACCGGGCCATCGTTGAGCAGCTCCACAGCCATCATTGCGCCAAACTCGCCGCTTTGCACTTCGCGGCCTGAGATTTCGGCCAAGCGCTTCAAAAACAATTCATAAAGCGGAATGGCCTGCTCGGGACGGGCGGCACGGATGAAACTGGGGCGATTGCCCTTCTTGGTCAAGGCATGGAGCGTGAACTGGCTCACGACGAGGAAAGAACCGCCGACTTGGTTGATGTCCAAATTCATCGCGTCGTTGCCGTCGTCGAAGATACGGAGTTTGCTGAGCTTGGTGCAAAGCCAGTCCACGTCCTCGGCAGTGTCGGCCTCCTCTATGCCGAGAAGGATCAACATTCCGAGGCCGATTTCAGATTTCACCTTCCCGCCAATCGTGACGGAAGCGTGGGTTACTCTTTGTGCTACAATTCTCATCAGTGCATCAATTTAAAGATCATTTCCCGATACAAATCCTTCTCACTGACATCGCCGCTTTCGTAGCCTTTCGACTTCATGTCGAACTCACGAAGGATGGAGATGTTGCGGATACACATCTGCGGAGGGATGTTGCGGGCAGCGGCCAAATAATCCTTCACGAAAAACGGATTCACACCCAACACACTGGCCAAGTTGCCTTGCGACTTGTCTTGTGCGAGGTGCAGCTTCAGGATCTTCGTGTAATAGGCATAAAGGTTAATCGCCGTCACCAGCAGCGGGTTCTCCTTGGGGTTGTCGCCGAAATA
>CAMOCK010000026.1 GCA_946610645.1 uncultured Bacteroidales bacterium
CTGAAGGCCATACGACCAGCGATCTTAAAGGCCATTTCGTTGGAGTCGACCGGGTGCATCTTACCGTCGTGGATGTAGACGATGATGTCGCGGGCGTAGGAACCCGTCAGCGGGCCTTGCTCCAGGCGCTCGTTGACGCCCTTCAGGATGGCGGGCATGAAGCGGGCATCGATGGCACCACCGACGACGCAGTTGGCGAAAATGAGCTTGCCGCCCCAAGGCAGTTCGTACTCTTGCTTGTCGCGCACCTGCAGTTCGCTCGGGTCGGTGTAACCCTCGAAGTAAGGAGCCAGTTGCATGTGCACCTCACCGAACTGACCGCTACCACCGGATTGTTTCTTGTGACGGTAGCTGGCGCTTGCGCTCTTGGTGATGGTCTCACGATACGGGATCTTGGGAGCAGCCGTCTCGATGGCGATCTTATAGACGTTGTCGAAGTACCATTTCAGGGTGTTGAAGTGGTATTCGCCTTGGCATTGCAGGATGTTTTGGCGCAGTTCGCGCGACATGGCGCTGATGACGGTCGGGTCGGTCTTGTGCATGTCGTTGAGGATGCTGCCGAGTTTCTCGTCTTCTTGAGAGTTCTGGGCCTTGATGGCGATGGTGAAGATGGGAGTCGGGAAGGGCATCTCTTCGAAGATGGCTTCGCCAGCCTTTGCGTCGGCGAGGGTGTCGCCGATGCGGCCGTCCTTCAGCTTGATGGTGCAGATGATGTCGCCGGCGTTGGCTTTTTCCACTTCCTCACGGTTTTTGCCTTTGAAGACAAGAAGTTGCGAAAGGCGTTCTTTGTTGCCCGTGCGCGGGTTGATGAGGTCTTGGCTCTTGCTGACCGTGCCGCCGTAGATGCGCATCCAAGCCACGTCGCCGAGGTTCTGCTCGGTGGTCACCTTGAAGATGTACATGGCGGTCGGGTCGTCGTTGCTGTTGTGGAACTCTTGGCCGTTCTTGGCTTTGATGGGCGGCATGTCGGCGGGCGACGGACAGGCATTGCAGATGAAGTCCAACAGACGGGTGACGCCCACGCCGCGCTTGGCTGCACCGCAAACGACGGGGAAAAGCTCGCGGTTCACGATGCCCAAGTGGATACCGCGCTCCATGTCTTCCTCGCTGAGGGTCATTTCCTCGAAGAATTTTTCCATCAGGGCTTCTTCGCCTTCGGCGGCGTGCTCGATGAGGCTGTTGTGCAACTCTTCGGCCTTGGCCATCTCGGCGGCGGGGATGTCCTGAATCTCAGGGGCGCCGTTGCCGTTCTTGAAGACAAGCATTTTCATCATGATCAGGTCGATGACGGCGTTGAACTCTTCACCTGCATTGACAGGATATTGGATCGGAGTGACTTTGTCGCCAAAGTATTCCTTCAGTTGATTGACAGTGTTATCGAAGTTGGCATTCGAGTGGTCGAGCTGGTTCATGAAGAACACGACGGGTTTCTTCGTGTTGGCGGCATGACGCCAGGCGTTCTCGGTGGTGGCTTCCACGCCCGACTGGGCGTTCACGGTGCAAACGGCCATGTCGGCGGCGGTGAGGCAGCTGACGATGTCGCCCGAGAAATCACTGAAACCAGGAGTGTCCAAGATGTTGATTTTCTTGTCGTTGTAAATCGTGTACATCATAGAGGCATGAACCGAAATCTGGCGATCCATCTCGATTTGGCGGTAGTCGGAAACGGTGTTCTTTTCTTCTGTGCTACCTTTTCTGTTGATGAGCTTGCCCTCGAAAAGCATGTTTTCGGCAAGCGTGGTCTTACCCGACTTTGCTGCACCGATAAGGGCAACATTGCGGATGTCTTTTGTCTGGAATTCCTTCATTGTTTGTCTAACTAGCTAATTATTAAATATTTAATTTTTGCAAAAATACTATAATGGGCGCAAAGGTACAAAAAATAATGATTACTTCAACTAAAATCATTTTTTAATGTAACAAAACTTGCAAAACCAGCCAAACTTCTTCATAGAGAAAGTCGCCAACCCGCTCCTTTCTGACGCATCCTTTGGACGCAGTTCAAGCATGACAACGACAACTCGGTTGGGAGTCGTTGTCATGCATTATAATAATTTGGTTTTGAAAGTTTTGTAGGTTTTGTGATTACAAATGTGCAATGGCGGCATGGATTTTCTCCCATCGCGTGGCGTCCATCTTGGCTCCAACCACCTCGATGATGTTTTTGGCTACGGTGGCCCCCATCATGCCGCAAGTCTTCAGGTCTTTCCCTTTGACGAGGCCGGCCAAGAATCCAGCGGCCCACATATCGCCCGCCCCCGTGGTATCGACCACTTCGGCTGCCATCGGAGGCACGGTGACGGTTTCTTCTCCGCGTTGAATGAACGCGCCTTTGGCTCCCACTTTCACTACGGCGATGTCGCAACGCTCGGCAAGGAAATGCAGTGCCGCTTTGGGTTCCAAGCCTGTCAATGCGAAGGATTCCTGCTCGTTGGCAAAGACAATATCGACATGGTTTTCAACGAGTTCCATCAAAAAATCGCGGCTCTCCTCGACCACGTTGTAGCTGGCCAAGTCGATGGCTATTTTCAGCCCTTTGGCCTTGGCCGTTTCGATGGCTTTGCGGAGCATCGAGGGGTTGGCCACGAGATAGCCTTCCACATAGAAGAGGTCCCAACCGTCGAAGAGTTCGGGGCGGATGTCGTCGGCACGCATCTCGGCTGCTGCGCCGAGGCAGGTGGCAAAGGTGCGCTCGCCATCGGGCGTGACGAAAGCCATCACACGCCCCGAAGGCGTGTCGCTCTTCAGCATGAGAGGCTTCACATGGGTGTCTGTCATTTGTTTTTCAAAGAATTGTCCGACCTCGTCCTTGCCGACTTTGCTCAGAAATCCAGCTTCAACGCCAAGTTGGGCCAAGCCGCTCATGGTGTTGGCCGCCGAGCCGCCCGAGGCTCGCTGGCAGCCGTATTTTTCGGTAATCATCTTGCTGATACTCACCGAGTTTTCTATATCAACGTATGTCATGCTGCCTTTGGGCAGGTTGAGTTCTTCAAGGAGTTCTTCATTGGGGATTTGGGCGAGAAAGTCCACCAAAGCGCTCCCGATGCCGAGTATTTTTTTCATTTGTGGGTTGGTTTTTAAGATTTAAGATTTCAAGATTTAAGATTTAAGATTCAAGATTCAAAATCTTTGGTTTTCTAATTTTGTGCAAAGGTAGTGAATTAATCAATGCGTATGAATAAAAATATTTTTCGTTGATAATCAAGTGTTTATGTGTTGGATGAAAATTTTTCTCCAAAAAAATGTTGTGCGTAACGGAAAAAGCCGTATTTTTGCAGCCGCAAATCGCAAGATTGGCTTCGCCGAATCGGAGATTTCTGCGAAGTTGGATTAGGCGAGTTCTGTGATGTAAAGTTGCCTCCTTAGCTCAGTTGGTTAGAGCATCTGACTGTTAATCAGGGGGTCTCAGGTTCAAGTCCTGAAGGGGGCGCGTTTTTTTATAGTTTTATTAGTATGGAATCTCGTAGATGTTTTATCTACGAGTTTTTTTTGTCTTTTCGTCGCTGATACTTGGGGTGCGCTCGCTTAGAAAATGGTCTTGAAAATCAACTTGATGTCGCTCAAAAAACTCCAGTCTTCCAAGTATTTGAGGTTGATTTTGACCTTGTCGGGCCAGATGATGGTGTCGTTGTAGGCTTTCGGGTCGGGCTGCTGGGCGAGCAGTTCCTCTTCGTTGCGGTATTTGATGCTGGCGGGGCCGGTGATGCCGGGGCGGAGTTGCAACAGGCGTCGGTCGTCGCCTTCGAGTTGGTCGGCATAGCCGGGCACGTCGGGGCGCGGCCCGACGAGGCTCATCTGCCCAACCAAAACGTTGATTAATTCGGTGAGGCAGTCCACCTTGCTATGGCGCAGCCAGTGGCCGATGCGGGTGATGCGCGGGTCGTTGGCGGTCGTCACCGTGTCGCCTTCCGATTGATGGTCCATGGTGCGGAACTTGCAAATCCTGAATGGTTTTCCGTCCTTCCCGATGCGCCATTGCATGAAAAAGACGGGGCCTTTCGAGTCGATTCTGATGAGGATGGCGACGACGAGCAGGGGAATGAAAAGCACGACAAGCCCAATGAGTGCCACGATGCGGTCGAAGCACCACTTGAAGAAGAACCCTATTTTGTGATCATTTTTCGCCACGCTGCATGGCCTCCATGTTGAGAATTGCCTTAATACGCGGCAAAGGTATGATTTTTCTGAATGGGTACAATAGGTTAACGGCGATTTTCATCCACCAGCGGTAATGGATAGCTAAGTGGCAGTAAGATTTTCTGAAGTTGAATTTCTCGATGAGGAAGTCTTGTATGTTGGAGTGTTCGGTAATACTACGTGTGCCGTCGGTGATGTAATGAAAGCCTTTTTCTTTTAAGTAGTATTGGTTTATACTGTAGAATAAGCCGTAATAAGGAAAAGTTTGATTACGCTTGTATTGAGGAAGTACTCCAACCAAAGTGTATTCACAGGAACAATCCCATAAACTGATGATTTGAAAGCCGATAAGCTGCCCATTTGTTTTGTCAAAGATACCCCAATAATCATGATTTTGGCTGTCATATTTTTGAAGAAGATTATTGAAAACATCAATGTTCATTTTCCTATCAGAAACTGCATAATCTTCATAAGTGGCCTTTAAAATAGGGTAACCATATTCTTTGATTTCGGAAATATCTATCAGTTTAAACTCAAGATTATCGAATGCTTTATTGACACGGTTCCTTGTTTTGGATGTAAGTTCCTCCAGACCTCCAAAATGGTCTTTGATGAGATTCCAAAAGCTTGTTTCTTCTTGACAATCAAAGTTATATGTGTTCCTTACCAATAAACCGCCCTGCTTCAAAAGAGATAGATATTCCTCAGTTTGAAGTTTTTGCTCTTGATGAGGTGGACCAGCGAAACGCCAAAAATTCCAATGAAGAGAATAATTTAGCATGGGCTTTTAAAGATTTCTTATTTTTCGAGCTGGATTCCCTGCCCAAATTTCATTATCAGGGATATCATGCGTTATTACAGAACCAGCTCCTATAATGGCATTTTCTCCAATCGTCACGGGTTTTATGATGAGCGACCCCATACCAATAAAAGCATTTTTTTTGATGACCACTTTTCCAAAAGGATAACGATTCTCCAAACGGTCTTGCGGTGTCATTTTGTATGGATCAAGATAATGACTTATAATTTTGCAGCCCGTTGAGATAATAACGCCTTCCTCAATGGTGATGCTTTCGGGCGACATGGTGTCAAATACTACGTTTGTGCCAATTTCAGTCTTTTTGGGATTGAGTATGTTCACCCCTCCCCATTTGCAAACCCTCGAACGCCAGCCCAACGAAGGCATGGGCAGGTGTTGCAAGTGCAGGAATATGAGTTTAATGAATCGCATCACTTCAATCCTTCTATCCAAACCTTAATCTGTTGTTCGTCGTGGAGCTTGCACACCAGCAATGAATGGTCGCGGTAGGCCACTAAGTAGTCTTCCAAGCCTTCCACAACGGCTTCGGTGCCTTCCTCGACGTTGATGATGGTGTTCTTGTTGTCGACCGAAACCACCTTGCCGCGTAAGGCATTGCCCGCGTCGTCTTTTTTGGCGTGGGTGAACAGCGAACCCCAAGTGCCGATGTCGCTCCAGCCGAAGTCGGCGGGGATGGTGAAGGTGTCGGGCGACTTCTCCATCACGCCGTAGTCGATGCTGATGTTGGGGCAGTCGATGAAATGCGCGTCGATGAAGCTTTGCTCTTCGGGTGTGCCAAATTGGTTTCTGCCTTTCTCGAACACTTCGACCATCTCGGGCAGATATTGCTTGAAGGCCTGCATGATGCCGCTTAAGGTCCAGAGGAAGATGCCGCTGTTCCAGAGGTAGTTGCCTTCGCTGACGAACTTGACTGCGGTTTCGTAGTCGGGCTTTTCCTTGAACATCTCGACTTTCACCACCTCCTCATTCTGCATTCTTAATTCTGCATTCTTAATTCTTAACTCTACATTCTTAATTCTGCATTGAATATAACCGTATCCCGTTTCCGGTCGGCTCGGCTTGATGCCGATGGTCATCAAGGCGTTTTGGTTTTTTGCCAAAAAATCGAATCCCAAACTGATAATTCTTTGAAATTCAACTTCATTGGTCACCAAATGGTCGGCTGGGGTGACGACGATGTTGGCTTCCTTGCAGCGGCTTTGGATGTGATAGGCCGCGTAGGCGATGCAAGGTGCGGTGTTTCTTCTTGCAGGCTCGCACAGCACTTGGTCGGGCTTGAGCATGGGCAGGTGCTCCAAAACGAGTTGTTTGTAGGCCTTGTTGGTCACCACGAGGAAATTCTCGTCGGGGATGACGGGGCTGAAACGCTCGTAGGTGCTGCGGATGAAGCTCTTTCCTGTGCCCAATATGTCGAGGAACTGCTTGGGATAATTGTCCTTGCTGAGGGGCCAGAAACGGCTTCCGATGCCGCCGGCCATGATGATGCAGTAGTTGTTCATCGTTTTTTTGTTTGTTTCGAAGATACAAAAATAGTGCTTTTTGGTGTAACGGCAATTTTTGGCGATTATTTCACCCAACGGAAAAGGATTTCGATGGGGTGGACCGCATGAACGCCCGTGCCATCGAGGATTTGCTGTCGGCAGGATGTGCCGGGAGCGGAAACGATGCAGGGCGTGATGCCATCGGTGTTGGCCACGGCCTTGCGGATGGTTGGGAAAAGCACCATTTCACCGATGGCCAATGAGGTTTGGTAATGCTCTTTTTCGTAGCCAAACGAACCCGCCATGCCGCAGCAGCCGCTTGGGATGACGTGGATTTGAGCGTTTTGAATCAATTTTAAGACTTGAACGGTCTTTTCCGTCCCGACCAAGGCTTTTTGGTGGCAATGGCCATGAAGCCAAATCTCCACGGCATCTGACTTGAAGTTTTCTGAAGTGATGCGACCCGCTTTGACCTCACGCACAATGAACTCGTCGAAAAGCAGGGCGTTTTTGGATAGGTTTTGGGCTTCGTGTCGCAGTTCGGCTGGCACCAAGTCGGGGTATTCGTCGCGGAAGCTGAGGATGCACGAAGGCTCGATGCCGACCAAGGGCGTTTGCTCCGAAACCTTGTTTTTCAGCAGGTTGAAGTTCTTCAAGGCGAATTTCTTGGCCAATTTCAGGTTGCCTTTCGAGATGGCGGCGCGACCGCTCTCGACGTGTTTCGGGATTTCCACTTCGTAGCCCAAACGCAAGAGCAGTTTGGCGAAGGTAAGGCCCAATTCGGCTTCCTGGAAGTTGGTGAACTCGTCAGCAAAAAGCAGGACTTTGCCTTTCGTGGCCGTTGTCTTTTGTTTGCGGCATTCGCGCTTGACGGCGGTGCGCATCGTCGCGCGGCTCAAGGTCGGGATGTCGCGCTCGGTGGAGAATTGGATGATGCGTTTGATGATGTTCGACGACAGTTTCCATGACGCGAAGAGGTTGTAAACAGGCCAAACGATATGCCCGAATTGTTCCACCGTGGCCATCCTCGACACCGCAAACGAGCGCAAGGGCATCCCGCCGGTGTCGTATTTGTGCTGCAAAATCTCCGAGCGAAGCCTCGTCATATCCACATTCGACGGGCATTCGCTGCGGCAGCCTTTGCAGGCGAGGCAGCTGTCTAAAACCTCAGCCAATTCCTTGGATTCCAGTATGCTTTTCCTTGTCGCGAACTGCGTATCGCAGTTCGAATGAGTGTTTTTTTCAAATTGCGGGACGCAATTTGCGACAGCGAAGGCCTCGCTCCCCCACCCTCTCGTCAGGATTTCGCGGAGCACGTTGGCGCGGGCGCGGGTGGCCTTGGTCTCGTCGCCGCTCACCTTGAAAGCCGGACAGAGCGTGCCACCCATCAGGTTCGACTTGCGGCAGTCGCCGGCACCGTTGCATTGCTCGATGCTGCACATCAGGGCATGGAGTTGGTTTTTGGCTCCCGTGGCACCCTCGATTTTGCACTCGTCGAAGGCGGCTTTCCAATTGTAATAGGTCTTGCCTCCGCCCAATTCCTTCTCAATGGCGTATTTTTGTCCGACTTCGAAGCGCAACATACTGTCCATAGGGAGCGTGTCCACAATCTTGTGCAAATTGAAGACTTGCAACGGGTCCCAGCATTTCTTGAGGTCTTGCATCAAGGCATAAACCTCGTTGCCATACATCAGTTGGATGAACTCGCCACGCAGCCTGCCGTCGCCGTGCTCGCCGCTCAAAGAACCTTTGTAATTCTTGACCAAAAGGGCGGTTTGGTAGGCCACTTCGCGGAATTTCCGCAAACCTTCTGCCTCCTTTATATTAATAATAGGTCTCAGGTGCAGTTCGCCCGTACTGATATGGGCATGATAAACGCAACTCAGACCGAGGTCGTCAAGCATTTTGGCGAAGTCGGCCATGTAGGCAGGCAGTTTTTCTGGCGCGACAGCCGTGTCTTCAATCACGCCAATAGGCTTGGCATCGCCTTTCATGCCTGTAAGTAGGCCAAGTCCGGCCTTGCGCAAACTCCAAACCTTGCTGATTTCCGAGCCGTAAACCCTTGAACAGGCGTAAACCAAATGTTCCTCGTTTTCCATCAAGGCTTTTTCCAACTGGTCGGCAAGGGCATCGATTTCTTCTTGGGTTTCACCACGCAGTTCGATGATGAGGATGGCGGCTGGGTCGCCTTCAACGAAGAAGCGGTTTTTCTGTTGCTCAACGTTTTGTTTGCTGAGTTCCAATATGTTACGATCCATTAACTCAACGGCGGCAGGATGGAATTTCAAAGCGACAAGGTTGCCCAAAAAACTCTTTTGCAACGTGTCGCAATGGGCGCAAACCACCATTTTTTCCTTGGGTGGCAAGGGGTCGAGGCCGACTTTGATTTCGGTGATGAAAGCCAACGTGCCTTCGCTGCCGGCCAGCAGCTTGCACAGGTTGATGGTGCGGTGTTCAAGCGGTTTGGCCTCGTTGTGCAGGTCTTCTATCACCTCGTCGATGGCGTAGCCGCACGAGCGGCGACGCAGGCTTTTGTCGGGGTAATTCTCTTCGATTAGTCGGACGGTTTTCTCGTCCAAAGCCCAGCGGATGAGTTGGGAATAGATGCGTTGGATGAGCGCGTCTTCATCGCTTTGCCAAAACATCGATCCGAAGCGGTCTTCCAGTTCCTCTATCGTGTAGGTTTTGAACACCTCGATGTTGCCGTCACAAAGTACGCCTCGGGCTTCCAAAATGTGGTGCCTTGTGCTGCCGTAAACCAATGAATGGGAGCCACAGGAGTTGTTGCCAAACATTCCCCCTATGCAGCAGCGGTTGCTGGTCGAAGTCTCGGGGCTGAAAAAGAGGCCGTAGGGTTTCAGTGCAAGGTTGAGTTCGTCCAAGACAACGCCTGGCTGCACCCTCGCCCAACGCTCTTCTTGGTTGATTTCCAGTATCTTCTTGAAATTCTTGCTAATATCGACCACGATGCCGCTACCCACCACCTGACCAGCGATGGAGGTGCCTCCTGCCCTTGGGATGAGGTGGGTTTTCCGCTTTCGGGCTATATTAATAAGGTCAATGATGTCGGCTTCGTTTTCGGGGTAGGCCACGCCTTGTGGCACTTCACGGTAAGCCGACGCATCGGTGGCGTAGGCGATGCGGTGCAGCGGGTCGGTGTGGAGTGTGTACATCTTATGTTATTTGTCCAACGTGCTGAAAACGCTGTTGTTGCTCTTGAACTCGGGCACGATGACTTTCATCTGTGCCACAATCTTCATTGGATCACAGGTGTCGAGTTCGGCATGGAGTTTCTGGAGCATGGCATCCACGTCGTGGGCCTCGTATTTGCGCACCACGGCGTGCATGATCTTTTCGTTGTCGGTCTTGATGGTGTTCTCTTCGTTGGCCAAAACCTCTTCGTAGAGTTTCTCGCCCGGGCGCAGTCCCGTCTCGATGATTTCGATATCGGGGCGGTGGGCCAATTTGCGCATCTTCTCAGCCAGGTCCCAAATCTTGACCTTCTCGCCCATGTCGAACACGAAGATGTCGCCCCCTTCGCCGATGGAGCCGGCTTCGAGCACGAGGCTGCAGGCTTCGGGGATGGTCATGAAGTAGCGCGTGATGCGGCGGTCGGTCACCGTAATCGGGCCACCTTTTTCGATTTGCTTGCGGAACAAAGGAACAACAGAGCCGTTTGAACCTAATACATTGCCGAAGCGTGTGGTGATGAACTTGGTGTTGCCCTTGCGGCTTTGTGTGTAAATCTCCGCGATGCGCTTTGTGGCACCCATCACGTTGGTCGGGTTGACGGCCTTGTCGGTCGAAATCATGACGAACTTTTCGACGCCGAATTCGATGGAGAGGTCGGCCACGAGCTTGGTGCCGAACACGTTCACAAACACAGCTTCGTAGGCGTTCTCCTCCATGAAGGGAACGTGCTTGTAGGCGGCGGCGTGGAACACGACTTGTGGATGGTGCTCCTCAAACACCTCGCGCATTCTGAGCGGGTCTTTCACGTTGGTGATGACGAAGGCCATGCGGTCGCGCATGTCTTTGAAGTCGGGCGTGTTGTACATCTCGAATTGGAAGTCGTACATGGGCGACTCGGCTTGGTCGAGCATGATGAGTCGTTTCGGCTTGTAGTGCATCACCTGACGGCATATCTCGCTGCCGATGGAGCCGGCGGCTCCGGTGACGAGGATGACCTTTCCGCCGATCTCGCGGCTCACGTTCTCCTTGCCGAGGATGATGGGGTTGCGGCCCAAGAGGTCCTCGATCTTGATGTCTTGCACCTCGTTTTCCGAAATCTTCCCGTCTACCCACTGGTTGAATGCCGGTATCGACTTCACGCTCAGGTTGTGCGAAAGTCCCATTTCTATGATTTCCTTGCTACGGTTTTCGTCGGCGCTCGGTATGGCCAAGATCATCACCTCGATTTTGTTCTTTTTGATGAAGTCTTCGCTGAGAGCCGTGGCTGGCGCGTAAATCCGCACGCCGTTGATTTCGTTGCCTGCTCGCAAGGGGTTGTCGTCGATGAAGGCCTTTATCTTGTAGGTCGACTTGGTGTCGATCATGATGGAGCGAAGGAGCATGGTTCCGGCGTCGCCCGCGCCGTAGATGATGGTGTTTTTCTTGCCGTCGGAGTGCTTGTAGACCTCGTTGTAGAGCCGTCGGATGGTGAGCCTCAAGATCACCATCAAGACGGTGGTGATGAGGAAGTGGTACATGATGGTGATGTAGCGCGGGAAGACGGAATAGGCCAAAGCTGGCGAAATCTTGGTGATGATGAGCTTGCCGATTATGAGGAAAGCCATCGCCGCCGAGCATGAATAGAGGATCTTGCGCACGTCGTTGAAGCCCGAATAGCGCAACATGCCGTCGTAGGTGCGGCTGGTGACGAAGGCTATCAGGTAGACGATGGGCACAAGCCAGATGCGGTTCAAGTCGAAGACCGACTTGCCGAAGCTTTTGAAATAAAGCATGAATATGGCGACGAGGAAGGCCAAGAGCACGATGAACATATCGGCGGCCAAAATCCAAATGCGGGGCAAGGAGTTGCTGTTATGCTTGCCGAATATGAAGCTGCAAAAGCGGTTGATGAGTGTTTTCATGAGTCCGATGGTGAGAATAAAAGTGCAATATTACGCTTTTTTTGTGTAATAGAGGGAAAGTTTCTTGATTTTGGGCAAAATAATGGGAAAAAAGTCAAACGGGAACTGCTTCAGCCAACGCCGACACGAAATACCAGCGTCCGTTGCTCTCGCAGAGGCACTTGTAGCGCGTGCGTTGTTTCTCGCCTTTGCGGAACACGAGGCCGTTTTTCAATACAAACCTCGAACCGTCGGGAAGGCTCTCGACGGTGGTGATGGTTTCGGCGTGTTTGTCGTATTGTTTCAATATCCTTTGCAGGTTTTGGTCGGCGGTGCTGCTGGCCTTGATGTGCTGAAGGTGCTTTCGGAGGGCGGCGAGCACGTCGTTTGGGAAAACGGAATCCGTCATGAACGGCGCGAGCAGCGCGGCAAAACGGGCCTGCCACTCTGTGCCGTGGGGCTGAACCCGTCGCGTGCCATAACATTGATACACATCATAATGCGCCACTTCGTGGACGTAGGTGATGAGCATCTGGTAGGGGTTCAGGTCGAGGTTGAGGGTGATGGAGCAGAGGTCGTTCTTGGTTCGTGGCGGACGGAAGTCGCCGAGCTTCGAGGTGCGTGGCCGCTTGAAGTGGAGACGGAAGCGGCGCTGCTCGAAGATCTCGCCCACCATCGCGACGGAGGCTTCGGGGAAATAGCGTTGCAGCAACTGGAGTTCTTCAGGCTTCATCGTGGTTCAAGAGTTCGTATTCCGTGGCTTGCGGAGGCGTGTAGCTCCACTTGGTGCAGGTGTTGCAGTTGCGCGGCGCACGGCGGCGACCCGGCACTTCCTTGGTCTTGCATGACGAGTTGGCCATGATCAAGCCCAACAGCAGTAATATGAATAGTTTATACTTCATTTCGATAGCCAGTTGGCAGGGTTTTGTCGGTTTTGTTCTTTCAGCAGCTCAAAGTGCAGCTCGGTCTTGTTTTCGGTCTTGTTGGTGTGGACGGTTCCGATGCTTTGCTTGGTTTTCACCTTGTCGCCGCGCTTCACGGTGACGTTTTCGAGGTTGGAATAGACGGTGAAATACTCGCCGTGGCGGATGATGACCACGGTGTTCGAGCCGGTCAGTTTGGTGACGTTGGCCACCTCGCCGTCGAACACGGCGCGGGCCTTGGCGCCGGAGGTGGTGGCAATGTCGATGCCGTTGTTGGTGACGGTCACCTTGCTCGACACGGCCGAGGTGTGCTTGCCGTATGACGACGAAATCACGCCGCGCTCAACGGGCCACGGCAGCTTGCCCTTGTTGCTGACGAAGCTCGTCGAAAGCGACTTTTCGGCGGGGGTCAAGGCCATGCCTTTTTCTGTTTTTGTCGTGGTCGAGGGCTTTGTCGTGGTGGTTTTTCCTTTGTCCTTGTTGGCGGCTTTCTTCTCGGCCTCCTTGCGTTTGCGCTCGGCTTCGGCGTTGGCCTTGCGGATTTCCTCGGCGATGATGTCGTCAATGGCTTTTTGCAGTTTTTGGGTCTGCTGCTGCTTGTTCTTGATGTCTTGCTGTATGCTGCCTTCTTTCTTTTTGAGCTTGGTCACTTGCTTGTTCAATTCCTCTTTTTCTCCTTGCAGCTCAGCCCTTTGCACCTTTTCGTCGGCAAGCATGGCGGCACGTTCCTCGCGGGCTTGTTGGCTGGCTTCCACCTCACCGCTGATGCGTTTTTCGGTGGTGGCTATTTGGTCCATTTTCAGTTTTCGGGCATCGGTGAACTCGCGAATGTAACGCAGCCTGCGGAAGGCTTGGTTGAAGTCTTTCGAGGCGAAAATGAAGCCCAAACGCTCGTAGTTGTTGCGGTTTTTGTTGGCAAAAGTGACCATTTTTGAAAACTCCTTCTGCAACTTCCCAAGGTCGGAATTGAGCGCCTTGATGTTGCTTTGCCCGGCTTTGATTTCTTCGTCAAGAACCGCGATTTGCTCGTTGTAGGCCTTGATGAGTTGCTCGCGCTGCTTGATTTTCTTTTCGAGGAGGATGACCTCGTTGAGGGTCATTTCCTTGTCTTTCTTGGTCTTTTTCAGCAATTGGTTGGCGTTGGAGATTTCCTTCTGCAAGTTGGAGATTTCGGTTTGCAGCTGCTTTTTCGACTTGCCTTTGATCTTTTGCGCAAACGATGGGTACGCGAAGGACAACAATAACAAAACCAATATGATATGCAGTTTTTTCATTTCTTTTTCAGTAGTCTGAACCGCTCCATTTTGTCGGTGATTTTCAGTGGAAACGTCGTTTTTTCGTCAAGTTTGACGTTGTTGTATCTGATTTTGGCGCTCATGTTGCCCATCACGAAGGTTTTCAGTTGCATCGTTTGGTTCTCAACGGGCGGAAGGCCCTCGTTATTGTCCAAGAGCAAAGTTTGTACCAAATTCAGGCTGAGCGGCATCCCAAGTTGCGCCGAAACCGTGTCCAAAGGCTCGGCCAAATAGCTCTTTTCCATTCGGTTGAGCACCCAAACGGAATCCGCGCTGACTTTGGCGCGAAGCACTTCTACGCCCATCATGGCGGTCACATTGAGCCAAACAATACTATCCTTCCGCATTCTGACTTGCCCCGACAAGTCGTTGAACGCCATGCCGTTGCCTTCCGCTTGGATGGCCATGTTGGCCGTCATCCATTCAAAGGCTTTGTTTTGCGGCGGCTGCACAACTTTCTTCCGCGAGGCGCAGGAGGAAGCCACGAGCAGTAGTGTGAGGAATGCTATGATAGTGAGGTTTTTCACGGTTGGGTTTTGTGCAAGAATTGTTCCAAAATGAAGTGGCAAAAATACTACAAACTCCTCAAACACAATATAAATTTGTACGTTTTCTCCTTGCATTTGTCCCTAAACGGGCAAAAAGTGCTTTCGCGGACAAATAAACGACTGCAAGAAGTGGTATTTCCACTTAACCGCCTTTTCTCGTGAAAAAAATGGCTGGAAAGATGCGCGTATTGGAAAAATTTGTATATTTGCAGCGGTTCTTTGGCGGACATTATACCGCCGACATAATAGAACACGAAGCGTTATGCTCGTCTTGCTAATGGAAATGTGAGAACCTTCTATAATGTGCAAGAGAGGCATAATAGTTCGCGCTGTTTTGCGTGGACTGTTTGCTACATCTACACATTAGGGTATCTCTCACAACCTCCATTAGAAGAAGTGGTATATCAGCGCCACGCTTCGTTTTGTATAATCTGCTCATGGGGGCACGGATGGGCAACAAATTAAACTATAGAATATGAAGAAAGGTATCTCTATCATCATTAATTGTCTGATACTGATAGGCATCGGAGTTGCTGCGTTTTTTCTGTTGCGGAATGGAAATCATGATGACCATCAAAAGTTGACTTCTTACGGCAATGCCGTAGAAGAAGATGACCATTCTGTGGTAAATGCCATAGAGCAAGCCAAACCAACCATTATGGTTCTCCCAAGTGACAATCTTCTGCAATCTTATGATGCCTTGAAGAATGTTTCAATAAACGGAGCAAACTATTTGGACAGAGATTATAACAAGTACATTTTGGACAATCCTAACAACAAGGCTCTCATTTCTGTTATTCAGAATGAGTTCGTCCAACTTGCGTATCCTTTGACTGATTTGGAACAAACATTGAAATCTCTCAATAATCGTGCAGCCACCAATATGGCTGATGATGTGGCGCAAGATGCCAAAACCATGCTTTTGCAAACTGCGTCACCCGACATTATTATTGAACTGGACTATGATTGCAAATTGGATCCAATGGATCCGAATTTTCGAAAGAATCTGTCATATACGATTACCGCTTTTGATGCCTATACAAACAAGGCTTTTTCATCTAAAACGGCAACGGAAACAGTATCGGACGACATGGCCAAAGCTTTCTCACAATCTTTCCGAAAAAACATGAAGGAGATGGAGCCTGAAATAGGCAGATATTTTCAAAACATAGTAGTTTCCGGTCGTGAGATTACGGTGCGTTTCAGCATTGCGAAAAAGTCCAAAATCAATCTGACGAGTGAGAGTGTTACAGGCGACACTTATGCCGACTGGATTATGGACTATATGGATTTGAACACAAAAAAAGGAGCATATAAGTTGCAAAACAACACCGATTATGAACTATACTTTGTCAATGTTCGCATTCCTGCATTGCAGCCAGACGGTACTCAATATAGTGCTTACAAATGGAGTCGCGAACTAATCAAAGAGTTCAAGACAGAATGTGGTGTGAAATGTTCCAATAA
Source organism: uncultured Bacteroidales bacterium (assembly GCA_946610645.1). GTDB lineage: Bacteria > Bacteroidota > Bacteroidia > Bacteroidales > F082 > Limimorpha. The sequence goes on from CAMOCK010000026.1 coordinate 15,744, forward strand.
GGTTCAAGGTCTTGGTGATGTTCACATTATGATAAATGGCTTATAAATTCTTAATTATGAAAAAGTTATTGTTAATCGTTTTATGCATTGTCTGTCAGTTGGGTGTGGTTTCTCTATGCTTTTTCTGCATCGGGTGTAACGGTAATACAAACCAACCGCAAGGAGTGGTTTATCAGCCCGAAACAAAAAACAGTTCATTGTCTGACGAACAACGTCAAGCAGCCATTGCCCGACAAAGAGCCGCTTTGAATGGCTATTTGGATTCTGTTTCCTATAGAAACGCGGTCAAATTGACTATTATGGTGCCGAAAGTTACAGAAGAATTTACTATGCAAGCGGCTGAAGTCTTGGCATCTCGTATGTTGCAGATTACTGCCGCAAACGGGATTGCCGGTTATGGCGGTGACCCTTCTTTTGTTTTGGCGACCCTTATTACGCCTATGCAAAAAGGCATTACTAGTGGCGTGCCAGCAAAAAAGTACACTAATTACAGTATCAATTTTTATGTCGCCAATCTTGTGACGGGAGATGTGTTCGGAACTGTTTCCCGTGAAGTTATGGGTGTGGGTGATTCTGAAGAATTGGCTTGCCTGAATGCGGTACAGTCCATTCAGAATGATGATGAAATCAAAGACATGTTGAGACAATCATCCGAAAAGATAGTCAATTGGTTTGAATCCAACAAAGCGACTGTAATTGCAAAGGTAAACCAGTATGTGCAACTTGGCGAGTATGGAAAAGCGTATGCTTTATTAGTTTCTGTTCCAGAGGCTGCATCTTCTTGTTTCGATTTTGCGCAGACTCATGTTGATGGGGTTTATGCCTTATATCGGGAGCGTTTGAGCACCACTTATTATTACGCCATGTTGGATGCGATGTCTGATAGTGAACAGTACAATCCAGTGGCGGGGGCATATATGAGACAAATTCCGTCCAACGCCCCGATTTATGCGACTGCGGCAGAGGCATTTCAAAACTATGTGTCGCATTGTAAAGATGTTGATGATGCCAAGCGTGCCCATGAAATGTATGTCGAGCAAGAAAACCTTGCTATTGAACGTATCAATGCAGAAGCAAATTTGAAAGCAAATGAAGCCTTGTTGGTGCAAAGCCAAGCCGAAGCGGAAAGACAATCCCAAAGTCAGACAGAATCGGGATTACTTAATCCAATTGGAGGTTTCAAAGAGCGTGTTACTGATTTGATAACCGATAAGGCGGTTTCGATAGTTACTTTTGGCGTAGATAGGCTTTTGGGTTGTTTGGGATTATTTTTGTAATTATTTTGATAAACACTATAAAAATAATGAATTATGATAATGGATATTTTAGAAGGCATTGGGAGATTGTTTTTAACCTTGGCTATAATTGGTGGACTGATTATCGGAGGATCTATTGCTTATTACTATTTTAATAAGCCAGAGAGAAATATCCCTAAATTTGAGAACGCGATTAATAATCATGATTTTGCCAAGGCTCATAAGTACCTTAAACGGATGAAGAAGTTAGATGAATATGATTATTATTCAGACAAACTTATCAATGCAGAAATTACTTATCTAATGAATGATAATTCAGCCAATAGTTCTGATAGGCTGATAAATTTGATTGCAAATTATGGAGAATACGGAACTCCTATTGTTGGGGTGACAACTACCAAGAAGATTACGAAAAACAATGAAGCCTACATGATTTCGGTTGCAAAATACAACCAAATGTTGGACGGCGTGATGTCAAGGGCAATTTCGATGAAAAACCAATATTTGGCCGAGAAATTGCTGAATCTATATAAGCCCACACTGCGTAAAACACTGGAAAAATCACGTCTTTTTGGAAGTGATGACTACTCGTATGAATACTCTTATGAACCCAAGGAATTGGCAAATGAAGTCTATGAGAGGGCAGTTCGAGAGAAGAAGTTTGAATAGGACTTCAGATTAGGTTGTAAGTAGTTGTTGGTAAGAGATGTTTTTTTCGGTCCACATTCACAAACTTGTGGTTTCAACGTTTTTGTCACCACCCTTCCCGAGGGCGCAATGACAGACCCTGAGCCGCCCAAGAGGCGACTGTTTGTCGTCAAACGCTGTCCCCAATGCGGCAAAAGGGTGGTGTTTTTTAGTATGTCTTGCTGCATAGACCAATAAACAACACGACTCACCCAAACAACGCATCCATGGTCAGCTTGACGGGGATGTCGTCGGAATGGGCGTTTTCTGCCAATGGGGCGGCGGTGATGAGCGTCAAGTAAAGGCTTTGCCTTGTGCCCGTCTCGCGGCGGAAAACTTCCAAACGGTAGGCCATCTTTTGGGCTTCATCCTCAGTCAGGCTGTACTCTTTCGTGGAATACTTTATCTCACAAACATTGACCACATCGTCGGCGCGGTCAATGATGAGGTCGATTTGCGCGGTAGGTGTGCTTTCCTTGCTTCGCCAACTGTATTGCTCTGACGCGATGGTGTCGATGTGTAGTGTCGCCTTGATTTGTTCGACGTGAAGCAGACAGACGCGCTCGTAGGCCAAGCCTAACCACGTGTTGGTTTCGGGCGTACCCAAATGATTGGCCCAAAAACGGCTGTCGCTGCCCGACTTGTCGGCAAAATGGATGTGGAACAAAGAGAACATGTCCACCAACTGATAGATGCTGCCTTTGCTTTTCACCACCTTCTTCTCGCGCACTTTATACTTCCGCACCATACCACATTCTATCAGGTTTTCAAGCTGTTCCGATAGGTTTCCGCCCGAATCCTTGTTCAGTTTCTGCATCAGTTCGGCACGGGTCAGGCCTTTTTTGTGACGGGCCAGCAACTCAACAATCTCCATATAAGGCTCGGGCGAGCGGAACAAGGTCTTGAACAACCGTTTGTATTCGCGGCGCAACGGCCCATTGACATCGAAATACAGGTTGTCAATGTTTTGCGTCAGGCTCAAATTAGAATCCAAAAGGCTCAAATAATAAGCCACGCCGCCAAACATCATATAGGACTGCACCACCGAAAGCCGACTCCAATGGAAACCGTTATTAATAAGGTATTGCTCCGTTTCTTTAAGTGTAAAGGGCAACAGCTTCATTTCGTGAGTGATACGGTCATGCAGCCCGCCGTGGCTGTCGATGATGTTTTTGATCATCCAAGTGGTGGCACTGCCGCAAACGATGAGCTTCACGTTGTTGTGTAGCGAAGCCCAACTGTTCCAGAAATGTCCCAATGCCTTGGCAAACCCTGACCCGTGCGTGTCCAAACTGGGAATTTCGTCCAAAAACACAATGCAGTCGCCTCCCGCATCCACCTTGGGCTGCAAGGCTTTGCGGAGCAGGGTAAACGCTCGCATCCATGTGGCGGGGCGCTCCTTGACCTCAAAACCGTAAAGGTCCATGGCATCCATGAACGCCTCTATTTCCTCGCCAAAGTCGCCTTCGAGAACGCCTGTCATGCTGAAAGTCATTCGACCATGGAACAGTTGATTGATTAAAAAGGTTTTACCGACCCTTCTTCGGCCATAAACGGCGATAAACTCCGGCCTTCCCGACCTGACATATTTCTCAAACTCGGCGATTTCCTTCGCTCTTCCGACAATATTTGGAATCTTTTCCATGCTTTTGTACTTGTTTGACGCTGCAAAATTACAAAAACATTTTAATTTTTAGCCAAAACTCACGGTTTTTATTAGTTTTGGCTGCAAATAGTTCGATTTTTAGCCAAAACTCGCAAATACTGATAGTTTTGGCTAAAAGGTAATTCTTTCGCAATATGGATAATTCGGGCCGAAGTTCCTCCTTTACTTCAGCTTGCTCTTAATCGCCTCATAATGCTTGGTGTAGGTTTCGTCAGGCTCTTTCAGCAGTTTTAGGGCCTTGCTCATGTGCTTTTCGGCTTCCTTGTAGTCGCCTTTCATGTACAGCACCCAGGCGTGGGTATCGAGATAGATCGGGTTGTC